>JAADIR010000186.1 GCA_013151245.1 Chlorobiota bacterium
TTCGAATATTTCCGAAATTATTTTCTCCAAAACGCTTAACGTATTCGACGTATATTCGGATGGTTTTAAAATTGCGCTATTCCCCGCCGTAACCGCTGAAACAAGAGGTCCCATTGCCAAAAGAAAAGGATAATTCCACGGGGAAATTATTAAAACTACTCCTTTCGGTTCATAGTAAACTTTTCCTATCGTTCCCCAAAACGAAAGCGGAGTCTTTGCTTTTTTAGCGTTCGTCCATCTGTCGAGATTTCTAAGCGCCTCTCTAATTTCGGAAACGGCGGGGAATATTTCAGTTAGTTTTGTTTCGGCGGGGGCTTTTCCAAAATCTTCGTTTAGCGCTTTTGTTATTTCGTCGGTTCTCGTAAGTATTAAAGTTAATAACGCTTTCAGTTTTTTCCGTCGTTTTTCAATGGAGGTAAAGAATTCTTTTTCTTTATATTTTTTCTGAGTTTCAAAAAGTTCTAATATTTTTTCGTCCGTCATTATCGCCCCAGTTAGATTTGCAAATCATCGCCGTCAAAAAATAGCAAAAAAAAAGCGGAAAATTCAAAAAGAACTTTCCGCTTAAAAATAAAATGCCGAGAAATATTATAATGCGAAATCAACGCCGGCAAATATGTCAACCCAGCCGCTTCCGCCTGCCGTGTTATATTTTGCGTTTGCGTCGAAAAACATAGTTTTACCAATCGGTAATTTTACGCCGCCGCCAAAAGAGAAACCGAAATCGGAACTGGATGCGGAATAACTTTGCGAGCCGCCAAAATAAGGTCCTAAATCTACGGTGACCGTAGAAGAAGAAGCGTATATTCCAATATTGGCAAGACCGTAAAATCTAGTTGCGCCATTGCCAAAATAGTATCTTGCGCCTGCGAGAATCGGAATAGTTGACCATGACCAGCCGTCAACGTCGGTTGTATAAGTTATATAGCCGATTGATCCGACAAGATCAATACTTTTATTAATGCCATAAATAAATGAACCCATACCGCCAAAGCCAAGACTTGCAGCGTCGCTAAAAGATCCCATCGGTAAAGATAATCCGGCTTGAACTCCGACAGCCATAGCGCCCTTTTGTGCTTGCGTAGTTCCCGCAAGCAAAACTAGCGCGAACATAAGGATGAATAATTTTTTCATTGTACCTCCGTTTAGATTATTATAATATATAGTTTGATAAGTTGAATATCCTGAATTAAACCGATTTGTAAAGATAGAGAAGATAAAAATAACTTACAAATAAACTCATGTGTTTTATATCATAAAGGTTTTTTTCTTTTTTGCTATGTAATGAATCAAAGAACAAGGGAATGAAGCAAATCTTCAAAAATTTGTTTACTATATCGGAAAAATTTAAGTTTACTTTTAAAAATAATTTATAATGTTAAAATAATATATGAATAACGCTATACACATACTCTCCGTTGCAACGACGGTTTTTTACTTTATAACTTTTCTTCTTTACCTTAATAATTTTTTTAAGGAAAGGAAAGCGTTTGAAACAATTAAACGGACTTTTCTATTTTTTACTCTTGTTATTCATATTGTGTATCTTGTGGAGCGGTCGGTTTATTTCGATCATCTTCCTATAACGACTCCTTTTGAGATATTCTCGCTTCTCGCTTTTGCGATTGCGTTTATATATTTTCTTATTGAAATAATGACCGATATAAAAGGCACGGGCGTTTTTATTCTCTTGTTCGCTTTCATTTTTCAAACCAAATCGGCTCTTTTTTCGGCGGATAAATTTAACGTTTCAAGCGTGTTGAATAATTATCCGTTAGGCAGTCATGTAATTACGGCAATTTTAGGCTTGACCGGAATGTCGATTGCGTTTGCATATTCTCTGATGTATTTTCTCCTTTATAAAAACATAAAGAGCAATAAATTTTCAACTATCTTTAACAGATTGCCTAATTTGGAAATTCTTGAAAAGCTGAGTTTTTATTCGATAACAATCGGGTTGTTTTTGCTCACGGTTTCAATCATAATCGGATTCATTTGGCTGCCGTCCGCTTTCAAAGATTTTTCATATTTCGATCCGAAAATTCTATCAACAATGATGACTTGGCTAATTTACGCCGCGCTGATAATTTTGAAGTTAAGCGGTTCTCTTTCGGGAAAGCGTTTTTCGTTTTATTCAATGATTGCTTTTGTCGTTTCAATTGCGCTTATTATGAGTTCCGCAATGTTCAAATCAAGTTTCCATGATTTTTTGACCTAAGGTTCGATGAATGGATATAATCGGAATTTCTATAAATCATAAAACCGCTTCGGTAGAAAAAAGAGAAGTTCTTCATTTAAGCGTTCCGGAGACAATTGACTTTATTCAACTCTTGAAAAAAGAACTTGTTGACGAAGGGTTGATTATTTCAACGTGCAACAGAACCGAAATCTTCGGAATTGCTAAAGACGAAAAATCTAATTACAAACATATTGTCGATTTACTTACGGCGTTTAAGAAAAAAAGCGCAATTGAATCGGGCGATTACGTTCCTTATTTTTCATGCAGCGCCGTAAAGCATCTTTTTAAAGTTGCCGCGGGAATTGATTCTCAAATAATAGGCGACAGCCAAATTTTAGGTCAAGTTAGAGAAGCGTTTCAACTATCGGACGATCTGAATTTTTCCGGCGCATTAATGCATAAATTAAAAGATTTTACAATGCGCGTAGGAAAACGCTCGGTAACCGAAACCCGCATTGGCGAAGGCGCGGTTACGGTTAGTTTTGCCGCGGTAAAAGTTATCGAGAAAATATTTGCCGACTTCCACAGCAAGAAAGCATTAATAATAGGCGCGGGAGAAACCGGCGAGCTTGCCGCCGTGCATTTGAAAGATAAAGAGATCGGCGAGCTTTTTATTGCGAACCGGACAAAAGAACGGGCGGACGCCCTCGCCGAAAAATTAAGCGGAAAGGTTTTGGATTTTGAAAAAATTCAAGAGCGGCTTCACGAATTTGATATCGTAATCAGCGCGACGAGTTCCGAAGATTTTATTCTTTCGTTTGACGACGTGAAATCCGCTTCGAGTAAAAGAAAGCGCTCGCCGATGGTAATAATGGACATTGCCGTTCCTCGCGACGTTGACCCGAAGGCGAAGAAACTTGACGGCATTTTTTACAACGATATCGATTCGCTCAATATCATTGTAGAACAAAATCTTAAAAAACGAGAAAGGGAAATTCCGCTTATCGAAAATATTATCATGGAAGAGATGATCGGATTTTTCCGCTGGTATAATACGCTCGATATCGTCCCGACAATAAAGGAGTTCCGAGATTTCTTTGAGGAGATAAGGCGCGATGAATTTGAAAAAGTAAAACACAAACTACACGATCATGAAATGGAGAAAATTGAAAACATGACAAAACGTTTGATCGGAAGAGTTCTTCACAACCCGACAATGAAATTGAAAAATCTTTCCGAAAAAGGAACAAACTATGAACAAGTAAAACATTATTCCGCCATTCTTCGGGAACTCTTTTTACCAAACAATAAAAACGACGAATTTAAGGAAGAATAAATATGAACGAAAAAATTGTTATCGGTTCGCGCGGAAGCGACTTGGCGCTTTGGCAGGCGAATTTCGTAAAGCGGGAACTGCAAAAAGCCCACAAAGGGTTGAAAGTGGAAATCAAACTGATTAAAACAAAGGGCGATAAGATACTCAACGTGGCTCTTTCGAAGATCGGCGACAAAAGTCTTTTCACAAAGGAATTGGAAACCGCATTGCTAAACGGTGAAATTGATATTGCGGTTCACAGTTTGAAAGATTTGCAGACGAGTCTTCCCAAAGGCTTGAAGCTGGCGGCTGTAACAAAGCGTCACGACGTGGAAGACGTTTTGATTGCCCGGAAGAAGAAAACGACTATCGAATCTTTGCCCGAAGGGGCGACGGTTGCCACCGGTTCGCTCAGAAGAAAAGCGCAGTTGAAACATATTCGTCCCGATATAAAAGTAGTCGATTTACGCGGAAACGTCCCGACGAGAATCGACAAATTTTTGAAATCGAAATGGGACGCGATTATTCTCGCGCGCGCGGGAGTTGAAAGATTGAAGATGAAAAAATATATCAGTTCGATTATCCCGAAGGAAACGATTCTTCCCGCAGTGGGACAAGGAGCGTTGGGAATTGAAATAAGTTCGAAAAATAAATTCGCCGAAAAAATCGTTAAAGTCCTGCACGATGAAAACGCCTATTGCGCCGTTCTCGCAGAAAGGGCTTTGTTGAAAACGCTCGAAGGCGGCTGCCAAGTTCCGATCGGCGCGTTTGCCGAAGTCCGCTCGAACGGATTATATCTTGACGGGTTGGTCGCGTCGCTCGACGGCGATACGGTTTTTCGCGCAAAGATACGCGGAAAGAAAGCGAACGCCGAAGCGCTCGGCAAATCGCTAGCGAAAGCTTTGTTGAAAGCCGGCGCGAGAAAAGTGTTGAAAGAGATTTATGAAGGGAAGTAAAGGAACAAAGGAGAAAAGGCTAATAGGTTGATAGGGAAATAATTGGTTTTTGAATTTTTAAAAATGATTGGTTGAAATTTTCCCCGTTCTTTAGAACGGGGAAAAAGATGAAATACAACGAAAAGGTTTTGGCGGGATTTTTGCGAATGCAGAAATCGTGACAAAACCGGAAATCAAATTTTAAATTTGCGTAAAAATAGATGAAAGAAAACGCTTCAAATAAAACCGTTCTTATCACGCGTCGAGAGGAAAACTCAGGCGACGGATTGAACGCTTTAACGGAAGCGGGATACGATTTATTTTTCTTTCCGACTATTGAAACGGTCTTTTGCGAACCG
>JAADIR010000223.1 GCA_013151245.1 Chlorobiota bacterium
ATATTGTTTGTCTCTAATAATTTTTAATTGTTGTTTATTTTTCCGAATAAGCATTTGTTCCTTTTTATCCATTTGTATTGTTCCATTAAATTCGTAGTAGAACCAAAATTATTTATTCGTGATGATCTGCGTCCACGCTTTTCATATTTCTTTCTTCTTGAAGTTTTCTTTCTTGCTCCAATCTTTCGGCTTCGGCTTTTTCTCCTTTGGTAACCCAGCCGCCGCCAAGCGCTTTATATAGCTTTACGTAAGCGTTGTAAAAATTATCTCTTACTTCCGATAGCTCCAGCTCTGTGTTAAACGACGAACGCTCCGTTTCCAAAACTTCGAGGTAACTTGTTACGCCTTTGTCGTATCTTTGACGCGAAAGGTTTTCGGCGTTTTTAGCCGCTTTAAATTGGCGTTCTTTTGCCGCAAGCTGTCTTTTGTAGGTGTCAACTTCAATCAAAGCGTCTTCAACTTCGCGGAAAGAATTGATTACGGTTTTTTCATAATTGTAAAGCGCTTGTTTTGTGCGCGCTTCTTCAATTTCTACGCGGGCGATGTTTTTGTTGAAATTGAAAATCGGACCGAAAAGCCCGCCTGCGACGGACCAACCGAGACCGTTATCGGTAATGGTTGATAAATCGGCGCTTGCAACTCCTAGGAAACCCGTTAAACTTATTGAAGGGAATCTCATCGCCACGGCGACGCCTATTTTAGCGTTCTGCGCCATCAGCTGATATTCCGCTTGGCGAATATCGGGACGGCGTTCCAAAATATTCGACGGAATACCAACCGGTATTTCGGGAGGTTTGGCGGATAAAAAGAAAGTAGAATCTTTATCAACCGCGCCGGGATTTCTGCCGAGAAGAATACTTAACGCGTTTTCCGCTTGAGCTTTCGCCCTTTCAAACGCCGGCACGGCGGCTTCGGCAATCTCTTTTTGAATCTGCGCTTGATTTAAATCGATTTCGGGAATAATTCCATGATCAAATCTTTGCTGAATAATATTAAGACTCGCCAATCTTGATTTAAGCGCTTCTTTTGAAATTTCAACCCGCTGCGAATAATCGAGCAAAAGAAAGTATGCGCCGATAACCTCTGAAATAAGCCCAATCTGAACGGTGCGGAGCGAATATTCCGTAGCCAGCATTTCTGCGCGGGCGGATTCGGTAGCGCGGCGGAATTTTCCCCAAAAATCGAGTTCCCAACTTAAAACGGGAGAAATATAAAAATTGTTTGTAGTTCTTGGCAATTGCAAACTTCCGGTAAAATTACCGCGGGAAGCTCCGGCTTGCACGTCGAGTTTAGGATACATATCCGCGCTCGTAAATCCTAATGCGGAACGGGCTTCTTCAATTCTTGCCGCCGCAATCAGCAAATCTTTATTATTATTCAGAGCTTCGTTAACCAGCGTGTCAATAACCGAATCGTTAAACAAAGCCCACCAGTCTAAATTTGCAATTGAATCGACTTCCAATTCGCCGAAGCGGAAAGTTTCAAGCGTGTCAACTTGCGGCTTTTGAAAATCGGGACCGAACGTGCAGCTCGACAAATAAAACATTAGCGCTAACGCAGTAAGAAATATTACTCTTTTCATATTCGAAATAAAATTTATTTTCATTTGAGTTCTTCTAATAAAGTTTCAATTCATTTATGCTTCAACGGTTTTATCCGCGTCGCGTTTTTGTTCAAATTTAAAGAATTTTCCAATTGCGATAAAAAACATCGGATAGAGGAAAACGCCGAGAATTGTCGCCACCGTCATTCCGCCGAGGAGCGCAACTCCCATTACTTTACGGGCTTCGGCTCCCGCGCCCGAAGCGACCACAAGCGGCAGCACGCCGAGGATAAATGAGAACGCCGTCATAAGAATCGGGCGAAAGCGGAGTTTTGCCGCTTTTACCGCCGCATCATACAGAGACAACCCTTTATTGAATTCTATATTTGCAAATTCCACAATAAGAATAGCGTTCTTTGCCGCCATGCCGATTAACATAACAAGCGATATTTGCGCGAATATGTTGTTTTCATAACTCAAGTCTAAAAAGCGCGCGAGCCATAATAAAGCCATTGCGCCGAAAACGGCAAACGGAGTTCCCAATAAAATAGACATCGGGATCGTCCAGCTTTCATACTGCGCGGCAAGAATTAAGAAAACAAAAAGCAGAGAGAAAACAAATACAATGGAACCCGATCCGGACGCTTTCTTTTCCTGATACGACATATTACTCCACGAGTAATCCATGTCTGACGGAAGAACTTCCGCGGCGACTTCTTCCAACGCCGCCATTGCCTGCGCCGATGTGTAGCCTTTTGCCGGACCGCCGGTTAATTCCACCGCGCGATTGAGGTTAAATCTGTTTGTAAAGTCGGGACCTTCTTTGCTTTCCACGTCAACAAACGCCGCCAAAGGAACGCTTTGCCCCGCGCTGTTTTTGATGAAAAATTGATTTATATTTTTTTCGCTTACTCTGTATTCGGGTTCGGCTTGAATATACGCTTTGTATAATCTTCCGAAGCGGTTGAAGTCGTTTACGTACGCGCCTCCGAGAAACGCGCTGATGGTTGTGTACATATCGTTTAAAGGTATGCCGGCTTTCAAAGCTTTATCGCGATTGACTTTAAGGAACCTCTGCGGAACCGTAGCCCGGAACGGCGTAAAGATCGACCCGATTTCGGGGCGTTTCATAGCAGCCTGCATAAATTTAACCGAATTGTTTGCAAGATATCCGGGAGAGTTTCCGCCCTTATCGAGAAGCATAAACGTAAAACCGGAACCGTTGCCAAGCCCGGGAATTGCCGGAGGTCCAAAAGCAAATACCTGCGCTCCTTCAATTTTAGATAATAATCCGTTCAATTTTTGAACGACTTCTTTTGCGGTTAAATCGCGTTCCGACCAATCTTTTAAGGAAAGAAAAATAAACCCGCCGTTCGGAAGCATACTGCCCGAAAGCATACTGTAACCGGCGGCGGTAGTCGTATATTCAATTTCGGGAACTTTAGCGATAATTTCTTCAATCTGTTTGGCGACCGCGTCGGTTCTTTGCAACGACGCCGCGTCCGGAAGCTGAACATTTACAAACAAATATCCCATATCTTCCGCGGGAATAAATCCGCCGGGCAATAATTTGCCTACAACTACAATCGCCGCCGTCAGGATAACTAAAAACACCATCCCGCGTTTTACTTTGCCGGCGACAACGTTTGTAAACGACATATATTTAACTGTGGATTTATCAAAAACCTTATTAAACGCCGCAAAGAATTTTCCCAGCAATCCTTTGTAAGGCTTGGGTTCTCTTAGCAGAATTGAACACAAAGCGGGGCTGAGCGAAAGAGCGTTTATCGATGAAAATATTACAGAAACCGTTATTGTAATTGCAAACTGCTGATACAGGCTTCCCGTAATTCCCGCCATCATTACGGTTGGAGTAAACACGGCGATTAAAACCAGCGTTGTTGCAATTACCGGAGCCGTTACTTCCCGCATCGCTTTAATTGTGGCTTCTTTCGAATTCAATCCTTGCGCAATGTTCACCTGAACGGCTTCGACCACGACAATTGCGTCGTCCACCACAATTCCTATTGCGAGCACAAGTCCAAGCAGCGACAACACGTTTACCGTAAAACCGAGCATAGGGAAAAGAATGAAAGCGCCCAATAATGAAACGGGAATTGCGATTGTCGGAATTAACGTTGCGCGCCAATCTTGGATAAAAATAAAAACGACTAATATCACGAGCAGCAGCGCAATAATAAGAGTCGTTACAATTTCTTCAATGCCCGCGGTTATCGGTTTGGTTGCGTCAATTGAGATATCGTATTTCATTCCTTCGGGGAATTTTTGCGACAGCTCCTCAATTTTTGCTTTAACTTGTTCGGCTAATTCAACGGCGTTGGAACCGGGCGCTTGATAAATTGAAATAATCGAAGCTTCTTTTCCGTTTAGCCTTGTAAACGCTTTGTAGGATTCAAGCCCCAACTCAACTCTTGCAATATCCTTAATTTTTACTTGAGATCCGTTTTCGTTAGTGCGGACGACAATTTCGCCGAATTCTTTTTCGGTTTGAAGCCTATCGGGCAAACGAACCGTATAAGTAAACTCCGTTCCCGGAGGAGCGGGTTCGGCGCCGAATTTGCCGCCCGGGACAATTACGTTCTGCTCTCTGATGGCGTTCATTATTTCAGGAACCGTAATATTCAATTGAGCAAGTCTGTCCGGCTTAATCCAAATACGCATCGAATAATCGCTTGCGCCGAGAACGTCAACGCGTCCGATTCCTTTAATTCGCGCGAGAATATCTTTAATATTTATTATTGCGTAATTGCCGAGAAAATTTTGGTCGAATCTTCCGTCCGCCGTAAGCGTGATAAGCATTAAAATATTCGGCAGCGATTTTTGCGTAGTAACGCCGAGCCTTTTTACTTCTTCCGGCAATTTCGCCGTAGCCGCCGAAACTCTGTTCTGCGTAAACACGGTGTTCATATCGGGGTCGGTTCCCACTTCAAACGACACTTGTATGTTCATTGTTCCGTCGTTTGAATTCGTTGATTTCATGTATATCATGTTATCGACGCCGTTAATCTCCTGCTCCAACGGAGACGCAACCGATTGCTCGACGTTAACTGCGTTTGCGCCCGTATAGGAAGCGCGAACTTCAACAATCGGCGGCGTTATATTCGGGTACTGTTCAATCGGCAAACCGAGAAGCGATATTATTCCCACGATAGTAATAATAATTGCGATTACCATCGCAACAATCGGTCTTCTAACAAAAAATTCGCCCATATTAATTCTCTACTTCTTTTGAATTCAAATCAATTTTTTCTTCAACGGGGTTAACCGTCATACCCGTTTTTACTTTTTGCAATCCTTCGAAAACCACTTTTTCGTTATTGTTAAGTCCTTCTTTAACAAGCCAGAAAGAACCGATGGTATCGCCCAATTTTATTTTTCTTTGTTCAATTTTATTTTCGTCGTTGACTACGAAAACGCTGAACGTGCCTTGAAGCTCGGAAACGCAGCGCTGCGGAACGAGAATTCCGTTTTTCACTACGTTCAATTTAACGCGCACTTTTCCAAAAAGCCCGGGACGAAGCAAGCCGCTGGGATTTGGAAACGCCGCCTGAATAAGGATAGCGCCGGTTTTAACGTCAATTTCCCTGTCGACAAATCTAACGCTTCCCTTTTCCTTGTGAATACTTCCGTCGGAAAGAATCAATTGGAGATTGTTTTTTTTACGTTCTCTTTTAGGATTATCTTGCTCAAGAAATTCCCTGAAAACTCTGAGATAATCGGATTCCGTAAGATAAAAGTCAACTAACACGGTATCTATTTGAGAAATTACATTTAAGATAACGGGATTTGGATTTTGTCCTACAAAATCTCCGACTTTCGCTTTAGTTTTTCCGATAATTCCGGTAATCGGAGCTTTTACTTTCGTATAACCCAATTCGATATTAGCCGCGCGGAGATTGGCTTTTGCGGCTTCAACCATCGCTTTAGCGGCTTCAAAATCAGCCACGGCGGCGTCCAAATCGCTCTGACTAACGGCGTTGTTTTCCGCCAGCGGTTTTATGCGCCCCAGTTCGCTTTCGGCATGGGCAAGATTCGTTTTCGCTTCGGCGAGTTTACTTAGCTGAGCGGCGGCTTTCGCTTCGTATTGCTGGCTTTCTATTACGTAAAGAAGCTGACCGCGTTTTACCATCGTTCCTTCGTTGAAATGCATTTCTTCTAAGAAACCCGCTACCCTTGCCCTAATTGCTATGTCTTTTCTTCCCGCCACGGCGCCAACAAAATCTTCGTATAGCGGAACGTCTTCTTGATGCGTTACGTAAACTTTTACTTCGGGAGGCTGAGTAGGTTGTTGCTCGCTTGAACAAGCGAATAATATAATTATAGAAAGCAATAAAAGTATAATGTTTCTTTTCATAGTAATTCTCTTGGTTAAATTCGTTGCAGTTCTAATTAATGATTTTAAATATAAAGAAAACATACTAAAGTATAAATAGCGTTCCTTTATCCACGCCAAAGACTCCGGATTCTTTGCCTTTGGGTAAGAACCTCTTTTTTGAAAGTAATTTTCTCAAATAATTCGTATCATTACGGTTACGTAATATAATTACAAACAACAACTTCATTATGAAAAGTAAACCGCTTTTATTAATATTATTTTTTTTCATAGCTTCGAATTTTATTTATTCGCAAGCCGACACAACGGCAAAAGCGGATAAAATCACCGCGTACGGCGTTACCGAAATCCCGATAAAAATTGAAGAAGCCTCTTCAATCATTGCCGCGGAAAAAAACGCTATCATTGATCTAAGTAAAATTCCTCAAGCTAAAGAAATGTTGAACTCGTTTCTCGATCAATTTTCCTTGTTGAAAAAGCAATCGGATTCTTTGGATTTGACTCAAATATCTTCCGTTAAAATTAACGAACTCTATCGCAGATGGGACAAAATGCGGAAAACTTTAAGCGCGGCGATGGAATCAATTACCGAAAGGGCAACGCTGCTTGGAGAAAAAAAGAACTATTTTGAGCAACTCTCCGAAGTATGGAAAGTTACAAAATCAAACGCCTTCAAAAAGAAGGCGCCGAAAGACCTGATAAATTCAATCGAAAAACTTCAAAGAGAATTAGACAAAGTAAACAGACAAATTACGGTAGAGCTAAACCAGCTTTTAAGTATTCAAACAAATTTATCCGAGAAGAATCTGTATATCGAATCGGAATTGTTGAAGCTTAAAGAATTACAAATAAAAAACAGAAGATTCCTCTTTACAAGAAATTCCCCTCCGATTTGGGTTGGGTTAACCGATTCGTCTGAAAAAACGATTGTCGAAGAAAGTCGCGATTTGGTCAATGAATACGCCAATGCGATCGTTTATTATTTGAACGACGGAGAGCGCTTGGCGCTTGGCGTTGTGATGATAATATTTTTCTTGCTCTTAACTTTATCAATGCGTCATTACAGTAAGAACATTCCGGACGACGACGAGCCGGTTAAACTCGCTTTCAAAATTCTGGAACGCCCATATTCCGTTGCCGCGCTTCTATTCCTATTCTTTATGGCGTTGGTTATGAACGATTCTCTCACCTCCATAATCAGTCTGCGAAAAATATTGCTTCTGATTCCTCTTTTGAGAGTTTTGTTGCACATTATTCCGAAGGCGTTTAAGAAACCTCTTTTCGGCGTTACTTTTCTTCTCATATTGAAAGAGATAAAAATCAACACGGGCAGCGAAACTTCTATCGAGAGAGCGTTTCTTTTTACTATCGCTATTCTTTCAATTCTCGGAATCATTTGGCTTAAGAAATCGGGAGTTGTTTTAAGTTCAATAAAAAAAGAAAGAGTAAGATCTTATTTCAGACGAATTCTATCGATACTGCTATTTTTATTTATTTTCATTTTGATTGCAAATATTCTCGGCTATGTGATGCTCGGAATATTTTTAGTCAACGGAATTTATGACGGTATTTTTATAACCATTTTGCTTCTAACGAGCTGGCTGGTCTTAAACGGTCTTTTATTAATTTCCTTGCAGGCAAAGCCCGCACAGAAGTTGAAAATGGTTCAACTTAACGCGGAAAAAATCAAAAGGATTTTCAGAAAGATAGTAAAAGCGTTATTCGTAATTCTGTGGATAGCTTTTGTTTTAGACGCTTTCAACGTTTACGTTCAAGTTCTGGAGGGCGTTAGGCATTTTCTGACCGCCAAATGGGGCGTCGGCAATTTTGCTATCTCTTTGGGCGATATTTTATCGTTCGTGATTACGATTTGGCTTTCCGTTCAACTGGCAAAATTTACGAGGTTTGCGCTCGAAGTAGATATACTTCCGCAGTTCAGACTTCCTCGCGGAGTTCCCGGCGCCATTACTTCGCTTGCCCGCTACACGATAATAGGCATTGGAATATTTGTCGCTTTCCTTTCGGCGGGTTTGGATTTAAATAGATTCACTCTTCTTGCCGGCGCGCTGGGCGTTGGAATCGGATTCGGCTTGCAGGACTTGGTAAGCAATTTTATTTCGGGAATAATTTTAATTTTCGAACGACCGGTTCAAGTCGGCGACGTGATTGTTGTCGGTAAACTCTCCGGCGAGGTGAAAAAAATCGGGATTCGTTCGAGCATTATTCGAACATGGGAAGGAGCGGAAATTATTATTCCCAACGGGCATTTAATTTCAAGCGAAGTTACGAACTGGACGTTTTCCGATAAAAAGAGAAGAATGGAAATTCCGGTTGGAGTTAAATACGGCAGCGACGTTAATCTTGTGAAAAAACTTCTTTTGGAATGCGCGGCGTCGCATAGCGAGGTTTTAACGATTCCCGCTCCGGAAGCTTTATTCACAGACTTTGGCGATAGCGCGTTGGAGTTTGAATTGAGATGCTGGACGGCAAACAGCGGCAGCCGCCTTGAAATTGAAAGCGAACTTCGCTACCGGATAGATAACGCTTTTAAAGAAAATAATATCGAAATTCCTTTCCCGCAGAGAGATATCCACATAAGAACCGAGCCGAAGCAAAAGGGGGAAATTAGCGGGGATAAAAACAATTGAGGAAACTCTCCGGTCTCTTTTCTTTTTAATTTGCGGTTATTTCTCATCCCGCAAGGCAATTCAGAGTCTAATTTAAAATTAGTGAAAACAAGGAATTAAAACCGTTTTTCGGCGCGGGTATGCGATTACGGTTTACATGGCGTTAATAATATTCAAGCCGAATTGCCGTTTTAAAAACGAACATTGGGATATGTAATTATATTTTCTGATTTTTGCGATTCACTTATTTAAGAAAAAGATTACAATGAAAAGAAACGATGTTTTACAATTGGAAATTATCGATTACGCTTTCGAAGGAAAGGGAATCGCAAAAGTTGATATCGACGAAAGACCCGGCAAAAAGTTTGTCGTTTTCGTTCACGGAGCTTTTCCCGGAGATATTGTAAGCGCTCAAATAATCAGAAAGAAAAAATCGTATGCCGAAGCAAAAGTTTTGGAAGTCATTACTCCTTCGGAATATAGAACCGAACCGAAGTGCGTTCATTTTGGAATTTGCGGCGGATGCAAACAGCAGAATTTGGATTACTCCGCGCAGTTGAAATTTAAACAAGAACAAGTTCTTGACGTCTTTCGCAAAATCGGAGGTTTGGAAAATTTTGAGGTAAACGACATTCTTCCTTCCGAACACATTTTTTATTACAGAAATAAGATGGAATTTTCTTTTGCCGATAAAAGATGGCTTACGCAGGAAGAAATCTCAAAAAACAGCGATTCTCTTCAAGACAGAAATTTTGCGCTCGGTCTTCATATCCCCAGAATTTACGATAAAGTATTGGATATAAACGAGTGTTACTTACAATCTGAAATAAGCTCCGGTATTTTGAACTTGACGCGCGATTTTTTCAAAGGCAGAGGAACGACAATCTTCACAACCAAAACGCACGAAGGAAATTTACGAAACCTTGTGATTAAGCAATCGAAGCATACCGACGATTTAATGGTAAATCTGGTTACTTCCGACGACAACGAAGAGTTGATGAAAGAGTATTCTCGTGCGCTGCTCGAAAAGTTTCCTGAAATAACTACAATTATTAATAACGTCAATAAAAAGAAATCCCAAACCGCTTTCGGCGATTATGAAAAAGTTTATCACGGCGAAGGAGTAATTTACGATTATATCGGCGGCTACAAATTCAGAATCAGCGCAAATTCATTCTTCCAGACAAACACGCTGCAAGGCGAGCGGCTTTATCAAGCGGCGGCGGATTTTGCCGAGTTTTCAAAAGAGGACGTTGTTTACGATTTGTATTCCGGCGCCGGAACGATTACTATTTTTATTTCAAAATATGTAAATAAAGTTTACGGTTTCGAATCTGTTGACGCCGCCGTTAAGGACGCAGAAGCAAACGTAAAAGAAAACGGAATTGACAACGTTAATTTTTTCTTGGCGGATTTGAATAAATCGTTTTCCTATCTTGTCGAAAAAGCTTCAATACCGAAACCGACCGTTATTATCGCCGACCCGCCGCGCGGCGGAATGAATCCGAGAACGGTAAGAGACATAGCAAGATTATCTCCCCCAAAAGTTGTTTATATAAGCTGCAATCCGGCTACTCAGGCGCGTGATATCGCGCTGCTTATCGAAGCGGGATACAAATTGATAAAAATACGTCCGGTTGACATGTTTCCGCATACGCATCATATTGAAAATGTCGCTCTGTTAATCCGTAAATAAATCAAAAAGTTTCCTTTATTTTCATCAATTAAGCAACTGATAAAGTTTAGAAATCGCTCCTTTTGTTTTATGTGTAAAACAAAGGAGGAAAATCACTTCAAAAAAGTCTAAAATTCCTTTGTGAAAAAATTTTTTATGAGTCAAAATCTCATTCTGGAACATATAAAAGTTTGGAAATTCTTCATAAAACGCCGTTTTCGTCTCTAATCTCATTTTCTCCTTTTGGCATTTCTCTTGCATTAAATTAGCGCTAGATAGAAAAGCGAAAATTTGTTAATAAACCAAAAAGGAGGAAAAGTTGAAAAAATTCAACGAAACTACAAAGTTAGTTGTATCGATGTTTTTCTTGTCCTTGTTCCTAATAGGAACGTCTTACGGACAAAATGTTAAGAACGTCGGTCATTTTATTACTTCTGACGCAAAAGGCGGACAGAACGACATTCAGGGATCGAGCACAGCTTTGATAACTGCAACCGACAAAGGTCAAAAGGTCGGCGGTTTTACTCATCCTTATTCCGGCGACCAAGTAGATTATTGGGCCGGAACATTCACGGGAAACGTGGATGGAAACGACGCGAGATTTTACTGTATCGATATTAATCATGGACTAGCGTTTAATGAAGATTACACCGACGAAGGTCCTACTACGGCGGAAATTACTTATATTCTCAATAATTATTACCCGTATCAATCTTTCGGATATTCGGGCTCTTTAAGCACGGAAGCGAAAGAAGCTTCGGCAATTCAGGTTACAATTTGGCATTATGCCGACGGACTCGATTTGAATACAATCGGAGACGCCGAAGTTAAAGCGAGAGCTTTGGATATTATGGCGGACGCGGACGCAAATGCGGGAGACGTTAACACGGCTTCCTATTTTGTTTTGACTCCTCCTTCACAAACAATTACAATGGGTTCAACGGCTAATTTCACGTTAGTCGTCTATAATGACAGCAACGCTCCGGTAGAAGGCGTTAACTTAACCGTTTCCGCTACGGACGGAACGCTGAGTACAACTCAGCTGGTAACGGACGCAAACGGAATTGCAACTTTTACGCTGACGCAAGGTTCCGGAAACGCGGCAACCGTAACGGTGGACGGAACGATTTTAATTCCTCACGGAACAAAATACTGGCATGTTGCCAATCCGGACGGCAGACAGAAATTAGTATTAGCCACTCCGACAAACGTAAACGCCAGCGCGGAAGCAAGCGTAGAGTGGTACACTCCGGCAGATTGCGATCTTAACGGCTACACGACTTTTACGCAAGGCGGTTGGGGAAGCCCTTCAAACAGCACGCCCGGAACAATAAGAGATTTATATTTTGACGACGTTTTCCCTTCGGGTTTGGTTGTAGGCGGAAATTACACCTTTACTTTAACAAGCGCGCAAGCGGTTGAAGATTTTCTGCCTGCCGGCGGAACGCCTTACTATTTCACTCAAAGTTATGTTGACGCTACGTCCAACACAAGCGCCGGTATTTTTGCCGGACAAATTGTGGCGGCTACGCTTAATGTATATTTTCATGACTCCGGATATTTGGGAAGTAATAGCTTCCCGTTGGGCGGGTTGGTTTTTGCTACCGGTCCTTTTGCCGGCATGACGATTTATGATTTCTTGACTTTGGCTAACGAAGCAATTGGCGGCGGAAACACATCAGGTTACAGTTACAGTGACTTCAGCGACGCCGCGACGATGATAAATGAAAATTTTGACAACGGCACAGTTGACGAAGGTTATTTTGATTGCGCCGTGGAAAAAGCCTCTCTTGGCGACTTTGTATGGAATGACGCTAATGAGAACGGTATTCAAGACGCCGGAGAATCCGGTATCGAAAACGTTACGGTTAAACTTTACGATTGCGACAACAACTTTATCGTATCGACAACGACCGACGCAAACGGAAATTATTTATTCGCCGACTTAAACCCGGGCGATTATTATGTACAATTCATTCTTCCGAACGGTTTCGTGTTCAGTCCTCAGAACGTTGGATCAGACGACGCCGTTGATTCCGACGCCGACGAATTAACCGGCAAAACGGAATGCACGACTCTCGACGCCGGAGAGAATGATATGACTTGGGACGCCGGAATGTATGAATGTAATAATTCAATTGGCGACTTTGTATGGCACGACGTAAATGTAAACGGAATTCAAGATTCAGGCGAAGAAGGAATTGCTAACGTTATTATTAAATTGCTCGATTCAAACGGCGATTTCTTAAATTCAACAACCACGGATAATAACGGTTTTTATTCATTTACAGGTTTGCCGAACGGAACTTACACTGTTAAAGTCGCTTCCGATAACTTCGGCAACGGCGGCGCTTTACAAAGCGATTCCAGAGTTAAATGGTATATGACTCTGCCGAACAAAGGCGGAAACGACGCATTGGACAGCGACGGAAGCGAAGATCAGCATTCGGTTACGGTTACGCTTTCATGTCTCGACGATGAAACAATAGACTTTGGATTCTTCAAATCTTGCGTTTCTTTGGAAAAAACAGGTCCCGATAACGTGAACACAGGCGAGACGGTTACTTATCATTTCAGAGTTGAAAACTGCGGCGACGTTGTTCTTCACGGCGGTGCCACCGTTTACGATCCTTTGATTGAACCTAACGGCGATCATCAAATATGGTGGAGCGTTGTTGAGCCAGGCGAAGTTTTTGAATTTGAAAAAACATATACAACCACAGATAACGATTGCGGCACATTAGTAAATACCGCTACGGTTGTAGGTCATCCTCGCTATCCCGACGGATCGACTCTTCCGAACGTTACCGACGAATCCACATGGAACGTTGACGTTATATGCGAACAACCTGCGTCTTTAGGCGACAGAGTTTGGTATGACGATAACGAAAACGGAATTCAAGACGCGGGAGAAGCCGGAGAAGCCGGAATTACCGTTAATCTTTACAATTGCGACGATACTTTTATCGCTACAATGAATACGGACGGAAACGGAAATTATTTGTTTGACAATTTAACTCCCGGCGACTATTACGTTGAGTTCGTTTTACCGAACGGATATGTGTTCAGCCCGAAAAATCAAGGCGGAGATTCGGCGCTCGATTCCGACGCCGATCAAACAACGGGCAAAACAGATTGCACAACGTTAGAATCCGGCGAAGTTGATTTAACTTGGGACGCCGGAATCTATCAATCAAAATCAGCTATCGGCGATTACGTTTGGTATGACACAAACGAAAACGGTATTCAGGACATCGGCGAAAGCGGAATAGAAGGCGTTACGGTTAATCTTTACACATGCGCCGACGTTTTAGTGGGAACAACGGCGACGGACGTTGACGGATATTATATTTTCGAAGACTTGACTCCCGGCGACTATTACGTTGAATTTGTTCTTCTTAACGGATATGTATTCAGTCCTAAAGATCAAGGCGGAAACAACGACTTTGATTCGGACGCAGACGAAACAACGGGCAAAACAGACTGCACAAGCCTGGTTCCCGGCGAATATGATATGAGTTGGGACGCAGGAATGTTCGAACCTCAGCCGGACGAAGCGGACTTACGCATTGTTAAAACGGTTGACAATCAGAATCCCGACGACGGCGACATAATTACTTATACGATTAAAGTATTCAACGACGGTCCCGCCGACGCAGACGGAATCGTTGTAACAGACCTTCTTCCTACGGGAGCTGTTTATCAAAGCGCTACCGCTTCTCAAGGAAGTTACGATGAAGTTACGGGTCTCTGGACAATAGGCGCGCTTGCAAACGGCGCTAACGTTACTTTAACAATTTCAGCGGAAGTTGACGTTACTCTTATCAACGGCGTTTCCTGGAATTTAGGACCGGCGTCTGATTACAATTTATTTGTTCTTTACGATATCAATCAGCCTTCTTCCGATACGGAAGGAAGAGTTGCAATCGGTCGTAACGCATACTTTGCAAACTATAGCGTCGGCGATAAATTATCCGCCGGCAGCGGAGACGTTCTTGTAGTCGGTAAAAATCTAACTTATGCGAGCGGCGCGGTTTATAACGGAAACGTTGTTTACGGACACTCGACTAATCTCCCGCAGACAAACGTAAGCATTACCGGCGGAACATTACGCCAAGATAACCCGATAGACTTTGCGGCTGCGCGTTCATATTTGACGAGCCTCTCAAGTCAGTTGAAAACTCTTTCAGCCAACGGAACTACAACATTCCAATGGGGCGGTTTGGTTCTCAGCGGAACGGATCCGTTCTTGAACATATTCTTTGTTGACGGAAACGATTTATCTGCGGCAAATAATATGAGCATCAACGTTCCAAGCGGTTCGGTTGTGCTTGTAAATATAAATAGAAAGAATCTTACTTGGAGCGGCGGTCTTTCAATAACCGGAACTACCAAAGGAAACGTTCTTTTTAACTTCTATAAAGCAAAAAACCTTGCAATACATAATATTGACATTCGCGGTTCGGTATTAGCTCCTTTCGCTAAAGTTAACTTCAGCACGGGCGTTATTAACGGTCAAATGATCGCGAAATTCTTGGAAGGTTCGGGTCAGTTTAACAATACTCAATTTATCGGAAACTTACCTCAAACAGAATGCGTTACGAATATTGCCGAGATTACAGCGTCGTTACTTAACGATCCGGATTCAACTCCTAACAACGGCGACGATTCGGAAGACGATTACGACGAAGCGACATTCTGCGTTAGCTCAGGCGGTTCGGGCGGCAGCGGCGGTTCAGGCGGCAGCGGCGGCTCGGGCGACGATTGGGATTATATCGGCAGCTTCGACGCCGGACAAATAATCTGGTCGCTTACTTACGACGTTAACGGTAATATGTATGCCGGAACATGGGGCGGAAAGATCTATAAATCTGCCGACGGCGAAACATGGTCGTGTATAAATGAAGATATGACGGTTGGATTTATCTGGTCGCTCAAATCATACAACGGCTTCCTTTTTGCCGGAACTGAGCAAGGCATATTCAGATTCGACGGAACGGCTTGGGTAAATATCGGATTGCAGTATAAAGACGTAAGAACAATCGAAGTTGATGAAAACGGTTTTATCTATGCCGGAACATGGGGCTTCGGAGTCTTTGTATCAACAGACTTAGGCGTTACTTGGACGGAAGCAAACACGGGTCTCGGTTATATGCTTGCAATTCAAGCGATGACCGTAACAAACAGCGGCGTTTATGTCGGTTCGGTAGGCGGCGGAATTTCCTCCTCAACAAACGGCGGCGCCAGCTGGCAGAAACTTACATGCGGTTACGATTTCATCTGGTCGATGTCTTCAACTTCAACCGGAACAATCTTTGCCGGAACATACGGCGACGGATTGTATAAATCAACCGACGGCGTTTCATTTACGAAATGCACGGACCTAACGGCTGCTTACATTTATGCAATCACCGTTGACGCTCAAGATAATATATACGTTAGTTCTTGGGAAGCCGGCGTTTTCATGTCGGAAGACGGCGGAACTACTTGGGAATCTCTCGGAATGGGCGGCTTCGGAGTCAGTTCGATTCTTGTAAATCTTTCGGGCAACAAATCCGTCGAAGGCACAATCTATGCCGGAACGAGCGACGGTAAACTTTATAAGAAAGTTGCCAACGGCGTAACGTCTTACGGCGACGACACAACGGTTGACGTTCCGAGAGAATACGCTCTTGATCAGAACTATCCTAACCCGTTCAACCCGACCACGCAGATTCAGTTTGCTATTCCCGCTGCGGGCAACTATCAGTTGAAAGTATATAACATTATCGGACAGGAAGTCGCGACTCTCGTAAACGGCGAAGTTACGGTCGGATTCCATTCGGTAACGTTCGACGCAACTAAATTAGCTTCCGGAATATATATTTACAGACTCTCCGGAAACAGCGTCAATATCACGCGCAAAATGATATTGATGAAATAAATAACCGATTTAGTTAATCTTTAAAGTAAAAAAGCCGCTCCGAAAATAATCGGGGCGGCTTTTTTCGTTTGTATGACAATTAATCCCGACAAATTTTCTGCTTGCGTAACGTGAATAAAGCAAATAAGAGCGTAAGTTTTTTCATCCTTATTGTTTTATATTAAAAGAATATTATTATCTTGAGCAAAAGAAAATCTGTTTTTATGAAGCAAAAACATCTATACTACATTTTTATTTTCCTCTTAATTGCTGGGCAAATCTATTCCTTTAATTTTACGCCGGATAGTTTGACGGCTTTAAAAATTGATTCCGTTTTAAGCAAATCGTCGAAGTTTATGGGCGTGAATCTTGATTCTTCGTTTTATTACGCCCGAGAGGGATTGAGACTTTCCGCCGATAGTCAATATAATAAAGGACTTCAAAAGGCATATCATCTAATCGGCACAAATTTTTTATATACTGCAAGCAGCGATTCGGCTCTTTTTTATCTAAATAAAGCGGTTTATTACGCCAAAATCAACAAAAACAAAACCGCGGAAGCCGACGCTTATAATAACATCGGCTATATGTTCGATACGATGGACGATTTAGACAGCGCGATTATATATTACAAAAAAGCCGTTAACAACTACCGTGAGGTTAATGATTCTTCGGGAATAGCCGCCTACTATTTAAATATGAGTATCATTCACGGACGTTTAAATGACTTCAAAACCAGCTTGGAATTTCTTATTCAAGCTCATGATATTTCAGTTAAAATTAAGGATACCTCTTCAATCGGAATCGCCAAACTTAATATTGCCGGGAAATATATAGACGCGAAAAAATTTGATAAAGCGGCTGTTTATCTGAAAGATGCGTTCAAAATATTCCATCCGCTTCAGGATTATGAAAGCATAGCTTTCGGATATTCACAATACGGTTATAGTTATGAATTGCAGAAAAACTTCACAAAAGCGATTGATTATTATGACAGCGCTTACGTCTATTACTCGTTTTGCAAAAACAATTACCAGAGAGCCGTTACGCTTATTGCGGAAGCTTATATCTACATTGAAGAAAAGAATTACGACGAATGCGGCAATTTATTAAAAAAAGCGCAGGAATATAAATCGCTTTTGCCCGGCAATAAAGCGCAAATTAATTTTTTGCTCGGCAAACTCGAATATTTAAAATATAATTATTCAAAATCCAAACAATATTTGCAAAAAGCTCTTTCGTTTAAATTACCGCCGGATGAACTTGAATTGCCGAGAAACGCTTACGATTTATTATATAAGATTGAAAGAAAGAAAAACAACCTTCCAAAAGCGCTGGATTTTTTTGAAAAATACGCCAAGTTCAGAGATTCTCTGAAAATAATTAATGCTAAAAGCGAAGCTTATAATTATGAAAAGGTTCGCAAATTAAAAATTAAGGAAAAAGAACTTGAAAATCTGCAGCGTGAAAAAAAGATAAAACAATTAGAGCTTGATAACCAGCGGTTAGTTAAAAATTATTTTATCGGGAGTTTTATTTTTCTTTTGGTTGTCTTCTTTTTCGGCGCATATCAATTCAGGAAAATTCATAAACTTAATCAATCGCTTAAAAGATTTAATGATCAAAAGGAAAAGTTTCTAAGGATAATTTCGCACGACATAAAGAACTCGCTCGGAGCCGTGCTGAATTTTTCCGAGTTAATAATGACGAACATTGACGATTTATCGAAAGAAGAAATAATCGTTTCCACCAAAGAAATTAACAGAGCCGCAACGTCAACCAATAATTTGCTCTCCAATCTCCTCGAATGGTCGCTTACCTTGAATAACGAAAAAGAGTTTGTCAGAGATAGAATTGATCTAAAAGAATTAATTGACGAAGGCGTATCTGCAAATGTTTCGGCTAGACTTATAAAGAAGATTAAATGCTCTGTTGACGTTCCCAAGGGTATCATTGTCGCCGCCGACAGGAACTCGATTATTTCCGTAATCCGCAATCTCTGCACGAACGCTATTAAGTTCAGTTATGAAAATTCCACGATAAATCTTTACGTAAAAAAGATTGACGGATTTGCCGAAGTTACAATAGAAGACGAAGGCGTGGGAATTAACGAAGACGACTTGAAAAACATCTTCTCTCAAGGAACAAGAAAAAGCACTCGCGGAACAATGAACGAAAAAGGAACCGGATTAGGGCTTTCCCTTGTCGAAACATTTGTTAAGAACAACGGCGGAGAAATAAAAGTGGAAAGCGAACCCGGAAAAGGGAGTAAATTTATTTTTACCGTTCCCTTAGCTTGAACGCGTTCGCTGTAATTTTTAAATTGCCGAGACCACTTTTATGTCGGGATTGATTTCTCTTTTCAGCAGATTCTCAATTGCAACAAGAGTTCCTCTTATTGAACTGGGACAACTTCCGCACGCGCCGATGTACCGAATTTTCAAAATGTTCTCGTGGAAATCCAGCAAGTCCAATCCGCCTCCGTCCCCTTCCAGCGCCGGGCGTATCCGCCGATCAACAATTGATTTTATTTTTTTAAATGTTGGAGTTTCCAAATCGTCCGCCGGCTGATTAATTTCTTTTTCCGGCGGAATTGAATCTTTATCGAAACTTTTGATTAAAAGCGTCAGATTTTTTTGTATTGAGTTCCAATTGCCGTTTACCTCTTTTTCAACTGTGATGAATTTGTCGGTATAAAAAACCGACGCAACGCCGTCGAGGTCAAATATTGCTTTTGCCAGAGGATCGTTTGCCGCTTCCGATTTGTCGGCGAAACTTCTTTTTTCGCGGAGAAGAAGGAAGTCGTTAACGATAAATTTTAACGCGTTCGGGTTCGGCGTTAAATCTATATCTTGTATGTATAACATATTACACTTTCAATAATTATTTGATAAACGCAAAATAATTAAAATTAAATTCTTTTCGAATGTTTAAATTTATTATTGACAATTAAAACGAACTCTCCTTTTAAATTTCTTTTTTCAACTTCCGCCAAAACCGTTTTAACGGCGCCTCGCAGAATCAGCTCTTCCGGCATCGTTAATTTATAGGCTAAAGAAATATTAAAGTTTTCCCCAAATGTTTTTTTTATATCGGAAAGAATAGTTTTCAGCCGGTACGGAGTTTCCATAATGACTATTGTTTCTTTGATCCGTTTTAATTTCAACAATTCTTTCCGCCGCAAATCCTTTTTAGGCGAAAGCCAGCCGTAATAAAAGAAGCTGTTAACGTCAAAGCCCGAAGTGATCAAAGCGGGCAAAATAGAATTTGCGCCGGGCAGCGGGGAAACGTCAATTTTTGAATCGATGCATTGTTTTACAAGATATTTCCCCGGGTCGCTGAACAGCGGCGTTCCGGCGTCGGAAATCAAAGATAAGTTTTTCCCTTCCTTCAATAAGGAAATAATTTCCGGAACCGTTTCCTCTTCGTTATGTTCATTTAAAGGAATTAATTCTTTTGTAATCTTATATCCGGCGAGAAGTCTCCGCGCAGGTTTCAGTTCTTCGCAGATGATAAAATGCGAATTGGAGAGACGCTCCAGCGCGCGTAACGTAATATCTTTTTTATTTCCGATTGGGACGGAAACTAAAAATAATTTTCCTGCCATAGTTTAGAGCTTGATATAAATGAAGAAAATTTAATTTTAATATAGACAATAGTACAAATAATTTACGATATTATTTATTCAAATAAATCAGTTTAAAAATCTCGGAGAAAAAATGTTTGAGCGCAGAGGAGAGCAAATCGCATGGATAGCGGGAATTGGCGGCGGAATGGTTTGGATATTTTTTCTCTCGATGTTTTGGGTTTATGCCGGAAACGATGCGGTTGGTTTGCTGGGTCTGTTTTTATTTTTACTGGGAATCTTTTTCGTCTTCTTTCTTGCGCCGTGGCGTTTTCCGAACACGCGATATTTTATTTTGCTTCTTCCTAGTTACGCCGTTATTGCCGCGGCGTTATTTCTATTTGCATTCTGGGGTTGGAACATCCTTGAAACGGAGTTCCCCGTTTGGGCTTTTTGGCTTTTAACTCCAATGCTCTTGCCTATAATCCTACTCGGCGGCAGAAAATGGAAACAGAATAATTGATAATTGAAAATGGATAATTTATCTCGGCGAAGCGCAGCGGAGACGGATGGATAATTGGCGGTGAAATTAGATTAAGACTATATTCCGTTTTTCTCCATGCAATAAATATATACCCATAAAAAAACGAGAATCCGCAAATTCATCAATTCGCCAATCTAAAAAATTAAAAGCCTTCGAAATGCCGATGAACGCCGGCTTTCCGAAGGCTGAATTATTAAACGCTTATGAATACTAGGCTATATCAATATCCTCGCAAAGATAAACATCCTGAATAGTATTCAATAATTTAACGCCTTCTTCCATTGGACGCTGGAACGCTTTGCGACCGGAAATAAGTCCCATTCCGCCGGCGCGTTTGTTAATTACCGCCGTTCTTGTTGCGTCGGCAAAATCGTTGTCGCCCGAAGCTCCGCCGCTGTTGATAAGTCCGATTCTTCCCATGTAATTATTAATCACTTGATAGCGCGCCAAATCAATTGGATGGTCGGTCGCTAAATCAGTGTACATTTTAGGATTCGTTTTGCCGAAATTTATTGCGGTAAATCCGCCGTTGTTTTCCGGCAGTTTTTGTTTTATGATGTCCGCTTCAATTGTTACGCCGAGATGGTTTGCCTGTCCGGTTAAATCCGCCGCAACATGATAATCTTTGTCCTTTTTAAATGCGGGATTTCTGAGATAGCACCAAAGAATTGTCGCCATTCCGAGTTCGTGAGCATACTGGAATGCTTCGCTAACTTCAATAATTTGACGCGAACTTTCTTCGGAACCGAAGTATATAGTGGCTCCTACGGCAGCCGCGCCCAAATCCCACGCTTGGTCAACGCTTGCAAACATAATCTGATCATATTTTGTGGGATAAGTAAGAAGTTCGTTGTGATTCAATTTTACGATAAAGGGAATTTTGTGCGCGTATTTTCTTGAAGTCATTCCTAATACGCCCAATGTAGTCGCCACTCCGTTTGCGCCGCCTTCAATTGCGAGTTTAATAATATTTTCCGGATCGAAGTAAATTGGGTTGGGGGCAAAAGAAGCGCCGCCCGTGTGTTCAATTCCCTGATCGACGGGAAGAATAGACACATAGCCGGTTCCCGCTAATCTTCCGTGATAAAACAGCCATTGCAGATTTTTAAGCACGTTGACGTTTCTGTCGGATTGCGCGAAAATTCTGTCAACAAAATCTCCGCCTGGCAAATGCAATTGTTCCTTTGGAAATTTGGCTTTATGATTCAGCAAATCGTCAGCCGAATCGCCGAGCAATTCATGAATTTTGTCAATCATATTTCCTTCTCCTTTTTAATGAGTTGTTAAAAATTTTGTTTACAAAAATAAATAAATCAAACATTTTTTTTTGTCGGCGCCGCCATCTCTTTTATGGCGTCTAAAATTCCGGCGTATAAATCTTGCTCTATGTTGCTGAGAATAATTGTAATCAGTTCGTTGTAACCTTTCAAATGAGAATTGAACCCGATTGTTAAGTTCTGTTTTCCGTCGGTTACGTAAACCGGACGTATCGGCTGTCCGCTGAATAATCCTCCTCTTATTTCGGTAATATCGCTGTGATAAATTTCCACTTTTTTATCCGACATAAAAAAATCGGCGCAGACAAGTTTTTCATTATTGGCTTCTATCTTGTATGGGAATAATTTATAAGATTTGAAATAAAATCTGTTCATAAAAAACAAAATGAGCGCGTTAACGGCAAAAGGGAATACGTATATCCAACTTTTTATCATTCCAACTAATGAAACGAAAAGATAAAAAATCAAAAGAAAACTTATGGGAAAATTAGCAAACCGGTAGATAAGTTTCGCCCAAAATGAATAACCGAATTTTTTCATTTTTTCTCAAAATTATTGATTTCAAATTTAATGAATATTTTATAAAACTATTTATTGAAGTTAAGAGGTAGGTAAGCAAAGGCTGCGACCAAACTTAATTTTTTGCGCCAAACAATAAAAAGAACAATCCGCAATAATATGCCCTACAGTATTACAAGCTAAATTCTTCCCGATAAATGGAACATTCCGTTTTCGGAAAAACGCCCCGACAAAAAGCATCGGGATAAATCGGGACAAGTTGTTTTTAATGCCTGCCGCGCGTATTGCTTTTTTATTACACAGCGGTAAAGAAATTTTGAAGATTAATTTAAGAATGAATGAATGATGGGCTGAATGAAAAATTTAGATCAGTTGAACTGAAATATCTATTGTTATACTCAAAATTCCAATTTTCCATCCGTCTCCGCTTCGCCGAGATAAATTATCCATTTTCCATTGCGGTTTACCGCGTTATTT
>JAADIR010000054.1 GCA_013151245.1 Chlorobiota bacterium
GTTATGCTCAAAATTCCAATTTTCCATCCGTCTCCGCTACGCTTCCGGCTTCACTTTGTTGCGCCGAGACAAGCCGCCGAGATAAATTATCCATTGCGGTTTGCCGCGCTATGAGATTGTAAATTATTGGGCTGTTCAAAGGTTGTAATGCCAAACGTCAGAATTGTCCGATTTTTAGAACCGATTCGGGGTTGATTCTCTTTTTCATCCAGCGAACGCTCCAATGAAGATGAGGACCGGTCGAGCGCCCCGTCGTTCCTATCTCCCCTATTTTTTCTCCTTTCTTTACGCGATCGCCGTTTTTTACAAACATTTTATTTAGATGAAGATAAATACTGCTCAAACTTAATCCGTGATCGATAAGAATAAAATTACCGTTGTAATAAAAATTTTTACCGGCAAGAATAACAACGCCGTCCGCCATTGCGTAAACCGGCGTTCCTTTGGGCGCGGCAATGTCAAAACCGTCGTGCGGCGATTTAGGTTTTCCGTTCAATATTCTTTGGCTGCCGAAAACGCCGGTAACTTTTCCGCCTTTAACGGGACGCTCAAACCCCGATTCAAATAACGCCGAATTGATTTTCCCAACTCTGCGTCTGGCGTTTTTCATCTCTTTTCGTTCATGCTCAATTCTGGCAAGCTCATTTGCGGGCGGCGAAGAGAACTGTTTTTTAGCGCTGTTTATTTTTTCAATTTTAAAGTTTCCTTTTTCCAGTTTGAACTTTTTCGTTTTACCGGCGCCGTTTTTAAAAATGATTTTTATTGTGTGCGTTCCTTTGTCGTCCCTGTCAAAACCAAAAACGAAAATACCGTCGTCAAAAGGGATATTTTTCCCGTCTAACAAAACCGATGAAATATTCGCCGTTTTTCCAACCATTAAATTCCCGGGAGCTTGTTTACCGAAAAAATTTACCTTCTGCGGATAAATCAGAGATACTATCAGAAAAAAAATTACTGCAAAGAGTTTCATGCTAATATATATTCTAAATTATTTATATGGAATTGTAATGTAAATTACTTTATTTTATGGTAAATAAAAATAAATTTGGTTAAAATCTAAATATTTGTAATTTTTATTCGATTATTGAGAGTGGAAATAGTTCGAAAAAAATCAAATTTCTTTTTCTAATTTTTCTTCGTTTGATTCTTTTCCGCTGATAAATATGGGTTCCCTGTAGATTTTTCATTAAAGATACTTTTATTCTTTCAGAGTGATAGATGCACAAAAGGAAATTTAATACGCTTCAGGAGCTGACGCTTGACTTAATTGACAAGCTGCAAAACAACGCTTCCCTGGAAAAGGCGGAATTGATTGCTCGTCTTGAAGAGATCAAAGCTAACCTTCCGGAAAGCGGGAAGGAACCGAACGATGTTTTCAAAGATCTATTCTTAAATTATCCCGATCCGGTTGCTATATTTGAAAAAAGCGACGTTGACGGAACCTTTTTTCTGTTTGATATGAATGATGCGTGCGTGGTAAGGGAAGGCGTGGATAAAAAAACAATTATCGGCAAAAAAATGGAAGATGTTTTTCCATATTTTACGCAAACTCAAATAATCGATATGATGAATCATGTGTTGAAGACCGGGAAGCCGGAGGTTATTGAATATAAAATTGAGGAAAAAGGAGGATCGTCCGTTTGGTATAAAAGCAAAGTATTTAAACTCCAATCAGGAAAAATATTTGTTTCGAGTTCAGATATTACCGAAGAGAAAATGATTGAAAAAAAGTTTAAAGAAAGCGAACAAAAATATTTATCTCTCTTTAACAATCCCCAATGGGTAATGTTGATGATTGACTTTGAAACTCAAATGATTGTTGACGCAAATAAAGGCGCGGAATTATTTTACGGCTGGACTAAAAATGAATTGTTAAAAATGAACATAAATCAAATTAACATTCTTTCTCGTGAAGAAATTGTTAAACGGATGCGGGATGCGAAAGAAAAAAACATCCCTTATTTTGAATTCAAGCATAGGAAAAAGGACGGTTCGGAAAGTTACGTGGCGGTTTTTAAGGGGAATAATATTTTGTTGCGCGGCAGAGAAGTTTTCTGCATTATTGTATTGGATTTAACGGAAAGGAAAAATGCCGAACTTGCTCTAATTGAAAGCGAACAGAGGTATAAAAAACTTCTGGATTCCGGAAATGTCGCAATTTTTGTTCACCCTCTGCAGGATGAGGGTTTTAATAATTTCATTGAAGTTAACGAGGTTGCATGCCAATGGCTTGGCTACGCGCGCGATGAATTTATGAACATGACCGTTAGGGAGATTGTAATTCCCGAAGACGCCAAATTTCGCGGGTCCCGGAAAGGGCGGAAAGAATTGCTTGAAACCGGCAAAATGTTTTTTGAAGGAACTATGATTGCAAAAAACAAAAAAATAATTCCCGTTGAGATATATTCGAACATTATAAATTATAAAGATAAAAAAGTGATTTTGTCAATTGTTCACGACGTCACCGAAAAAATAAAAGCTGAAGTTGAGTTGAAAAAGAGGATGACCGAACTTGAAAGGTTTAATAAAATAATGGTCGGGCGGGAATTAAGAATGGTAACGCTGAAAAAAGAAATAAACGAACTGCTGAAAAAACTTGGGAAACCTAGAAAATACAATCTTAATTGACGTGCGGCGAATGAAAAAACCTTGTCTGCCATTTAACGGGAAACAATGAATTGAAAGAAGATAAACAGCGAATAGCGAAATCTAAAAATAGTTTTATAACGTATTTTAAACGTTGGGGCGTTGTTTTCCTAATTAGTCTTGCCGGCATTTTGATTGTTTATGAAATTGGCGGCAGTAAATGGGAGTTTGAAAACAGAATTGAAAAATTGCGTAAGTATTATACTCAAGAACAAAAGGAAATGATAGAACATGAAGTTAATCGTATAGTTGATATTATTGATTTTGAATCGGAAAGAATGGATGAAAAAATAAGAGTTAAGATAAAATCAAGAGTTTACGAGGGTTATTCCATTGCGGAAGAAATTTACAATAAGTTCAAGGGGCGGAAACCCGACTCTGAGATTCAAAAATTAATTGTTAGCGCCTTACGCCCGATTAGGTTCGATAAAGGAGAAGGATATTATTTTTTAGCCGATTTAAACGGAAACGTCAAACTTCACGGCGGCAGACCTGATTTCGAGGAGACAAATCAACTCAGCTCTGCGGATAAAAAGAGCGGTAAAATTGTAAAAAATATGATCAAAATTATCCGCGATAAAGGAGAAGGGTTTTATGAATATTTTTGGGAAAAACCGAACAAAAAAGGAGAATACCATAAAAAAATTACTTTTCTGAAATTGTTTAAACCGTACAATTGGTTTTTGGGCACGGGAGTATATGCGGAAGAAACTGATTCTACCATAAAGAAAGTAATTTCAAAACCGATTGAAAAGCACAGGTTTGGTCCTAATAACGCGGGATATGTTTCTATTCTTCGGTTGATAAACATAAATGGCGGAAAAGATTTTGCGATAGTCTATTCAAATCCTAATCGTCATGATTTAATCGGGAAGCATATTGCAGATGATTACAAAGACGCAAAAGGTAAAATGTTTCGCAAAGAAATGCTGAAAGGTTTGAGAGAAAAGGGAGAATGTTTTGTTGAATATTGGTCCAAAAAATCAGACAACCCCAACCCAAGTCCTAAAGTAAGTTTTTTTAAATTAGCGGGGGATAAGCAATATATTGTTACCGCCGGAGTTTATCTTGACGACGTTGAAAATGATATCATCGCTATGAAAGACAACTTGCGGAAGCATGTGATTTTGAAAGTTCTGATTTCTATTCTAATTGTAATCATAATACTTCTTGTTTTTCTTATCTTATTCAATATCCTTGCGCGTAAGTTGAAGAACGATTTTCATTTATTCGATACTTTTCTAAAAAACGTTTCTAGGTCGAAACAGTTTATTAATGTTGATGAAATAAAATTTACTGAAATTAAAAGTCTGGCAACCGCCGTCAACAATATGCTGGATGATAAAATTGCAGCCGAACAAGAAGTTTTCAACGACAGGGAACAGCTTTATGTGACGCTCCGGTCCATTGGCGACGGGCTTATTACAACCGATAAAGCGGGTAAAATTATTTTAATTAATTCCGTCGCCGAAAAATTAACCGGCTGGAAAAATGAAGAAGCGCAGGGGAAACCCTTATCTGCAATATTCAATATTGTTAACAATGAATCAAGAGAGCCTGTAAATAATCCGGTTCAACAAGTATTGGAAAAAGGCAAAATTATCGGACTTGCAAATCATACCTTGTTGATTTCAAAAAACGGAACGGAATATCAAATTGCCGACAGCGCTTCTCCAATCAAAAATGTTGACGGCGAGGTTATCGGCGTGGTCCTTGTTTTTCGCAACGTTACAAAAGAATATACGCTTCAAAAGGAACTTAGAAAGAATCAGGAAATGAACGAAGCTATTTTAAATGCCATGCCCGATTTGATATTTGTGGTAAATAAGAATTTTGAATTCGTCTCGTATATCGCTCGTACTTTGCGGAATCTTTACTCCGTTCCCGACGAGTTTATCGGAAAAAAAATCAGGGACATATTGCCTCGGGATGCGGCGGAAAAATCGATTAAAAGCATTGAGCAAGTTTTCCAAAGCGGCGGAGTCGTAAGCTATGAATACTCTCTAGAATTAGACGGCGAGGTTAAATA
>JAADIR010000243.1 GCA_013151245.1 Chlorobiota bacterium
TAACCTCGCGGTTTTCTTTAATCGTTATCCTGAGTCTCTTTGCGCGTCCGCTTTTGCGGAAAAGAACTTCGCCTAAAGGTTTAATTTGTTTTATTTTTTCAGTCAATCGGATTAGTGATGTTTTATTATTGAAATCTGTTAAGTTCTAATTATACTAAATACAATTTGGTCCCGCAACGGAATTAAATTCGACATCATTACGAGGAATGTTTTTTATGACGAAGCCTGCCTTGTCGGCAGACAGGTAATCTGTTTAACGGAGACAAAGATTAACAGACTGTTCGCGGAATTCCTTTGCAACTTCTTCCAGTAAAGTTGGGGTCGCAATGAACCATTATTTTTATTTGTTTTTGGCACATATTAAAATACTGCGTAACGCGAGTTACTTAATTAGAATATTCTATTCAACGAACGTAGAACCAAATCCAAATTCTCCATTTTCCATTCTCAATTATCCATTGCTTTAAAGCAAATTTATTCTGCTCAAAACCGCTCTGCCTACCGTTGCGGGATCGGCAAATTCCAAATCGCCGCCGATGGGCAAACCGCGCGCTATTCTTGTTACCTTCACGGAATATTCTTTAAGCAGCTTCGCCAAATAAAGCGTCGTGGCTTCGCCTTCGGTGTCGGGATTTAGCGCCAGAATAATTTCCGAAACGCTTCCGCCTTCCAAACGCTTCAACAGTCCTTTTATTTGAAGCGACTCAACGCCTTTGCCGCTTAAAGGAGAGAGAACGCCGCCGAGCACGTGATACAAACCGTTATACTCGTTTGTTTTTTCAATTGCAATAATGTCGCTCGCTTCTTCAACTACGCAAATCAAACTTTGATCGCGCTTTGGATTGTCGCATATATTGCAGCGCGGCTCGACGGAAATGTTTCCGCAAATTTCGCAAAAACGAATTTTCTCTTTCAAATCGATAATCGCTTTCGCCAGCGCTTTCACTTCCGCCTCGTCGCTTTTAAGCAGATGAAGCGCAAGGCGCTGCGCCGTTCTTTTTCCTATTGAGGGAAGCTTGCTGAGTTCGTCGATAATTATTTGCAGCGGTTCGGCTATCTGCACGCTACATTCCCGGAATGTTCATTCCCGGAGGAATCATTCCGCGGGTAACCGCGCCGAGTTCTTCTTCGGCCATTTTTCCGGCGGCTTCCAAAGCTTTGTTAACTGCGGCTACGGTTAAATCTTCGAGCATTTCTTTATCGCCGCTCTGCACAATTTCATTATCTATTTCTAACGATACGACTTCTTTTTTTCCGTTGACCGTAGCTTTCACCATTCCGCCGCCGCTTTCTTCGGTTACGGTTTTATTTGCCAACTCCTGCTGCACTCTTTCCATTTCGGCTTGCATCTTCTGAACTTGTTTCAGCATTCCCTGCATTCCGCCTTTCATTTTTCCTCCGTATTTACTTTTTAGTTATTTTAGTAAAACAAAATTTAAGAAATTTTATTTTGTGAAAGAAATTGAATAAGGAAAGTATTAAATTAAAATAATTTATTAATATTTAAAGGTTATGTTGACAAAGTTCGGATATTCCACGATAGGGATTGCGGCGGTATTCTCATTTATTCTGATTGTAGTCTCAATTTATGTAAATCAAAATTACGTTAAAATCCCCCTGCTCGTTATTTCAGTCGGGTTTATGCTGTTTACGCTTTATTTTTTCAGAGACCCCGAAAGAAAAATTCCCGAACGGGAAGGCATTGTTCTTTCGCCGGCGGACGGTAAAGTGCTGCTTGTAAAAGACGTAAACGCAAATAAATTTATCGAAGGCGACGCGCTGCAAGTTTCGATTTTTATGTCGCCTCTTAACGTTCACGTTAACCGCATTCCTATTTCGGGCAAAGTAGATTTTTTAGAATACGTTCACGGAAAGTATCTCGTGGCGTTTAACGATAAAGCGGACGAAGAAAACGAGCGCAATTTAATCGGCATTACTTCGGATTACGGAAAAGTTTTTTACACTCAAGTCGCCGGATTTGTCGCGCGGAGAATTATTTCAACTCTGCAGCTCGGCGATTCGGTAAAAATGGGCGAACGGTTCGGGATGATAAAATTCGGCAGCCGCGTTGACGTTGTCGTAGATAAAAGTTGGAAACTTCTCGTTTCCGAAGGCGACGCGGTAACCGCAGGCGAGACGATACTTTTTGAAAAAAGGAAAGAGATTGAAAAATAAAAAATCAATATTCCCAAACATAGTTACGACGCTGAATATCCTCAGCGGTTTTATGGCTTTGGCTTTGGCAAGCGACGGGCATTATGTTTTTTCAGCTTATTTTATTTTTATCGCCGCCATTTTCGATCTGCTCGACGGAATAGTCGCGCGTCTGCTTAAAACATCCAGCGATTACGGCGTGCAGCTCGATTCCCTTTCCGACACAATAAGTTTCGGCGCCGCGCCGGCTTTGCTGATGTATAACGTAGCGTTAAAGGAATATGGAGTTCTCGGAATTTTGATTAGCTCGTTGCTTCTTATTTTCGGGATACTGCGCCTTGCGCGTTTCAATACGCAAATTGAAAGTCTGGTTGTGAAAAGCGATTTTAAAGGACTGCCGATTCCTCTTTCGGCGCTCACAGTCGCTTCTTTCATTTTAATGTTTCCCGAAAAAGGCGTTCCCACGGAACCGTTGAATTTATTGGTTATCCCGCTGATTGTCGTTTTATCTCTTCTGATGGTAAGCAATATTCCATACAGCGCGTTTCCAAAACTAAAAATGGCTACGATTAAAGAAAATCCGGTGATGCTTCTCTTTATCTTGTATTCATTCGCCGTTCTATATTTTACAAGAAATTACGGACTCTTTATTGTATTCATCACATTGATTATCTTTGGAATTCTAAAGTATTTTTATTTGAAAATTACCGGTTCGAAAGAAGAAGAAATTGATTTTGAAAATTAAAATAATTTTAAGCGAGAAATAATTTTGTTTAAAGCCACCGTTATTATAAAAAGACGACCGTCGATTTTAGACCCGCAAGGCAAAGCGGTTGAGGAAGGCGCAAAACTGCTTGGTTTCGATAATATCGACGGAACAAGAATTGGAAAATACGTTGAATTCAACATTGACGCGGAAGATTACGATTCGGCTGAAAAGGAAGTAAAAGAATACGCCGAAAAACTTCTTTCGAACCCCATTATGGAAGATTTTGAATTTCATCTCGAAGAGGCGAAATGAAAATCAAATACGGCATTGTCGTTTTCCCCGGCTCAAACTGCGATCACGACGCGTATTACGTAGCAAAGAAAATCATCAACGAAGATTCCGTTTTTTTATGGCATAAAGAGAATGACTTGCAAGGAAGCGACGTAATAATATTGCCGGGCGGTTTTTCCTACGGCGATTATCTTCGCACCGGCGCAATCGCTAAGTTCTCTCCCATAATGGATTCCGTAATCAAGTTTGCCACCAACGGCGGAATTGTTTTAGGAATCTGCAACGGCTTTCAAATTCTTTTGGAAACCGGACTTCTTCCCGGAGTTATGCTAAAAAACGAATCGCTGAAATTTATCTGCAAAGACGTTTACTTAAAAGTGGAAAATAAAAACACAATCTTTACAAATAAGATTTCCGAAGATATTCTGAAAATACCAATTGCGCACGGCGAAGGAAATTATTTTGCGGACGATAAAACGCTTGAAGAACTTCAGGAAAACAATCAAATTGTTTTTCAATATTCTTCCCCCGAAGGCGAAACGACGGACAAATTCAATCCGAACGGTTCTAAACTTAACATAGCGGGAATCGTCAATAAAAATGGAAACGTTCTCGGAATGATGCCGCACCCCGAAAGGTCGTCCGATTCGGTTTTGCATAAGACCGACGGAATCGGTATCTTCCGTTCGATAACTGAAACAATTAAAAGTAAATTAATAGAGGTATAAAATGTTTGGAAACATCGGCACACCGGAAATTCTGTTAATCGTAATCGCCATTTTAATTCTTTTCGGCGCAAAGAAAATTCCCGAATTTGCCAAAGGCATCGGCAAAGGAATGAAGGAATTCAAAAAAGCAATTAAAGAAGTTGAAGAAGATATTCAAATGACTGACGCAGACGAAAAAGAAAAAACTTCCGAGAAGAAATAGGTCCCAAAAAAGAATTTGAACGGTTACAAAGATTTTTCAGAAAAACTTTCTTTAATTCGACAAAAAGAAATTTCCCTTAAAGAGAACGTAAACTATTTTCTGTCCGAAATTGAAAAGCGGAACAATATAAATGCGTTCATTTCAACTTTTGACGACGCCGTCGAGCAAGCGGAAAAAATAGAGCGGAAAATTCATTCGGGCAATCACGGCAAACTCGCCGGAATGATTGTTGCGGTAAAAGATAATATTTCCTTAAAAAATAAATTAATGACTTGCTCGTCAAAAATTCTTGAAAACTTTACCGCAATTTACGACGCGACGGTCGTTAAAAAATTACGCGGCGAAGACGCAATTATAATCGGCAAAACAAACTGCGACGAATTTGCGATGGGTTCTTCAAACGAAACTTCCGCTTTCGGCAAGGTATTAAATCCGGTAAACGAAGAATACGTTCCCGGCGGTTCAAGCGGAGGTTCCGCGGCGGCGGTTGCGGCAAACTTTTGCGACGCCGCGCTCGGTTCGGACACGGGCGGCTCAATCAGACAGCCGGCGGCGTTTACGGGAATTTACGGATTGAAGCCGACTTACGGAAGAGTCTCGCGTTACGGATTAACGGCGTTCGCTTCTTCGTTCGACACAATCGGACCGCTTGCCAATTCCCTTTCCGATTTGGAAATTCTTTTTTCCGCAATCGAGGGATGGGATGAAAACGATTCCACTTCTGTTCGTCCGCCGAAAAGAAACGGTCAACCGAAAGAGAAAATAAAAATCGGCTTGCCTAAAGAATATTTCGGAGAAGGACTTTCGGAAGAAATTAAAAAAGCGATCTTTGAAAAGGTTGATGAATACAGAGCTTCCGGATATGAGATTGCGGAAGTCTCTCTGCCGCATACCGAATACGCGATTGCGGCATACTACATTCTTACTACCGCCGAAGCTTCGTCGAACTTGGAAAGATACGACGGCGCGAGATACGGACGCCGCTCGCAAAATTCTTCCACTTTGGAGAAAATGTATTTTAACTCTCGTTCCGAAGGTTTCGGCGACGAAGTTAAAAGAAGAATAATGCTCGGAACTTACGTTCTTTCAGCCGGTTATTACGACGCGTTTTACGGAAAGGCTCAAAAAGTTCGCCGGCTTATTAAAGACGATTTTGATAGAGCGTTTCAAGAATTCGACTTGCTGATAACGCCCACAACTCCGACGCCGGCTTTCAAACTCGGCGAGAAGATTTCGGATCCGCTCCAAATGTATCTCGGAGATATTTATACGACGTCGGCAAATCTTGCCGGAATTCCGGCTTTGAACGTTCCGGTCGGAAAAAACAGCGAAGGTCTTCCAATCGGGATGCAACTAATGACAAATCATTTTAACGAAGAACTTTTATTCAAAGCTGCAAAAATCATTTCACAATAAAAATAAACGGAGGAATAAATGACTGATCAATCAACCGAAAAAAAATGCGTAAGCTGCGAAAGAAGCGAACAAGTAGTTCCGCTTGTCGCCATCACATTTGCCCAAAACGGAACTTGGATTTGCACACAATGTTTGCCGACTCTTATTCACGACCCGAACAGATTAGTTCACAAGTTTCAAAATATGACGACGGATAATCCGCCCGAACCGCTTCTTGACTGATTTTATCAATAAAAATATTCGAATTTAAAAATATTGAGTGGAATAAATCTTTATTTCTGTTTTTTCACTCAATTTTTTTTTAAGTTTCATTTTTGAATATTTTACGGAATAAAAAGTATAAGGAACTGAAAAATGAGTATTCTTCTCGACAAAAAAACTAAAGTTGTAGTTCAAGGTATTACGGGCAGCGAAGGTTCTTTCCACACGATGCAGATGCTGGAATACGGAACTAAAGTCGTTGCCGGAGTTACGCCGGGTAAAGGCGGACAAGATTTTCACGGAGTTCCGATTTTCAACACGGTTGAAGAAGCGGTAAAAGCTACAAAAGCAAACGCAAGCGCAATATTCGTTCCCCCGCCGTTTGCAGCCGACGCAATTTTGGAAGCCGCCGGAGCCGGAATAAAATTGATTGTCGCTATCACCGAAGGAATTCCCGCTAAAGATATGGTTCACGTTTACGATTTCATTCGCGAAAAAGACGTCCATTTAATCGGTCCGAACTGTCCCGGAATCATTTCGCCGGGGAAAGCGAAAATAGGAATTATGCCCGGTTTCATCCACAGAAAAGGAAAAATCGGCGTCATTTCCCGCAGCGGAACTCTAACTTACGAAGCGGTTAAACAGTTGAGCGATCTCAAAATCGGTCAATCGACCTGCATCGGCATCGGCGGCGATCCGGTTATCGGTTCGCAGTTTATTGACATTATCAAACTTTTCAACGAAGACCCGAATACAGACGGAATCATAATGATAGGCGAAATCGGCGGTTCCGCCGAAGAAGAGGCTGCGGCATACGTTAAAAAACACGTTAAAAAACCGGTAGTAGGATTTATCGCCGGACAGACCGCTCCTCCCGGAAGAAGAATGGGACACGCGGGCGCAATTATAGCCGGCGGCAAAGGAACGGCAAAAGAGAAAATGAAAGCGATGAAAAGAGCGGGCATCCACGTTGTTCCCAGTCCCGCCGAAATCGGAGTTACGATGAAAAAAGCTCTCGAAGCGGCAAAAAAATAAAAAAGATTTTATTTAGTAAATTACATTTCAGACGGCTGTCGGGTTCTTTTACCCGACGGCTGATTTTTTATTCACAAACAATTTAAATTATCGGAGGAAAAATTGGGAAATAGAACTCTTGCAATCTTAAAACCGGATTGCGTTGAAAAAAATCTTATCGGACAAGTAATCACAAAAATAACCGAAGCGGGATTCAAAATCGTCGCTTTGAAAATGACGCGTTTAACCGAACAATCGGCGGGCGGATTTTACGAGATTCATAAAGAAAGACCTTTTTTCAAAGATTTAATTACATATATGACTTCCGGTCCTTGCGTTCCGATTGCTTTGGAAAAAGAGAACGCCGTTGAAGATTTTCGTAAACTTATCGGCGCGACAAATCCCGCCGAAGCCGAAGAAGGAACAATCAGAAAATTGTACGCCGAGAGCATCGAAGCAAACATCGTTCACGGTTCCGATTCGGACGAAAACGCGGCGAAAGAAATTCTCCACTTCTTTTCAAGAAAAGAACTTCTTGAAAATTATTCCGACTAATGAAACTCAAAAAATGGATCAAGATTTCCGGGAAAACCGTTTTCGAAAACGAACATTGGTCTTACCGATTAGATAGATTCAAAATTGAAGGAGCCGGCGAAGGAGAATATCATTACGTTCATACTTGCGGCTCCTCTCTTGTTATTCCGATCACTTCCGACAATAAAATTTTAATGATTGAACAATTCCGATACTTAAATCAAAAAGCCGGTTGGGAATTTCCGTGCGGCGCGGTTGAAAAAGGAATTCCGCCTATTGAAAACGCGCAAAAGGAATTGAGAGAAGAAACCGGATATCAAGCCGGAGAATTGATTCCTATCGGAGAATTTACGCCATATACCGGAGCAAGCGACGAAACGTGCTCCGTATTTCTTGGAAAAGAATTGTCCTATTCGCCTCTTCCTAAAGATGAAAACGAAGAGTTCAATCTCGGCGAGTTTTCATTTGAAGAAATTGACGCAATGATGAAAAACAATGTTATTTGGGACGGTTTGGCGCTTTCGGCTTGGCAAATATCGCATAATGTATTATCAAAGATATTCTTGAAATAATATGCGTTATTCTATTATCATTAAATACTTTACCTTATTTCTCCTATTTTTATTATTTAAGAATCTATCGGCGCAGAACAACTTTTATTCTTCCGGAGCCGATGAACTTATTGGAACAAATTTAGAGAAGGTTCAGAATAAAAATATAGCGCTGGTTTCAAATAAAACCGCAATACTCCAAAACGGCGTTCATTTAATTGATGCGCTTTTAAACTTAAAAAATATTCATATTAAAAAAGTCTTCACGCCGGAGCACGGTTTTGAGGGAAATTTTGAAGCGGGAGCGCTGATTTCGGACGAAGGACAATCGCGAGACCGCATTCCGTTTATTTCGCTTTACGGCAAAAGCAAAAAGCCGAGCGCCGAAGATTTGAAAGATATTGATTTACTCGTTTACGACATTCAAGATTTGGGAGTTAGATTCTACACATATATTTCAACGCTTTATTACGTTATTGAAGCGGCGGCTGAAAACAATATTAAAATTTTGATTCTAGACCGCCCCGACCCGCTTAACGGAAACATTGTCAACGGACCGTTACTTAACGACGATGAGCTATCGTTTGTCGGAATTCAACCTTTGCCGATTCTTTACGGAATGACTCCGGGAGAGCTTTCTCTTTTCTTTAACGATAGAATTTTCGAACGCACTGGAACGAGAGCTGAAATTGAAATTGTCAAGTTAAAGAATTGGAACAGAGATTCGTTTTTAAATGAATACGGAAACAAATGGGTTTCCCCTTCTCCGAATATTCCCGATTTTGAAACCGCTTTGGTTTATCCCGGAACAGCTTTGCTCGAAGGAACGAACGTTTCCGAGGGACGCGGAACTTATTCCCCTTTTCTTCAAATCGGAGCGCCGTTTATCGACGGTAAATTATTGTTGGAAAAGTTAAATCGCGAGAAAATTAAAGGAGTTAAATTGTCGCTTATTTCTTTTACGCCCCAAAGTATAAAAGGAATGTCGGAACGCCCAAAATATCTCGGTCAACAGTGCGGGGGAATTTCCGTTAAAATTACAAATCCCGCTGAATTTAATTCGGTTGATTTCGGAATAAATCTCGTAAAAACAATTCAAACGCTTTACCCGAATAAATTAAAATTTAACAAGCATTTTGAAAAATTGGTCGGGAAAAGCTTTTATCAAAATTGTTTCAAAAAACCATACGACTGCGACTACGAAAAAGAGCTGAACGAATTCAAAAAAATCAGAAAAAAATATTTATTGTATAAGTGAGAATAAAAATGAAAAAATCAATATTAGCGTTGTTAGCTTTAGTTCTTCTTTTCGGCTGCTCGAAAGAAAGCCAAAAAGAGAAGATGGAAAAATTGATAATCAAACCGGAAAAATCGGAATTTATCGATTCGCTCGGAACCAAACTTGATTCCGTCGGCGTTAATTTTTTACGCTATAAATTCCGCGCCGGCGACGAATATTTTTACCGCGTTTCAAGAACGCAGAAAAATTTTGCGGAAATAAAGACCGACACAACGGCGGAAGTCCGATATTCATACAGAATTGAAAACGACGTTCATATAAAAGTAACCGACGTTATTCCCGACGGTTCGGCGGACTTGGAAATAACGGTTACTAATTTCAATTTGGAAATAGACAACGGTTTTGAGGTATTGCATTTCACTTCGGACAGCGTTTACACGGGAAAAATAAGAAAAATGATAGGATACGACGAGGCGGTTTTCAATAATCCTTTCTCGGTAACAATTTCCAATACGGGCAAGATTCTTCTATTCAATAAAGTTGATGGAATTGTCGAGAAATATCTGGAGTTTGTTCAGCCTCCAAACGAAATTAAACCGGAAGAGAAAGAAGCTATAAAAGATAAAATTACAAAAGAAATTTTCACTCCGCTGCTGAAACAGATTTTCAGACCTTTGCCCGAAAAGGAATTCGACAAAAATCTGCTTTGGTATGACAGTCAATTGACCGAGATTGATATCTTTAAAGTTTTATCCGTTGCAATTTATCAGCCGGATTATTTTTACGTTCCCAAAGAAACGCCCGATACGTTGGCGCGCATTGCAATCGCTTATACTTCGAGCTTGAAAAAAGAACCGGCAGTCGAACAAAATTTGAGAAAGTTTTTGGAAGAGCCTAAAATAAGCGGAAACGGTTTTTTCATTTTTGATTTAAGTAAATCGGCTGTGCAAGAAGGAACTTCAATTGTCGAAACTAAATATGCGTTCGAAACGACTGAAAATAAATCGGACGGAAGCAAAGTAAAATCGACAATCCGGACTAACATAATAAGGGAAAACCGCGCGGTACTTTTAAAATTTAATCGTCTGTAATTTTGAGGAGAAACAATTTCAACGCAAAGGAAATGTTTCTCCGTTTAATTTATTTTCTCAACCAAAACTTTGGAGCCTTCTTCTTCAACAACCGTAACGTGCGCTCCTTTTTCGATATAGTCTCCGTGCGTTACGGCGTCTATTCTTTTTCCGTCGATTTTTACCGCGCCGGAAGGACGTAGATCCGTAATTGCAACGCCTGCCTTGCCGATTAAAACAAAGACTTCTTTTTTCGCCGTGTAACCGGATTTTTCTTCTATATTTCTATGCAGAATAAGTTTATTAAACATTTTTGTTTTCGGTAAAATTTTTAATAAGAAATAAATAATTACTATTGATCCGAGCAGAGAAAAGGTTAACTGAAAAACAGCCGTCTCCAATAAATCGTAATCAATAATCGGGAAATCGCCAACGAGTCCGAGAAAAATTCCGGAGATCATCATCAGAATACCCAATACGCCCGCAATTCCAAAACCCGGGATAACAAATATTTCGAGCAACAGAAGCGCGATTCCAAGAATAAATATAATTATATCCATCGAAGAAACAATATCCAAAATATATCCCGAACCGAAAAAAACGATTAGAGCCACAATAGCGGCGGTGCCCGGGAGTCCCCAACCCGGCGTTTTGATTTCGGTGAAAAGTCCGACAAAAATAATCATCAATAAAATTGAAGTGACAAAAGGATGATTCAAAAATTGAATGATCTTTTCCGCGGCGTTCTGTTTAACGGTAACGATATCCGCGTTTTCAGAACCGATCCAATTCAAGACTTCGTCTATGCTCGAAAGCGAAGTATCGGCGACGCCGTATTTAATCGCTTCGTCGGTCGTAAGCGTAATAAGTTTTGTGCTGTCAACTAATCCCTCAACGACGACTCTTTCATCGACCATCCCTTCTGCTATGTCGGTCGGACGGTTGTTCTTCTCTGCGGTCGAGCGCATTTCGCTGCGCATAAACGATTGATATTTCTCGGCTTGTTTTTTCCCCGCTTGATCGACGACGGTCGTCGCTCCAATCGAAGCTCCGGGCGCCATAGCGATTTTTTGACAAGAAAGAGAAATCAAAGCTCCGGCGGAAATCGCGCGTTTATCTATGAAAGCGATAGTGAGAATTTTAGAATCGAGGATAGCGTCTTTAATTTGCGTAGCCGCATCGACTCTGCCGCCGAACGTATTTATTTTGAAAATAACCGCGTCGGCGTCCGCTTCTTCGGCTTCGGTTATAACGCGCTTTACATAAGGCGCAAGTCCCAAATCAATCTCGCTGTCGATGTTTGCCACAAAAACCTTTCCCTGCGCAAAGAGAGAAACCGAGAATATCAGTAAGAGAAGCGACGACAAATATTTCATTTTTTTATCTCAAATATTTTTTAATAATTAAAAAATAATCTAAATAAAGAAACGCTTATGAGCAAGAGAGGCAATGGATAATTGAGAATTAAGAATGGAGAATTTTTTGTTTTTATTCCTTATCGGAAACCAAGATTATTTTTTTGGATTTTAATTTTATTCAACGCTTTACTTTTGTAAAATATATTTTTGCGGTCAAATTTTATTCTTCCAAAAAGAGTAATTCAATATTTTATAGACGAGTTTTGCCGCGGTAAAATTTGAAGCGGGATGAATATTGGACGGAGCCAACTCAACGACGTCGAAACCAACAATCTTTTTATGTTTCGCAATTATTTTGATAAAATCAAGCGCTTCGTCCCAAAAGAGTCCGCCCGGTTCCGGCGTTCCGGTGGCGGGAATTACGGAAGGGTCTAATCCGTCAACGTCAAACGTGATGTAAACATTTTCGCTCATATTCCTGACGACGTTATAAAACCATTTTTTGCCGAATTTACCCCTTCGGATATCGCGCATGTAATATGTTTTGATTTTATTTTCTCTGATAAACTTCGCTTCCGCTTTTTCCTGAGCGCGGACGCCGATTTGATAAATATTTTTCGTCAACTCCGCAACCCGCGCCATAACGCAGGCGTGTGAATATTTCGAACCTTCGTATTCGTCGCGAAGATCGGAATGAGCGTCAATCTGAACGATTGTTAAATCCTCGTATTTCTCCAAGTGAGCTTTAATAGGCGCAAGCGAGATTGTATGTTCCCCGCCGAGCGTAACGACAAACTTATCGTTGCCGAGAAGTTTTTTAACATTTGCGTAAATAACATCGAGAGCCTCTTCCGATGATTTATCTTTAAGTTGAAGAGGCTCCAAAGTTGCAATTCCTTTTTCGAAACAGATTTCCCTTTTGATTTCTTCGTCGTAAAACTCCACGTAATGCGAAGCCGACAAAATTTCTTCCGGTCCTTTTGCGGTTCCTCCGCCGTAGCTTACGGTTTTTTCCAACGGCGCGGAAAGAATCGCGATTTTAGAATTTTCGTAATTTGAAAATTCCTCCGGCAAACCTAAAAAGTTTTTTTCTTCGGGAACAATTTTCATCGATTATTTTGCGGATTCGTCTTTCGATTTGACAACCGTTCCGATAGCGCTTCGCTCGACTTTCATTTTAACGTTGTTGCCGACGTCAAGCAATACGGTTTTTTCATCAATGCCCGCAATACTTCCGTGGATTCCGCCGCTTGTAACTACTTTGTCGCCTTTCTGCAAAGCGCCGAGTAATTTTGCTCTTTCCTTAGCTTTTTTCTGCTGCGGTCGGATAATCATAAAATAAAATATTGCGAAAATTGCGCCGAACATAATCAGCGTGCTGATCATACTTCCGCCTTGTCCTTCTCCGCCTTGCGGCGCCATAGCAAGTAAATAATACATCATTCCTCCTTATTTAATTTAACATTATTAGATAATTTCTTTATCGTTTCATTTTTCCACTCTGTGAAAATTCCTTCTTTTATCTTTTTCCGCGCTTCGCGAACAAGATTCAAATAAAAAGTGAGATTGTGAATCGTCGCCAATTCCAAAGCCAATATTTCATTTGCAATAAAAAGATGCCGCAGATACGCTCTGCTGAAGTTTCTGCAAGCGTAGCAATCGCAAGTTGAATCGATCGGTTTAAAATCGGCTTTGTAGATTGCGTTCTTTATCGTAACGAAACCGTCCCACGTAAAAAGATAAGCGTTCCGCGCGTTTCGCGTAGGCATTACGCAATCGAACATATCGACGCCGCGCGCAATTCCTTCGAGAATATTTTCCGGTCGTCCGACTCCCATTAAATAACGCGGTTTATCTTCGGGTAGAAAATCCGTCGTGAAATCGGTTAATTCATACATAGTTTCCGCCGGCTCGCCGACCGCAAGCCCGCCGATTGCGTAACCGTCGAAATCCAATTTCAACAGATCTTTTGCGGATTTTTCCCGCAGCTCTTTGTAAACGCTTCCTTGAACTATTCCGAATTGATATTGTTCGAATCCATATTTCGGTTTTGAATTTAAGAACGCCTCGCGGTTTAGCGCAGCCCAATCTGAAGTAAGCTCTTGAGATTTCTTTGCGTAATCGATATCGCAAGGATACGGCGTGCATTCGTCGAGAACCATTGTAATATCCGAACCGATTGTGCGCTGAATATCGACAACTTTTTCGGGAGTAAAAAAATGCTTCGAACCGTCGAGATGGGAACGGAATTCAACGCCGTCGCTTTTCAACTTTCGCAATTCCGTTAGACTGTAAACTTGATAGCCGCCGCTGTCGGTAAGGATCGGCAAATCCCAATTCATAAATTTGTGAAGTCCGCCCGCCGATTGCAAAATGTCTTCTCCGGGACGAAGGTATAAATGATAAGTATTGCCGAGAATAATCTCGGCGCGGATATCGTCTTTCAAAGTCCTTTGCGTAACGGCTTTTACCGTCCCTTGCGTTCCAACGGGCATAAATATAGGCGTTTCCACTTCTCCGTGAGAAGTCTGAAACTTTCCGGTTCTCGCTTTAGAATTTTTATCTTTATGTGTTGTTTCGAATTTCAAACGCAAATAATTTTATTTTAGCTAAGTAATTTACTTCTAAATTATGATTCTTTCCAATTTATGTTTGGGCAAAATTGGCGAAAAGTTATAAGTAAAATAAAAATCGATTATCGGCGTTCTTAAATCAAAACGAAAATTCAAACATCATCGCAAGGAGTCCCGATTCATCGTGAAGACGAAGCGATCTGTCGTTTCGGCAGAAGCGCGTAATGCGGCAGATTGCCGCGTCGTCGCTCGCGCTCCTCCTCGCAATGACTTCGCGGCGTTACGTTTTCAATTTTTCTTATACGCCAAATCAATATTTATGATTATCGGCATTATGGAATTATTTTGGTTCTTTAACAAACAATTTTACAAGATTGATTTTCGTTTCGTCGGAATGAAGTATCTGAATTTTGAATTTGCCTATTTCTACCGTCTCCCCTTTTTTAGGAATTCTGCCGATATTTGTCATAATAAATCCGGCAATCGTTTCGTAATCTCCTTCGGGAATTTCAAATTCAAATTTATCATTAATGAAATCTATTTCAACGCGTCCGCTGATAACGTAAACGTTTTCTTCGATTTTCTTGCAGACTTCCTCTTCCTCGTCGTATTCGTCCATTATCTCGCCGAGCATTTCTTCGAGAATGTCTTCTACCGTTATCAATCCGGCGGTTCCGCCGAATTCGTCAACCACAATTGCGATTGAAATTCTCTTCTCCAAAAGCTCGTTCAGCATATCCATGCTCATTTTTGTTTCGGGAACGAAAACTACGTCGCGGATAACTTCCTTTAATGTTTTAGGATTTTTGAACATATCGTAAGCAATTACAACGCCTTTTACGTTGTCGAGATTTTCTTCGTAAACGGGAAGTTTTGAGTAGCCGGTTTCGATAAATTTATCAATCGCTTCGTCAACGCCGGAATTTATTTCAACGCCTTCAATTTCGGTTCTCGGCGTCATCGCCTCGTAAATTTTCTGTTCGCCCAACTCAAAAATATTGCTGATTATTTCCGAATCTTCTTCCGACACTTTACCGGCGGCGGAGCTTTCGTCAATAAGAATCTGCAAATCTTCTTTTTCTAAGACTTGAATTTCTTCTTCTTGAATCAAATCCGTTCTCACAAAAACGTTTGATAAAGATGCGGTAATTTTAGCGAAAGGATAGATCAGAATTGAAACGATTCTAAGCGGAACCGCGTTTGTTTTTATCAGCGTATCGGCGTATTCCCGCGCAAAATATTTCGGTAAAAGCTCTCCGAAAAGAAGAAGCGAAAATGTGGAGATAAGCAAAATTGAAATGTTTCCAAGATTAAATAATCTTTGCAGAAAAATAGTAACCAGCGAAGCAAACGCAATATTCACAACATTATTTGAAATCAATATCGTGGAGAAAAATATCTGCGGTTTATCAACAAAATACATTGCGCTTTTTTCAGCGAGTTTATTTTGTTTTGAACGAATTTCCAATTTAATTTTATTGGCGACGACAAAAGCCAATTCCGTCGAAGAGAAAAACGCGCTTAGCAGCAGCAGAAAAATCAAAGCAAAAATTTCAACCGCCATATCAGTATGCCTTTTCCATTTTTAGATCTTTAACAAGATATCGAAACGTTTCGCCGTTTTGTTCGAATATAAAAAGCGCGTCTATTTTTTTGTCGTAATTAAATCCCGGGTTCAACCCAACTCCGCGAATAGTTGAAAAGAGAAAGACCTTTCCATCATTATTTTCTTTATCGGGATTTTGCACGGTAGGTTTAATCATATAATGCAGAACGTCTCTTTGAAATATGTCAATTCTTTTCAGCGTTAATTTATTCGCGTCGTAATCTCCCGACGGCAAAACAATAACTTTTCCCGTTATATTGAATTTCTTCGGTCCGCCCGGCATTAGGTTCACCCAAGCGTAAATCGAATCGACTTCGACGTTCATTTCCTGAATAGCTTCCTTTACCTCGACGTATTTATCTTCCGCTTCTTTTTGAACTTCTTTTTTGCCCGCGCAGCTCCAAAAAAGCGCCGTCGCCAAGAAAAAAAACGCTAATCTTTTTAGTCTGAATATTTTCATTTCCTTTTGCCTTTTATTTACAACCGTTGATTATTCATGCGTTGTCGTCGGTAGAAGTTCCGAAGGAATTCCGCGAACAATCTATCGTTTTTAAGCTAAGCCCGAATGAGCGCTTCGTCCGGCAATCGCCGCGCTCGCAATGCCGATCATCAATTATTGTTTTTTTTAAGCGAACCCATGGATCATATTAATAAACAATGTAAATCACCGTCGCGCCGTACAACACAAGATTTATCAGCGTCGGCAGATCGGAAAATATTATTTCCGACGTATCTTCCCCTTTCTGCATATTATGAACGAGATATAAGTAACGAAATATTCCGTAAATTACAAATATTGTCGTATAAACCAAATACTCGGTATGAAAATATTGCACCGTTCTTTCGGAAACCGAATAGAGCGCATAGCAAATAATTACAGCCGCCGCAGTTATCGACGAAATCTGATCGATGAATTTTATTGAATAGCTTTCAAGAACTTCTCTGGTAGCGTTTTCGCCTTGCGATTCGATTTCCGAACGTCTTTTCATAACCGCTAAAAAGAGCGAAACGAAAAGCGTCGTTAAAATCAGCCAAGTTGAAACTTGAACGTTTATCGCATAAGCGCCGCCGAGAACGCGCAGCATAAAACCCGCGGCAATACTTATCAAATCAAGCAAAACAATTTTTTTGAGAATAAAAGTGTAAGCTACGTTAAGAACAATGTACGCGGTAAGTATGAAATGAAAATTCTCCGGCAGTTTTAACGAAACGGCGCCGAGTAAAACTATCATTAGTAAAATTACGGCATAAGCTTTTTTGAATGAAATTCTTCCGCTTGCGATAGGACGGCTTTTCTTTTTCGTATGCGCTCTGTCGCTTTCAACGTCTTGAATATCATTTATAACGTAAACGATACTCGACGCAAAACAAAACGCAAAAAACGCTACGATTGTTTCCGTAAAATAATCCGCATTGAACAGATGTTTTGAAAAAACAAGCGGCACAAAAACGAAACCGTTTTTCACCCAATGTTTAACGCGTATCAGCCGCAGAATATCGCTTATCATCAGAAGACTACCGATTCTTCATAAGTTCCGAAATGTTCTTTCAACGCCGCCACCATTTCGCCGAGAGTAACGTAATTTTCAGCCGCTTCAACTAAAACGGGCATTAAGTTTACGTTTGAAAGCGCCGCCGCTTTAATCTTTTCAATACTCGCTTGCGCGGCGGCGTTATCGCGGGTTCGCTTTAATTCGGTTAAACGGTCAACTTGCCGTTTTTCAACTCCTTCGGAAATTTGAAGAATCGGGATATCGATTTTTTTATTTTCTTCAACAAATTCGTTTACGCCGACGACAAATTTATCTTTGCTCTCCAGTTCGCGCTGGTATCTGTAAGCCGCGTCGGCGATTTCGCGTTGAAAATATCCCGCTTCAATTGCGGGAATAACGCCGCCGAGAGAATCGATTTCGTCAAATATTCTATTTGCTTCGGCTTCCATTTTGTCGGTAAGCGATTCCACGTAATATGATCCTCCGAGCGGATCGACCGTGTTTATTACGCCCGTTTCGTACGCCAAAAGCTGCTGAGTGCGAAGCGCAATCTTTACCGCTTTTTCGCTTGGAAGCGCCAGCGTTTCATCCATCGAATTTGTGTGAAGCGACTGCGTGCCTCCGAGAACCGCCGCCATCGCTTGGAAGGCGGTGCGTACAATGTTATTTTCCGGCTGTTGCGCCGTTAGCGTGCAGCCGGCTGTCTGCGTGTGGAAACGAAGCCACCATGAACGAGGACTTTTCGCTCCGTATTTTTCCTTCATTCTTCGGGCGTAAATTCTTCTTGCGGCGCGGAACTTTGCAATCTCTTCAAAGAAATCCAAATGAGAATTGAAGAAGAAAGAAATACGCGGCGCGAAAGCGTCGATATCCATTCCGCGTTCCAAACAATGTTCAATATAAGTAAATCCGTCGGCGAGCGTAAACGCCAGTTCCTGAGCCGCCGTTGAGCCCGCTTCGCGAATGTGATAACCGCTGACGGAAACGGGATTCCACTGCGGAACTTCATTCGTCGTAAACTCAATCATATCGGTGATAATTCTCATCGACGGATTCGGCGGATAAATATATTCTTTCTGCGCGATATACTCTTTAAGAATATCATTCTGAAGCGTTCCGCGTAATTTATCGAAAGCGATTCCCTGTTTTTTAGCCACGGCAAGATAAAACGCAAAAACCATCGCGGCGGGAGAATTTATTGTCATCGAAGTGGAAACTTTATCCAGCGGAATTCCGTCGAAAAGAATTTCCATATCCCGCAGCGATGAAATAGCGACTCCGCAAATTCCAACTTCGCCTTTGCTGTATTCGGAATCGGAATCCCACCCCATCAGCGTCGGCAAATCGAAGGCTACGGAAAGTCCCGTCTGTCCGTTCGCCAAAAGATATTTGAATCTCTCGTTAGTATCTTCCGGAGTTCCGAAACCCGCGAACTGACGCATCGTCCAAAGTCTTCCCCGATATTGATTTGCGTGAATTCCGCGCGTGTAAGGATATTCGCCCGGGAAATTCAAATCTTTCATATAATCCAAATCTTTTACGTCGTCGGGAGTATAAAGCGGATTTACTTCCTCGCCCGAAACCGAAGTAAATTTCATTCCGGTTGTTTTCATTTCTTTTACTTTTTCAAAGTACTCTTCTTTCTTTTTCTGGAATTCATTTTCGTTCATTTCTATCCTTCATTTTCGATTACTAATAATTTACTTTTGTCTATAAAATAATAAAGCGTTTACGTTCTTCCAAACCTTTTGTCGAATTCGTTTAATGGGATCTTTACAACAATCGGTCTTCCGTGCGGACAAACGTACGGCGTAGAAGTGGCAAAAAGCTGATCGACGAGCTGACGCATTTCCAGTTCCGACAAATGATCGCCCGCTTTGATTGCGGTTTTACAACTGAACGATTTTGCAAGATTGTCTTTCACTTCCAATTTTTCTTCACGTTTATTTTTTCTGTATTCGTAAAGAATTCCCAGAAGAGTTTCAGTTTCATTGCCCACTTTTACGTCGGGCGGAACGCCGTCGATCACAATTGTATTATCGCTGAAAAACTTCAATTCGAATCCCAATTTAATCAGATGCGGCTCAAGCTCTTTAAGCAAGCCGTATTCGCCGGCGTCAACGCGCAGAGTCTGCGAAAATAAAAGCTGCTGCGAGAACGGCATCTCTTCGTTCAGAGAATTAACGGCTTTCTCGTATAGTATTCTTTCGTGCGCCACGTGCTGATCAATAATCATCAATCCGCTTTTGATTTGCGCAAGAATATATTTGTTATGCAGCGAAACGATAAAAGGCGATTTTGCGGCTTGCGTTAATTCGGATTTTCTTTCTTCTTCGGGAACGTGCTCAACTTCCAATTCATCGTCGGCAAAAGGATCCCGGATTTCTCCGTTTGTCTCCGTTTTCAATTCTCTGTTTATCGAGCCGAAAAGTAAATCTATATCCTCTTCTCCAAATGAACTTCCTTCCGGTTTTCTTCTATCCCGACTTGAAAAAGTTTGCGATACGGATTTCGGTCTTACCGGTTCCGTAAAATCTATGTACTTCAATTTCTCTTTTTCTTCCTCGGATTCCAACGAGATATGCGGCGTTAAATCGAAACTGCCGAGACTTTTTTTTATCACCGCATGGATAAATGTGTAGATTCCTTTTTCGTCGTCAAATTTAACTTCAAGTTTTTGCGGGTGAACGTTAACGTCAACGTGTTTCGGGTCGAGCGTAATATAAAGAATAAAAAACGGATAATCCCCTCTCTGCAAAAGATGTTCATAAGCGGAAAAAACCGCGTGGTTAATTGATTTACTTTTTACATATCTTTTATTGATATAAAGATATTGCTCGCCTTTGCTCTTTTTCAGAAACGTCGGTTTCGCGATGAATCCTTTTACGGAAAAATATTCCGTCTCCTCGTTTACGGATACGACGGCGTCGGTAATATTATCGGCTATTACGGATTGAATTCTTTTTTCGAGAACGCCTGCCTTATAATCGAGAATCAAATCATCGTCATTCCAAAATTTGAATGATATTTTAGGATGACTCAAAGTGATTCTATTGAAAGTATCGATGATATGTTTCAATTCTGTTGAGTTCGAGCGCATAAAATTACGGCGCGCCGGAACATTATAAAAAAGATTTCGCACGGAAACGGACGTCCCTTTCGAGAAAGAGCCTTTTTCTATTATGATTTCCGAATCTTCTTCCTTTCGCAGCAGAACGCCGAATTCGTCTTCTTTCCGCTCGGTTTTTATTTCGAAAATCGAAACCGAAGCTATCGAACTTAGCGCTTCCCCGCGGAACCCGAGAGTCGCTATTTTCTCCAAATCTTCGTAAGAAGCAATTTTACTTGTAGCGTGTCTTTGAATTGAAAGAACTGCGTCTTCCTCGCTCATACCGGCGCCGTCGTCAACTATTTGAATCAACGCTTTGCCGGCGCGTTTCACCAAAAGTTCTATGTTTTCCGCGCCCGCGTCTATCGCATTTTCCATCAATTCCTTCACAACCGAAGCGGGGCGCTGAACAACCTCGCCAGCCGCGATTTTATTAATTATTTGATCCGGTAATATTTTTATTTTGTTTTGCGGCATTCGCTTAGCTAAAAAAAATTAAGAAAAGAAATATAGCAAGATTTTCTTTTGTTTGGATTGATAATTTTCCCTTTTACGTTACGCTTCGGTTAATCCGTTTTGAATTTTTAACTGAAACCATTTACATTGTAAATCATTTTATTATTATTATTCTAACAAACAACAAGGGCGCAAAATGAAAAAGATTACGATAACCGCTTTATCAATTTTCTTTCTTTTTTTCACTTTTCACTTCGACGAAAACGTAGAAACCGCAAGAAAGATAGTAAAGGATTTCAGCAAAATATTAAAGAGCGAATTGACGACCGGGATGAGAAACGGCGGCGCCGTTAATGCAATTTCCGTTTGCAGCGTTAAAGCGCCGGAAATCGCAAAGCAATTATCCGATTCAACCGATTGGCAAGTTGGAAGAACTTCTCTAAAAATTCGAAACATAAAAAACAAACCCGATGAATGGGAGAAAACCGTTCTGGAAAAATTCGAAAACGAATTGAAAGAAGGAACGGACGTTAAAACTTTGGAATATTCCGAAACCGTGGAAGAAAACGGAGTTAAATATTTCCGCTATATGAAAGCTATTCCAACAGGCGGAGTCTGCTTAAATTGTCACGGCTCCAAAATAAAAGAACCGGTAAAAAAGAAAATTGAAGAATTGTATCCCGAAGATAAAGCCGTCGGCTTCAAAAAAGGAGACATTCGAGGAGCTTTTACTCTTAAGAAAAAATTGGATTAGTTAAAGATTGAAGATTTCACCGCTTGAGATATTTTAGAACGGCGAAATCTTCAAATTCTATTTTTTTTATTTCTTTCCAAAATGAATCTGATATTTCCGGAAAGAAAACGTCCCCTTCGTAAGCGCCTTTTATTTTTGAAATGATAAGCTCGTCGGCGGAATTAATGAATTGATTAAAAACAGATGCGCCGCCGATGATGAAATATTTTTCCGCATTTAATTTTTCGATGAATTTCTCGGACGTTTCGAAATCCGCAAAAACGCGCGCGCCCGCAACAACGCTACGTTTCAGAGTTTTTGAAAGAATTATATTCGTTCGTCCGTCTAGAATTTTTCCGATCGATTCGAAAGTTTTTCTTCCCATTAAAACCGGAAAACCCATTGTGGTTTCGCGGAAAAACCGCAACTCATTCGGAATGCGCCAAGGAATCTTATTTTCTTTTCCGACGACGCCGTTTTCCGCGACCGCCGCAATTATAACTCGTTTCATGTTCAACAATTAATAATGTGTAAAAGACAGCTTCTTCCGACAAATCCGGAATCGCAATAACGGAAAATAGGAATATCCGGAAAAACAAAAGCCCGCCCCCAAACTAACTCTTGACTATTGACCAATGACCACTGACTAATTCCTCTCACCAAGGATAACTAATTCCAAGCTCGTCAAGCTTTTGTTCAAACTCCATCCGTTCGATGTTCGCCGAAAGATTTCCTTCCTTCTCT
>JAADIR010000205.1 GCA_013151245.1 Chlorobiota bacterium
CTGCCGCAATCGTTACAATTTCGGTATTGTGCAGTTGTTTAATAGATTGCCGCGTCGTCCCGATGAATCGGGACTCCTCGCAATGACGCATTATTTTGTTGTTTTTGATGCATATTAAAATACTGAGTAACGTGAGTTATTAAATCATATTTACCGCTACTTTTGGATTTGTACAATTTTTATTCAGCGATTGATGTTTTTTTCAGTCTTAGCGAATTGCTAATAACCGAAACCGAACTGAACGACATAGCAAGAGCGCCAATCATAGGATTGAGGAATCCGAGAGCCGCGAAAGGTATTCCGATAACGTTGTAAACAAAAGCCCAGAAAAGATTTTGTTTTATTGTGCGCACGGTTCGTTTCGAAAGTTTAATTGCGTCCGTAACGCCGTTCAAATTTCCTTTTAATAATGTAATATCGGAAGATTCAATCGCGACGTCGGTTCCCGTTCCTATTGCTATTCCCAAATCGGCGGTTACCAACGCGGGAGAATCGTTTATTCCGTCCCCCACCATAGCGACTTTTCTTTTCTGTCGTTGAAGTTCTTTTATTTTTTCAGCTTTTTTATTCGGCATTACTTCGGCGAAAAAGTTTTCTATCCCAATTCTCTTTGCAATCGCTTCGGCTGTTTTCTCATTGTCGCCCGTAAGCATGAAGATATCCAGTCCTAATTTTTTCATATTTTCAATCGCCTCTTTCGAAGTGTCTTTAATTGGATCTTCAATGGCAATGATTCCAACCGATTTATAATTCACTGCGCAGAAAATAACGGTTTTTCCTTCGCCGCTCAATTCGTCATACTTTTTGCCGAATTCTTCCACATCTACAGAAAATTGCCGCATCAGTCTTCTATTCCCTAAAACAATGCTCTCCTCATTTATTACGGCGGAAATACCGGCTCCGGAATAGTTCAAGAAAGACGTCGTTTCCAAAAAATCCACGCCTATTTTTTGGGCGAAATCAACAATTGCGGAGGCGAGCGGATGTTCGCTTTTTTTCTCAGTTGAAGCAACGATTCGCAGCAGATCTTTTTCGGAAATGCCGCTTGTGATAATATCCGTCACTCTCGGCGCGCCTTCCGTTATTGTTCCGGTTTTATCTAGAACTATCGTGTCGATTTTATGAGCCATTTCAAGACTCTCGCCGTTTTTAATCAGAATGCCGCGCTGCGCTCCCAGTCCGGTTCCAACCATTATCGCCGTCGGCGTTGCCAAGCCCAAAGCGCAAGGGCAAGCGATAATAAGAACCGCGACAAAATTGATCAGCGCGACGTTGAAATTATTCGCTTCCGCAAAGAAAAACCATGCGGCAAACGTAATCAACGCCGTAACAATAACGGCGGGGACAAAGACGGACGATACTTTATCGGCAAGAAGCTGTATCGGCGCTTTTGAACCTTGCGCTTCTTCTACAAATTTAATTATCTGTCCGAGAACCGAGTTATTGCCAAGCGCGGTAATTTTGAAATTGAACGAACCGTTTTTGTTGATGGTTCCGCCGATAACTTTCGCGCCGATATTCTTTTCCACCGGAACGCTTTCGCCGGTTATCATCGATTCGTCAACGACCGAGGCGCCTGATAAAATTACGCCGTCAGCCGGAATTTTTTCTCCGGGTCTTATCACAACCACGTCGCCGCTGATAAGTTCGTCAATTTTGGTTTTCACTTCTCTTCCCTCAACAAGAACCGACGCTTCTTTAGGTTTAAGTTCCAGCAGCTTTTTTATTGCCGTTCCGGTTTTCTTTTTCGCTCTCGCTTCAAGAAGTTTTCCCATCGTAATTAAAGCAATAATTACGACTGCGGTTTCAAAGTAAACGTGCGGCAGATTTCCATCAACCTCCAACAGTTTTGGAAACAATGTTGCAACGACGCTGTATCCGTATGCGGCTCCGGTTCCGATTGCAACGAGGGAATTCATTTCGAAAGAAAAATGTTTCAGATTTGTCCAGAAAACTTTATAGAACCTTTTACCTGAAATGAAGATTACCGGAGTCGTGAGAATCAATAATATTTTATTTGTCGTATCGGCGTTAAAAATCCAATAGGAAGCAAACCATTCAAATCCGCGAAACATACTGATTATCAAAATCGGAATCGAGAGCAGCGCCGAAAACAGAAGATCGCTTTTCAGTTTTTTGTAATGCTCTTCTTCGTTTCGGCTTACTGCAGCCTCCGAATTTCTATTTGATTCTTCCGTAACAAGTTTGTAACCGTATTTTTCCACGGCTTCCTTTGCAGTTTCCACGCTTAAGTTTTCCGCCGATTCAAAAGTAACTTTTTCGTTTGCAAAATTGACCGATACGTTATTAATTCCCTCAATTTTATCCAGCGCTTTTTCCACTCGGACAACGCAGCTGGCGCACGTCATTCCCTCAACGGGGAAAGTGTATTTTTTTGTTTTAACAGTCATTATGTTTTATGCGGCAACAACTTTATAACCGGCTTCCTCTATAGCTGCAACTATTTTCTTTTCGTTTTCTTCGGCATTGTCGAACTCAATCTTTGCGGAACCCAGCTTCACTTCGAACTTTTCGAATCCTGCGTTTCGCAATTCGTTTTCAACTCCCATAATGCAATGATGACAACTCATCCCTTCTATTGTGTATTGCTTTTCCATTGTATCGCCTTTATTTTTATTTGACACTGCTAAAATAACAGATACATTATCTCTTTAGTTATACAATTTCCGAAAAATTGTATATTATTTTATGATCGGTTATGAAATTTGCGGAAATGTTTTGTAGAGAGTTTCAAGAGTGAATTAATGAAACATTCATGATTGATTTGGAGCGCGGAAGAAAATGATTGTAAATGAATAGACAAACAGCCGCCCTAATAACAGTTACCGTCCTCCAACCAAAGGCTGACAAGTTCGAATCCGGCAGTTGACGAACGAGAAATCTCATTTTGGATGCGAATGAAGAAACATCTCAGACGTCTCGATTAAAAACAATCGGGACTGCTTCGATATAACGAAATAAATGGATTGTCGTCATATCGAATCATGCGGTTGGCGGATGAAACATCTTTCAAATGTATAAACTGATGAAAAAGAATCACCTATCCCACTCGGCAAACAATGCCCGTTTCACCGGAAGGATAAGCAATCTTCTCTTAAAATCTAACGACTCATTTGTTATTTCTGACTTGAACCGTTTTATGAAATTTACTTTCGTTGCCCGAAGTATCGACGGCGCGTATTCTGTAATAATTCTTTTCGCTCCCCGTCGCATCGATATATTTTGTTTCCGCAATCGGTTTGTCGTTTAATTTTATAAAAGTTCCCGTCGGATAATCGGAACGGTAAACGTTGTAGCCCGCAAAATCGAAATCAATCGCCCTGTTCCATTCTATCACAACTTTACTTCCGACTACTTTTGCGTTTACGTAACGTGGTTTTGGGGGCGGAGAGAAGTCTCTGAAAAATATTGAATCTTTTTTTGTGGAATTGCTCTTGTTGCCCGAGGTATCAATCACCGAAGCATAATAAATATATACCTTCCCTTTTATAACAGAAGTATCTTTATAAACAAATGGCGTTTTGGAAAATTCAACGAGTTTTTTATCTTTTTTTTCCTCTGTCGATTTAAATATCGTGTAAATATCGCTATCAAGGGAAGGACTTCCACCGCAGTATAACTCAACATATCTGCCTTTGAAATTCTTTACATTAAAGTTCAACGGCGGTTCTGGGGCTTTTACATCGGGCGCATACACAATTAACGTGATTTTCTCGCTTTCATTTTGCGAACTATCGACGGATGTTAATTTATAAATAAATTTTCCCCCGAAGGCAAATCCGTCTTTTTTATATCCGCTATCAATAAAGGTTGTCGTCATTGTAGGAGCGTTAATTATTCTGGGTACAACGTTTTCCTTTTCTCCGCGATAAAGAAAATACCCGCGGAGATCTTTTGCCTCGGATTCTCCCCATTTCAGTACAATCATACTATTTTCAATCTTATAAGAAAAATTAGAGGGCGGATCTGGCGCGACGTTATCTTTTAAATACGCCCGGATGGGATTGCTTTGCCGGCTTTCATTCCCCGCAGTATCGATAGATGAAACCGCGTAAAAATATTGCTGACTCGAAGAAGCTGTCGAATCGAAATAATATGGGGTACCCGGTTTCACAATATCCGTATTTATTTTTTTGAATTCCCGGTCCAATCCGACCGAACGAAAAACATTATAGCCCGCCGCGTCCAATTCCGCGCTCATGTTCCAAGAGAGCGCAATGCCTCCGTTAAAAGCGCCGGTCGAAAGATTTTTGGGGGCGGTAGGCGGAGTTTCATCTTTTAAGAAAATCTCGACGCTTTCCGACGGCTTGCTTTCGTTGCCGATCGGATCGACAATTGTGACGTAGTAAGTGTACTTGTTTCCCTCTATCAACCATCTGTCGGTAAAGTCCGGTTGGGAGGCGTCGTCGCGAATAATTACATTTTTATTTATCATTGCGAATAAGCCGGAATTGACTTTACGATAAACGTTATACCTAAACCCCAGATCGTTAAAATCGCCGTTCCAAGCGGGGTAATTCCATTTAAGTAAAATCTGGCGTTTCCCGGCGGTTAAAGTTAAATCTCCGGGAGCCGCGGGAATAATCTCCTTTATTAATACTTTCTTCATAATGCTGTCGGTTTTCACTCCCGATAAATTTTTGAACTTTATAGGTGAGTTTTTCTCCCTCCACCGCGCTTTCATCGATAAAAATACGTCCGGCAATTTTAGCGGCTTTTAAACTGATTAAAGAGAGCAATCCGCCTCGTAAACCGCCGGAACGGATATTGCGTAAAATTTCAAACTCATTGTCAGTGTCCAATGCTTTTGTAAACAGTTCCCAGTCGGCGCCGAGAATCGTCATCGCTTCTTTCGGATTTCGAACCGGTCGGACAGACGACTTGACGGTTAAAAGTTTATAATTCTCCCCTTTCCCTTTTTTAAAAACATCAAACATTTCATTTGAACCGGGCGGGTTGATTAAAAATATTGCAACCGAATCTCCCTTAACAAGAGTAAAAAATTCCCGATTCTTCTGACCGTTAACGATAAAACTGACAAAAAAGAAAAGCGACGCAATAATTATTTTATTTTTCATTTTTTTTCCTATTAGCGAATTATATAACTTGTGTGATTTTGCCGCGACCGCATTCCAAGCCCGTTTCGTGTTTCAACCCAGACTTCAATTCTATCGCCAATGTGCAAACCGAGATCGGATAGTCTTATTATAGTAAAGTCAACGACACCGGCGCTGGTCCACCCTCTTATCATATTCCGCCCTTTATAGATGGAATATTTAATATCGGAAATACCTGTCTCAGGGTCTTCAACGTCGAAATAAGTTAGTTTTAAGAACTTTTTCCCCCGCAAGTTCATTATTGTACTCGGAAGAATGCCCGGTCTGATCGGCGGAGTATCGTCTTGATAATAAGGACCGGTTACAGTTCTACTGCTCCTCATTCCCTGTCCGTTCACGGCTCTTACTTGAATATAACTTTCATTAATTTCGGGAAGAACCGGAAGTAATACTTGCATTTTACCGCCAACTTCCTCCGGCTTGAAAGTAATTGCGTTTCGCCACGAAATCAAGTTTCCGCTTCCCGGAGTTGTTCCAACCGAAACCTCATAAAAAGCAATACCGCTTTCATAATCCTCAGAAAGACCTCTTGCGCCTGAAAAGACCAAATAAACTCTATCGCTATTAGGAGCGTAAGCCATAGCAATATTTGGTTGAGTCGGAGGCGAGGCGTCTATCGGACGCATAGGTCCGTAACGCAATTCTTCGCTAGCGCTTCCCGCTAAATTATTGGAGCGAATATCAACATAAAAAGAATCAAGATAATTTAAAATACCTCCCCTAATAGAAACGTTCAGATCAAGATCATTATCAACCCAACCGGAATTAACCGATGAATTCTTTTTAGAAGTTACTTTATACTGATAGTTATGAATACCCGATTCCGGATCAATCGATGCAGTCCAATGGGCTTCAAGTTCCGCCGAATAATTATCTAATGGCGGCGGGAGATAAAAATACATTCCAAAGCCCGACGGGAACGGCGTAGGCGGAATAACATCGACGGGAATATTTCCACCGCCGAAAGGATCTCCGAAACCGCCTCCGCCTAATCCGTCGCCAAAACCGTCCGGCGGGTCCCAAAAGAAGTCGTTTCCGCCGTCGTTGCCATCCTCGTTAACGTCGCCAGGAGTTGAAGGGATAGTCATATCTATTTTAACTTTTTGAGTTACGCCCCCAATATTGCTCCACAAACCTTCCCCGTTTCTTGCCTTAACAAATAAATGATAAGATTTATTGTGGTCTAAATTCAAACCGGATATAACGGCGTCGTCCCTTCCTCCGTTTGAAGTCCACTCCATTATGGAAGTTTTATTATCTAATGATTCTCCAATTGCATATTGATACTCAACAATATCCGATTGCGGATCGGACGACATCCATTCGGCGATAATCTTTGTAGAATCGTTCGTAAAATAAGTATGAGTTCGTAAAACAAAATTATAAGTATGCATATAATTCGGGAACGAGATTCCGGGCGTAAATGGAGGCGAATCGTCGTCCGGTAGATCTATAAATCCGCCGTCTCCTTCTCCAAATATACGCGGCGTATATGAAATTCTTCTTTCCATCGAATAGCCGCCCAAACCGCGAGCGCGCAAGTGGAAAGTAGTTAATCCCGGAGGATTTATGCCCGGTTCGCCCTGATAAAGTCTCGGATCCGCAAGAAAATATCTAGTAAATCTATTTCTTCTCCCAATAGATTGGTATCCTACTCTATCTTCCCGGGGCGACGAAACATTAATATCAATCGAATAATCGGCTAATATCCCCTCTGAAACGTTCCATACGAATCTTGACTTATTATATTCACCGGATAATCCAAAGTCATCGTTTATTACAAATAGACGGGAAATATTCGGAACGCGAAGAGCCAAACTGATGCTGTTTTTGTAGAAATTCAAAAAATTCATAGGAATACCTTCGTTCTTTACGCTATCCGGTCGCTCTTCTTTCCAAAGTATGTACTCTGAAATAAGATCGTATTGATTTTCATATATTTTGGATAATGCGTCGTATAATGAATCGACGGTTTCCGTAAAATGAGCTTGTAATCCCCCCATATCCGCCCTTTTTTCTAATAGTAATTGTTCGTTATCAATTTTTATTCCTGTTCCTTGACTGCTGATGCTGCCCAATCCTTCACAATTAATTCCTATCCACAGATACTGACCGTACAACGCAGATAAGCGTATTCTACCTTCTTCGTCTCTACTATTCCACGCTAATTGTAATTTAATGAACGGTGAAAATAGCTTCTATTTTGTCGAAAAAGGAGAAGCGATAATGGCAAATAATCCCGCTCAGGGAAA
>JAADIR010000145.1 GCA_013151245.1 Chlorobiota bacterium
TATTGTCGGGAACGTTTTGCATTAGCAGCTGCAAACCGCTTAAATTCCTCAGCGCCCATTCGCCGTGAGTAAAAAGCATCATTTTGCGCAAAAGATTTTCTTCCACTTCTTTTTTCGATTTGTTTGAAAACGGGTTTCTTGTGATGCTGAAAAAAATGAAATGCGGAAGCAAAAGTCCCGAAACCATTACTATAAGCGGCAGAATGTATTTTGTAAAATAGCTATCAGAATTTAGAGACAGGAAAATCATCAGCCAGAAAATTGAAACATTCACCAAGATGATGGCGGTAGTAGTGGCGGAAGACCAGCGATATCGTTTAACGCCGAAGCGTACGCCGAAAATCAAAACGAAAAAAGCGACGATTGTAATTATTATGTAAAGTTGGTTTTCCGTAGAACTTACGAATCTTAATATTTTACCCGGTAAAAGATAAACCGCGGCGGAAAGTCCGGTTATTTCAAACGCCTCAATTGTTTGTCCCGCTTTTACGTTTTTCAGAATTTTTGTTTCCCCGCCGTAAAATTCAATTTTTACATCGTAGAGCCCTTCCGCTGAAAGCCCGAAGTGAGCGAGTCTTTGATTTATTCTGTTTTTTCCGAACTGCTCCGAACCGATTTGTCTGAACCCCAGCAACGCGTTTTCGCTCAAACCTTTTCCCGCCGTAAAGACAGTAACTTTCGCGCCTAAGGCGTCGTAGTTTGATTTTATTCCGTATGGAATTATAACGAGATAATTTTTATCGTTAAGATTATTTACCCAAAGCGTATTAAACCCTTCGCGAAAACCGTAAATATCCAAATCGCCGTCGCCGTCAACGTCCCCAACAACCGCGCCGTTAACATAAGGACGCGCAATCGAATATTTTTTCCCCACCTCAACAAAGGCTCTGCCGGAATCGTTTATGAAAAGATAATTTCTTTTATTCCCCGGTTCCTCCAAAGATAAGAACAAATCCACATAGCCGTCGTTATTAAAATCTCCGCAGGAAAGACTTCTGTTGATTCCAATATTATTCGGTTTCGAATTAAAATATTTTAATTTTAAGTTTTTTGTAACGTCAGTAAAAACGCCTTTTGAATTATTGTTAAATACTGAAATAATCTTTTCGTCGGACGTGGTGAGCAAATCCAAATCACCGTCGTTGTCATAGTCAAAAGCGAGCGCGCCAAGCGTTGCAACGGAATCGTTAACCGGAAGAGATATTATTTCAATGTTTTCCTTCAAATGCAATAACAGCTTTGGCGATTCCCATTCTTTTAGTAAAAGGAAGTCGTTTTCCCCGTCGCTATTGAAATCGGCAAAGATTGATTGAGAAGTCCATCCCCGCGTAAACCGCGCAATACTTGTATCGTATTCGATGGGACCGGAAAGCCCTTTATTCATAAGCAACAATTGATTTCCCTTGTTCATTCCGTTCCCGAAAAATGTAGAAATATCCATATCCAATCTGCCGTCTTCGTCGAAATCAATCAATCTAATATTTTGATACGGCTTTGAATTGTATTCTTCGAGAGGGAAAATAGTTTGTCCGTTAACAAATTTACCGTCGGCTTCTTGGAAAAACGTTCTGACAAAGCTTCCTTTCGATTTGAATTCCATCGTAGCAAAGTCTGTTCGCAAATCTCCGTTGAAGTCCCCGAAAGCAAACAAAAAACTTTCGGGCGAAAGCAAAGATTCTATTTTTTCACTTGCTTCAATAAAAGGACGGCCCAGTTTGTTACGGTAAAGTTCGGAATATTCTCCGTGTCCGTCGTTGAACGTAAATATATCCGGTAAATTGTCGTCGTCAAAATAGATAAACGCGGCTCCGTTCGAAGCTGAATTTTTATGACCTTCAACTTTGTAGGCAAGGGATAAATCCTCAAAAAAGTTATTTCCCGAAATGTTTGCCGCATATAAAGCATTTTCCTTCGTTGTAAGGAGAATTGAACCGTCGTCTAATCTTTTCAATAAATTGAACCTTAACGAACCGGGAACCGTTATACTTTCTTTTGTTTCCGGAATATCAACTTTTTCATATCCGAACGGAGCGTTGTCTTTTTTATTTTTCGTAACTTTTTCTTTAACAAATTTTACGCCGTCAAAATAGTATTCCTCGCCGTTTGAAACACGAAACATAATTGAGCCGTTTTGATTTGCTCTAATGTAAATATCTGTTTTAAGATTATCTTCTATTCGGTATTTTTCAAAGGACTTCCCGTCGTAACTGAAAACCCCTTCGCCCCGGACTCCAAACCAAATCTTTCCATTTTTATCCGCCGCCATATTAAGATGATTCTTAAACGGACAATTAATTTGTTCCCATTTTTCATTTCGATAGCGGTAAAACGTAGCCCAATTTCCGCCGAGATATATATCGTTCTTGTTCAATATTAAAATCTGAGTTATCGGGTTTTTAATAATCAAAGAATCCTTAGACCATTTCCCGTTTTTGAAATGGTAAATATGCGTCCGCCAAGAATTGTCTATTCCCGCTAGCAAAAAAGAATTTTCGTCCGTTTTGCTAATTTTTATTTGCGAAAGATCTTCTTCTGTTTTAAGCGGAAAATCTATCCATTTCTTTTCTTTGAAGTGGAAGAGAATTCCTTTTGAGTCCAAAATCCAAAAATCACTCAAAGATTTGCCCGAAACTATTATCGGATTGATAACCGAAGGGGAAGCTAGTTTTTCCCACTTAATATATTCTTTTTGGCTGTGGATTTCTCCAAAGAATATAAAGGTAAGAATTATCGTGATGAAGATTTTCTTCATAACAAAAACAAATTAAAAAAAAAATCAAAAAAAAACAGAAAAATGTTGCTTTACCGAGCAACAGTGTTGTTTTGGAAGGTTACATAGGAGTTTAAAAAACACCCTTTCTGCCCGTTTTTTCATTGTTTTTCTTAGGAATGAATTTTGTACCTCTAAATAAAATATTTAATCTAAAAATAATTTTTGGGGTATGTTATGACAGGGATTAAAAAAATTAAATTCATTTTGCTTTCCTTTTTAGCGATTCTATTGCTTGCTTTAACAAGCTGCGACGAGATCAATGATATTCTCAACCCCGAACCGGAAGCAAACGTCGGGGATACACTGTGGTCATATCAACTGGAAGATTTACATTTTATCGAAACACCGTTAGCGATAGCGCCCGACGGAACGATTTATTTTGCCGCGGGCGGCGGCGGTTGGAACGGAACTGATTGGCGCGCCCAAAAGATATTCGCTTTGAATAAAACCGACGGAACTGTGAAATGGCAAAGCGGAGAATTGGAAACGTGGCATTTAAATAGTTTTATCGTCGTCGGAGACGACGGAACAGTTTACGTTAATTCCGGTCATAAATTATATTCGATAAATCCTTCGAACGGAAATTTCAACTGGGTTTGGGAAGTTCCGCAATCGCTGCCCGGAGAAAACGGCGTCGATGTTTACACTTACGGCGCGTTGGGACACCTCGCCCTTGCCAACGACGGAGATATTATAACGGTAACAGCGGAAAGCGGAAGTTATTACAGAGCGATTTATAAAATCAAAGCCGCTAGCGGCGTTACAAGCTGGCATCGTTTTACGTCAAGTTACACCGCGGGAAATACGATTACCGTTGGCAAAGACGGAACAATTTATAAATTCGATATATTGGATCAAAATTATGTAATAATAGCTCTTAACCCGGGAAACGGAAATTTGATTTGGTCAACAAACGCATATTCTTCTTCCAGTAGTAATAATATTTCAATAGCCGATAACGGCGATTTAATAACCTTTGTTCAAACGGATACGCTGGCGAGAATCAATTATTCAACCGGTCAAACCGTTTGGCAAGCAAATGTCAGCAGCTGGAACGCTGAAAAATTTATCGACAATAATGGAAATATAATACTTTATAACCAATGGAGCGGAAGTTCGTTATACAGCGTTTCAAACGGAAGTTTAACTAACGGTCCGCTTACTTTACCGCATAATGTATGCGTGGACGATAAAAACCAACTCTACGGACTTATTTCCGATTACGATGCTCATCTTAGCATAACCGACGAAGACGGCAACGTAAAATGGGAAAGTTCAATGGGAATCTACGGATATACAATTGCCGTTTCGGAAGATAAGGTTATCTATTTTATTGCAGGAGATAAAATCTTCGCTTTGCAGGGAGACGGCGTGCTATCGCATTCCGGCTGGCCAAGATTCGCGCACGACAATAGAAACACGTTTAACGCGAACAAACATTAATATGTCGTTATATTCTGCGGCCGCGAAAACGAGAGATGTTTTGAAAAATTTTATCGATAGAATTAGTATGAAAGACAAACACAAATACAGAATCTGTCCCGAATGCGATTTCTTTTGCAACGTAAAAGAAAAATACAAATTCTGCCCGAAGTGCGGAACGCAGCTGATTGAAAAATGCCCAAGCTGCGGCGAAGCAATAGATAATCCATTTTCAAAATTTTGCGGAGTTTGCGGTGAACCTTACAGAACAAATAACAAAAAGACTGATTTGAAAGAAATAAAATGAAATAATTCTTAAATAAAAATTTACAATAATTTAGTGGAGATAAAAATGAAGAAGATTATACTTTTTTTGATATCGTTTTTCCCAATTATAATGCTTGGACAAACTAATTTTTAAATTTCAGTAATTGATTCTTTTAAATGGACTAATTATAATGGAGAAGGC
>JAADIR010000251.1 GCA_013151245.1 Chlorobiota bacterium
ATTTCTTTTTTGTTTCCATTAATTTTTGACGAATGGATTTTAAATGGCAAACCAAAGTCCGCTAGAATATTTTTCTTAAAGTAATATCATCCGGTCGAACTAAAACCTGCTCGGTAATTTTCACCTTTATTCCGGAACAATTAAACCAACTTTGTCCGTCTTCCACCCCGACGCCTTGTATTAGAATTCTATTTGGTCTTTTGTATAAAATCCGATAAGAACCGTTTTGAGTTTTCTTCAATTTTTCGGGGATTTGAAATCCTCGAAAACTTTTCTCGCCTCCGGCGGCTTCTTTCCCTTTTTTATAATATGCTTGAGCAGTCGTCGCCAATCTGTTTAAATCGAGAATTACCGCGTCGCGGTTTGCACCTTTAGCGTTTTCGGCAAAGTAGTTCATTCCAATTACGACCGAAAGAGTTATGACTATTGCGCCTAAAACAATAAAAAGCAATTGCTGAGTTCCCATGGTAATTTGTCCGATTACTTAAAAGGTTAATTATTTTATAATTAATTATCGAAAGAAAATGAGATTTTTAAATCGGTTCATGAAAAATAATATAAATTAGTCGGCGAAAGATTAAACTTGATTGACAAAAGAAAGGAACGAAAGTAAATAGAGCTAAAGCGAAATAGCGGAATCTTTATTTTGCAGAAGCTCTAATAGAACAACACAGTTTTACGGCGTTACGGCTTGCCGGTTGAGTAAACGACAGTTATTAACTTTTCCAAACAAAAGATTTAACCGGAATTATTCCGGTTTTGTCAAAGACGCGCTATAATCAAATCCCACGCGCGTTTTGTATTCCCGTTCTTTTACTTCGTAAAGTTTTCTTTCGGCTAAGTATGTTACGGATTTCGTGTTTTTCTTTTTCTTTTTCGTATCCAATTGTTCCATCAAAATAATCAGAGAAATCAGATTTTTCACGAGTTTTCCGATATCTTTATCTCCAACCGAGGCAAGCGCTTCCAAATCGTCGGCGTTGAAAATTATTCCGTTCAGTTTTTTCTTTTTATCGCGCGAAATTTTGAAAAGATCGTTTGCAATTCTGCCGATAAATTTTACAATGTCTTCTTTTTCATAATGTTTCGATTCTTTAAAACTGCGGAAATCGTCGGAATTGATATTCAGATCAAAGCGATAGTTTTCCGTTTTTCCTTCTTCGTAAGAAAAAGCGTAGGAAACGTTTATTTCTCCTTTGGTAAACGATTTGTTGAAATAACCGTTGATGTTTAACGAAGAAGATTTTCCCGAATTAAAATCCAATTGAAATAAATGATTTGTTCCGTTGAATGAAACGTTAGATCTCGACGCGTTCAAAGAAAAAGACTTTAATTGATTGGAAATATTTGAAAGATTCAAAATATCGGCGCCGTTTGAAAGAAACGGATTTCTTTTTTTAATCTCTCTTTTCGTAATGATTTTTGTCGCGATCGTTCCGAAATAATTTCCGTTTGCGGCTTTTGTTTCCATTGCATTCCTCCCTGAAGGCAATTAACAATTTACTATCGAAGCGGAAACGAAAAAGTTGACCCCGCAATAAAAAAAATATTGAGTTTAAATTACACTTTAAATTTCAAATGTTCTTCCGATAATATGTATATTTCTTATTATCAATTTATATAGATGAACAACGAAGAAGAAAATAACGAACATAAAGACGACGCATTGGAGTTAAACGTCCTTAAAAGCAAGCTCAAGGAATTGGAAAAAAAATTCGCCGGATTGACTTACAAATACGAAGTCGTGGCAAATAATCCGTATAATATGGAATATTGGGTGGATGAAAACGGAAAGATCGTTTATCTTTCTCCTTCGTGCGAACGGGTTACCGGTTATCCAAAAGAAGATTTTCTTAACGCCGAAGTTACTTTTGATTCGATAATTTTTGAAGACGACAAAGAATTGTGGGAAAGCCACACGAACCTTGCGGTTTCGGCAAACCAAAAGCCGATTGAAATACGTATTACAAGAAAAAACGGAAAAGTTCTTTGGATTGAACACGCGTGCAAGAGAGTAATCGATTCGGAAAATAATTTCAGAGGTTTTCGCGCTTCAAACAGAATTATCAACAGAGAAAAAACTACGCGAACCGAGCTTGAAAAACTCAAAGAGAAACTCGAACAGAAAATAAAGCATAGAACCATTGAATTAATAAAACTCAACGAACGGCTTTTGGCGGAAGTTGACGAAAGGAAGAAATCGGAACAGACCGCTTTTGAAAACGAACAGCGGTATAAACAGCTTTTAACGTATTCCCCGAACGCAATAATTGTTCATACGGAAAGCGAAATTCTTTTTCACAACGAAGCGGCTCAAGACGGTAGACCGTCCGCGTATTATTGCCGCCATCGCCGAAGCACGTGCACACGGCGATCTGAAGGAAAATGCCGAGAGAGTTGATTAGAAGAATGATTTCAATAGCTCTTAAAAGAAAAAAGAAAATTCCTTTTAATGAATTGAAAATCAAAAGTTTGGACGGAAAAGATAAATTTATTGAAATCGGCGGCGCTCCGGTGGATTATTTTGGAGAGCCCGCTTTGCAAACCGTTATGCGCGATATAACCGACAAGAAAAAAACTCTTAAAGAAATAAACGACACAAAAAACAAATATCAAAAAACCGCGGAGGAATTAAATTTTGTTCTCGATAACATGCGCGATTTTGTTTACAGACAAAATATAGAGGGTAAATTCACATTCGTCTCTCCGGCAATTGAATTTATCACCGGTTTTACCCCCGAAGAATGGCATACGAATTATAAGGATGTTTTGACGGACAACCCGATAAACCAAATGGTAATTAAATATACCGAAGACGCTCTTTTCCGCGGAATACAGCGCCCGCCTTACGAAGCGGAAGTTTATCATAAAAACGGAAACCGAATTGTTCTTGAGGTTAGCGAAATTCCTTTGACGGAAAACGGAAAACCAAACGGTCTTATCGGCGTTGCGCGGGATATAACGGAAAGAAAAAAATATCAAAAATTGGAAAAATCGCTTTACGCAATTTCGTCCGCCGCCACAACCTCGAATAATTCATACGAGCTTTATAAAAACATTCACGAAATTATTAAAGAACTGATGCCGGTTAAAAATTTTTACATCGCTCTGCACGACGAGACAAAAAATGTGATGACATTCCCTTACCACGTTGATGAATTCGACCCCTCGCCTGTCGGAGAACTTCCTTTCGGCAGAGGTCTTTCCGAATATGTTTTAAGGACTAAAAAAAGCCAGCTTATTTCAAAAGAACGCGATATGGAACTTCAAGAAAAGGGCGAAGTGGAACTAAGCGGTGAATATACCGAAATTTGGCTCGGCATTTATCTCAACTTTCAGCGGAATTATAAAGGCGTTTTTGTCGTTCAGGATTATGAAGACCCGAACGCATTCGGCGAAAAGGAAATGGAAATTCTTGAATTCGTTTCCGATCAGATCGTAAAGGTAATCGACAAAAAACTTGCGGAAGAAAAACTTCATCAATACAACAGAGAACTTACCGAAGCGAAGCGGATGCTTGAAATTACAAACAAAAACAAGGATAAGTTTTTCTCCATCATCGCGCACGATTTGAAAAATCCGTTTATGTCAATTCTCGGAACGTCTAAGTTATTATCCGACAGCATTACGGATTTAACAATGAAGGAATTAGCCGAGATTTCGGAAACTATGTATTCGTCTTCCGAAAATCTTTACAAACTGTTGGAGAATCTTTTAAGCTGGTCGCGCCTTCAGTTAGGAAATATGCAGATTGTTCCGAAGAAGCTTGATGCAATGCCGTTGATTAACAGCGTCTGTAAAATTTTTGATCTCACGGCAAAAAACAAAAACATTTCCCTTGTTTGTTCGGTTGAGAAGAATGTTTTCGCGTTTGCCGACAAAGATTGCTTTAGAACAATTTTAAGAAATTTAGTCTCTAACGCGTTGAAGTTCACCAAATCCGGCGGCATTATTAAAATCAGCGCGCATGCCGACGGCAACGGCAACGTTAAATTTTCCGTAGCGGACAGCGGGATAGGAATGGATAAAGAAACGCTTGGCAAACTGTTCGATATAACCGAAAAAATAACCACGCGCGGAACCGACGGAGAAGCGGGAACCGGGCTTGGTCTTCTTCTCTGCAAAGATTTGGTTGAAAAAAATAACGGCGAAATATTTGTAGAAAGCGAACCGGACAAAGGAACTACTTTCTATTTTACCCTTCCAAGCTTTAACGGAAAAGGAGAAGAAAAGTAACAAGGGACATTTCAAAATCAGCGTAATATTTCTTCAAGATTAATATTAATTCCTCGCAGTATTTTACTAACTTAAAATCTTTCGAAACAAATTAAGGCTGCGCGGTTGCCTTATGTAAATTTTTTATTTATGAATTTGTTCAATTAAATATATCGCAGCAAAGCTGCAATTATGAATTGCAAATAAAGACCATTAAATTTTCTTGCAAAAAAAAACAACTTGTCCCGATTTATCCCGATGCTTTTTGTCGGGGTGTTTTTTATCGGGAAGGATTTAACTTGTAATAATATAATCTACTTTATTTATCTAATAATATTGGAATAGAAATAAACAAGGAAACAAAGTTGTTTTTTTCGGAGTTGATGGAATCTCAACTTGAAGGGCGGTATCCGGAATTCAACATAACTCAACCGACTAAAGAGAAAGCAAAAGATATTTTGAAAAAAACAAAAGAAACGCTGAAATGGTTACAGAATCAATAAATTTATTAATTAGTAAATATGTTTCCGAATTGAAGAGAAACGGAATTGAAATTTCAAAAGTAATTTTGTTTGGCAGTTACGCCGACGGAAACCCGTCTGAAAACAGCGATATCGATTTAGCGATTGTATCGCCGCAATTTGACGATGGGAATAAAGAAAAATATTCTTCTATTCTTTGGCTGTGCACGGAAGTTGTCGATTACATAATAGAACCGATAGGAATCGGCGAAAAATTTTTCCACGGCGATGAATTTTCGCCCTTGCTGGATTTATTGAAAGCAAAAGGAATGGAAGTTCCCGCGTAAGAATTTTATACTCCCGCCCGCTTAATCAACTTATGAAGATTCGTTCTGTTCATCCCGGCGTATTCGGCGGCTTTTGAGATGTTTCCGTTAAATTTTTCCAGCAGTTTCTTTGCGAATTCCGCTTCCACTTTTCTGCTTGCCTTTTCCGCCGCCGATTTGCGGAGCTTGTCCATATCTTCCCATTTTAAAGGAACGTCGTTTGTTAAAGATTCAATTTCGTTTCCCGACGAAAGAAGCGGACGACTTAAAAACTCCGGCGTCACTTCTTTTCCGGCGCTTAAAATAATTGCGCGCGTAACGTAATTACGCAGCTCGCGTATGTTTCCGGGCCAATCGTACGACGTAAAATAAGCGACGCTCTCTTTCGTAAAAACCGGACGGCGCAAGTTCATTTCCCTGCTGATTTTCTCCGCAAAATAATCCAGCAGAAGCGGAATATCTTCTCTTCTTTTTCTCAACGGCGGAATTTCGATTGGAAAAACGTCGAGGCGGTAATACAAATCTTCCCGAAACGTTCCGTCGTTTACGCACGCAAATAAATTCTTATTTGTGGCGGCAATAATGCGGGCGTCGGTCCGAAGCGTTTTATTTCCGCCGACGCGCTGAAATTCTTTTTCCTGAATTACGCGCATCAGTTTAACTTGCGCGTCCGGTTTCAATTCGCCTATTTCATCCAAAAAAATCGTTCCCGCCGAAGCCGCTTCAAATTTCCCGAGCTTTCGTTTTTCGGCTCCGGTAAACGAGCCTTTTTCGTAGCCGAACAATTCGCTTTCAATAAGGGGCGCGGGAATGGCGGCGCAGTTTACGGCGAGAAAAAGTTCGCCGCTTCTGTCGCTCAATTCGTGAATCCTTCTTGCCGCAAGCTCTTTGCCCACGCCGCTTTCGCCGGTAATTAAAACCGTGTGGTAATTAGACGCGATTAATTTTATTTTTTCTTTTACGTCTTCAATAGCGTCGCTTTTGCCTATAATTTTACCGTAAGTTTTATTTAGTTCTTCTTCGAGCAGTTTGGTTTTATTACGATTCAATTTTTCAAGCATCGCCCGTTCGATTATGATTTTTAACTCCTCGATGTTCGGCGTTTTGGGAACGTAATTATGCGCGCCGAGCCGCATTGCTTTTACCGCCGTGTCAACCGAAGCGTATTCCGTAATCATAATAACCGGCATATCTTTATCGGCATGTTTTATTTTTTTCAGCGTTTCAATTCCGTTATCGTCGCCCAGCATCAAATCTAGCAGAACCGCGTCGGGCTGAACTATTTGCGCTTTTTCAATTCCCTCTTTTTCGTTCGACGCGGTTACGCATTCGAAATCGGAACTTAAAAGCAAAGTTATCTCGTCGAGAAAATCCCGGTCGTCGTCAATCAAAAGTATTATCGGTTTCATTTTTATTCCAGATGTTAGTCGCTCATTTTATTCAATTTCTTCGCAGACAAAAACGTCTGCGCGTAAAGCCTCAAACTAAAGTCGCAGACGGGAATTTCCGCTCTTAAAGGTTCAAATCAAAAATCGCAGATAGGAATGCCCGCGCTATAAATTCCTAATCCGGACAAGCCGGAACCACAAAACGTAAAGCAGTTCTGCAATTGACGAATAAGTAATAATAAACGCATAGAATGGTTGAATGACTGATTGGCTGAATGATTGTGCGTATTTGAAATAATATTTTCTTTTCATTCAACCATTCAATCATCCTTTCTAAATTGTATTTATTATTTTTAATTCTTTTGCCATAACTGCACAAATATTTTTTTATAAGATATTAATTACATCCCTTCGTTTAATTCAATTGCTATTGTCGTTCCTTTTTCCGGTTCGGTTTCTTTTACGTAAATCCGTCCGTTATATTTTTCAAGAATTATTTTCGAAATGTGAAGCCCGCTTCCCGTGCTGCCGCTGCCGG
>JAADIR010000147.1 GCA_013151245.1 Chlorobiota bacterium
CGAACGGATGCGCGGTTTCGGTTTCGTAAGTAAGTTCTTTCCAGACCATCGGTTTGCGGTCGTCCGGGTCGTCGCCGCCCCACATCCCCGCTTCGTCGCCGTAATAGACTTGCGGCGCGCCGGGAAGCGTCATTTGCATTCCGACGATAAGTTTTTGTTTTAATCTGTCTTCTTCATTCGGTTTATTAACGTCGAAATTTTCGTTTTGCTGCGGGTTGGCGTAATGGTCGTACCAGCCGTCGGGATTGCGTATAAGCGACGCGAGCCGCTCGGTGTCGTGGCTTCCAAGCAGGTTCATTAATACGTAAAGATTTTCTTTATCGTAATCGCGGTATTGATTTTTCGACGAATCGACGAATCCTTTCGCGCCGCAGTTGTTTTTCTTATCGATTACAAAATGTTTAAGCGCGCGGACGAAACGGTAATTCATCACCGCGTCAAACTGATCTCCTTGCAGCCACGGCGCCGCGTTGAACATTACGTTGTTCGTCCAATCTTTCCACCAGACTTCGCCGACTATATACGCTTCGGGGTTTATCTCTTTTACGACTTTCCTGAACTCTTTCCAAAAGTTGTGATTTACCATTTCCGCCACGTCCAAGCGCCAGCCGTCAATTCCGTCGGACGGGTCGCCGTCGCCGTTCGGGTCCATCCATCTTTTTACGATGGCAAATATATGTTTCTTCGGACCTTCTACGAGTCCGTTTTCGTCTTCGCGGATTTCCGGTAAATCTTTCACGCCGTACCAACCGCGGTAACTGAATTCGTTTTCTTCCGTTTCGGGATTGTCGAAAGATTCGATATAAAACCAATCTTTGTATTTTGATTTTTCTTGATTTTTTACAACGTCTTGAAACGCCCAAAACGTAGTTCCCACGTGATTGAAAACTCCGTCGATGATTACGCGGATATTCCGTTTGTGCGCTTCTTCAAGCAGATGCAGGAAGAGAGAATCCGCAGTTGTAAATTTCCACGTCTTTGCATCGGCGGGATTTTCGGACGCCCAGATTTCGCGGTCTTTCGCGGGATCGGGACCAAAGTTGTTGTCGATGTGCCGATACATCGAAGCGTCGTATTTGTGCAGCGATGGAGACTCGAACAGCGGGTTGAAATAAATCGCGTTGATTCCCAAGTCTTGAAGATAATCGAGTTTGTCGATTACGCCTTGCAAATCTCCGCCGTAACGGCGCACGCCGGCGTTCCAGTAAAAATCGTGTCCGTTTGCTTTTTCCCACGGTTGGAGTTTATACCAGTCGGAAGTCCACGGATGAATTTGCCAACCTTCGGGAACGAAATAGGGCCAAGCGCCTTTCATATCAATCGGTTTCGGGTCGTTTGCGCGGTCGCCGTTGGCGAATCGTTCCGGGAATATTTGATACCATACGGCTTCCTTCGCCCAAGCGGGAACGCGGGGAATGGTTGTTTGAGCAAGATTCAATGAACCGAAAATGAGGACGAACAAAAATGCAAATATTGTTTTAATCATAATTATCTCTTTTATGGCTTTATTTCACGCAATCCGCCTTCGGCGGACGCAAAGGTTGAATGTTGTCTCTTTGCGTATTCTTTTAGTTCTCGAATATAAGGAATAAACTCTTTGTTAGAAAAACCATTTTGAAATTAGCTCAAGATTGGTTAATTTTTTTTCGGTATTTATAACGCAACGAAAAATTAAATCAAAAGGAAAATCAAGTGCCAAAAAACAAAAAAACCCGCATTGCTCTTAGTCCCGCGGAAAACGAATGTTTGAAAAATATTTTTTATATCTATCGCGACAAAAACCAAGAAGAAACCGACGATCTTGAAAATCTTTTTTCGGGAGAAAATTTGGTTTACATACCGGAACTGCTGCACGACATAATCGTTGAAGCTATCAGCGATTACAAATTGGAAGACGACTGCAAACGGTTAATGACTTTTCTTAAAATAAGATTGGAAGTGAAAGGAAAATAGTTTTCGGTTTGAATTACGTTGTTTGTGTTTGTAAGTTAAACGGGACGCTGACTTGTTAAGATGTTTTAAGATTTTCGCTGATTAGAACGGTAAGTTTTCCAAATCGACGTTGCCGCCGGAAAGTATTAAAGCGATTTTTTTATCTGCGAATTTTGTTTTTTGTTTCAAAACCGCCGCAAGCGTTACGGCCGACGAAGGCTCGACGATGATTTTCATTCTTTCCCAAATCATTCGCATTGCGTAAATAATTTCTTCGTCGGAAACCGTAATGATTTCTTCAACGTTGTTCTCGATAATTTCGAAAGTTTTTTCCGAAAGGGAAGTCAAAAGTCCGTCGGCTATTGTGTTCGGATCGGTCGAAGGATAAATCTTTCCGTCTCTCAAAGATCGGAAAGCGTCGTCCGCTCCTTCCGGTTCGGCGGCGCTTACTTTAATATTTTCCCCGAAATATTTTGCCGAAAGAGCGGTTCCGCTTAACAATCCGCCGCCGCCGACGGGCGCGAGAATGTAATCAATGTTTTCAACGCTTTCGATAATCTCTTTGGCGCAAGTCGCTTGTCCGGCGATTATGTCGTAATTGTCGTAAGGATGAACAAACGTCGCGCCGGTTTTTTCGACTACTTTTTTCAGTTCCGTTTCGCGGGCTTCCAAAGTCGGTTCGCAGAATGTTATTATTCCGCCGTATTCTTTCACTGCGTCTATTTTTATTTTCGGCGCGGTTTTCGGCATTACGATATAAGCCGGAACGCCGTTCATTATTGCCGCGAGCGAAAGCGCAGCCGCGTGATTGCCAGACGAGTGCGTGGCGACTCCGCGACTAAGTTCTTCTTTCGGTAACGATAGAATTGCGTTCGTAGCGCCGCGGAATTTGAAAGCTCCGACCTTTTGAAAATTTTCGCATTTAAAGAAAAGTTTTGCGCCTGAGATTCCGTTAATTGATTCGGAAGTTAGTATCGGCGTTCGATGAATGAATTTTTTGATTCTCTTTTCGGCTTCGAGAATGTTTTCTTTTGTTGGGACGGCGTTTAACATTTTTATCTTGTAATCGCTTCGGTAAAAAAATCTATATGTTTTGCGATCTCCTTTTTGATTTTTTTTCTCGCGCGTTCGTCGTCGGTTGCGAAATATTTTATTCTAAAAAAGAAAAGCGGCGCGGAAAACTCGTTTGCCAGCGTTTCCGGCTCGTATTTTTTTATCGTTTTGAACTTAATCATCTGTTCGAAGACGAAACGCCAAACGCTTTCCATTTCGTTTATTTCGTCGAACAGCGTAAATGAATTTTCTCTTCCGGTTGACGCTTCTTTCATCAAAAGGTTGAAGAAAAGTTTTTCGCTTTCGTGTTCCCAAGCGGCGAAAAGTTTTTCGGTAAAAAGAGTTAAAAACTTTTTCGGTTTGTCTATTTGTTCGAGAAGTTCGTCCGAGAGCAAGCGCGCTATCTTTCCTTTAGCGCCGTAACGCCGGAAGATTTCGTTTAATATTTCGTCTTTCGAAGAAAAATGATTGTAAAACGCGCTTTCGCGAATTCCGACTTCTTTTGCCATTTTTCTGATTGACGCCGCGGCGAAGCCTTCGCTCGCAAATTGTTTTAACGCCGTTGCAATTATTCTTTCTTTTGTGTCGGTTTTTCTCATATTCCCAACCCTTTTATATGAACGTTCGTTAATATAAAGTTTTTAACAATTTTTCGCAACTAAATGAATTTTGAAAACGGTAAAAACCGAACAGTTATTCCATTAATGTTAACGCTCTCCTGTTCCCGTTCCGAAACGATATAAGCGGTTTCGGGAGAATATTTTGTTATAAAACTGCGTAATGATTTTCCGGTTTTAGGAACCGTCTTTATTTCAATCGGAATTTCGTCGTCGATAAAATCGACTTCCGCGCCCGATTTGGTTCGCCAATATTTCAATTCTTTTTCATTTTTAAGATATTCCGCGAAGATTAAGTTTTCATACAGCGCTCCTTTATCCGGTCGTTCCGCCGAAAAATTATCCAAAATAACGTTTCTCAAACCGTAATCAATAAAATAAATTTTCGGCGCTTTTACTATTTCCGTTCGTTTATTTTTAGCGAACGGGTAACATCGTTTAAGAATATATAGTTCTTCAAGAATTGAAAAATACCTTTTTAACTCGGGCAGTTTAATTCCCGTAACGGCGCAAAGTTCGGCGTAATTAATTATGTTTCCGATTTGCGCGGCGAGAACTTTTAGCAGCTTTACAAAATTATCGTTCGAAGCGACTCCGAACAAATCTCTTACTTCCCGAAGAATCAAAGTGTTAAAAATGTTTTGAAGCGTTCTCCGTTTTTCTTCTTCGTCTTCGGAAAGGACGACGCGCGGATAGCCGCCGAAAATTAAAAACTCATTTACATATTTTAAAAGCCGTTTGTTAATCTCTTCTCCGAACCGTTTCTTTTCATAAATTTTTATTAAGTCTTCATTTCTTGCCGAAAGGAATTCGGAAAATGAAAACGGAAGCAGATTGAAAACATAAATTCGTCCGACAAGATATTTTAAACTTTGAATGGAAATTTCCGCAGACGACGAACCGGAGATGATCAGTTTTACGTTCTCCGTATCGTAAATATATTTCAATTTTTTTCCCCCTTCGTCGGCGTATTGAACCTCGTCGATAAAAACGTAAT
>JAADIR010000224.1 GCA_013151245.1 Chlorobiota bacterium
TTTTCTGCTTACGACTTAGAAGTAATCACATCCGAATTAGCGTTCAGTTTAGAAAATCTCATTTTTTTATTTATTTTGTAGTTATTATTCAACAACTCAATGATAAATCATGAAACAAAAAACTCTTTTCTTCTCTTTGTTTGTTTTTTTATTTACAGCGTCAATATTTTCGCAGCCCATAACAATTACTTATCAATACGATCCGCGGGGAATTCCAAAGGATAAGATTATCGAAATAACTCATCTTACCGCGCATTTAAAAATTGAACCGTTTACGCCCTCCGTTGAAGCTACGGCTGAATTTGATTTTTTTCCTTACTCGGCGAAAACGGATTCTTTTTCATTCCAAACAACCGATTTCGATATTTCGAAAATTACGCTCGACGGAAAGGAAGTTGATTTTAAAAGAAAAGGAAATAAAACGTGGATTTATCCTTCGTGGGAATTGACGCAAAAAGAGAATCACAAAATTGTTTTTGAGTATAAAGTAAATCCTAAATATGAATTTTACACAAGCGGTTGGAACGATCCGCGAGGAATAAAGAGGAAACAGATTTGGGCGCACCGCCCGCACGGTTATCTTCCTTATCTGCCGGGAAGAATTACCGTCGATATGTTCATTACTTTTGACGACGATTATCAAGTCTATTCGAACGGAACGCGCGTGAACGTTGAACAAAACGACGACGGAACGAAAACTTGGCATTACCGGATGAAGAAAAATCATCCTTTCTTTTCCACCGCGCTTGTAATTGGGAAATACAAATATAAATCGTTTGAAACGAAACGCGGATTGCCGCTTGAATATTGGTATTATCCCGACCGCGAAGATTTCTTCGACGCAACGTATCAATATAGCGCGGAGATGTTCGATTTTCTCGAAGAGGAAATAGGATACAATTATCCTTACGAGCTTTACAGAAATTGTCCCGTTGTCGACTATCTTTACGGCGCGATGGAAACAACGACGTCCACAATTTACGGCGACTATATGCACATTGACCCGCGGGCTTATTGGATGCGGAATTACATTAACGTAAACGCTCACGAGCTTACGCATCAATGGTTCGGGAACTGCATCTCGCATAAAACCAACAACATCTGGCTCACGGAAGGTTTTGCAACTTATTTCGCTAAGATTTTTGAACGCTCGATTTTCGGCGACGATTACTATCAAAATTGGCGGAACAAAGAGAGAACAGCCGCTTTCGAAGCCGCTAAAAAGAACAACAATCCGGTCGGGCAAATGAGCGCGGGCTCGAAACGCTGGTATCAAAAAGGTTCGCTTATTCTCGATATGCTTCGCTACGTTCTCGGAGACGACGATTTCAAATCATCGATTAAGTATTACACGGAACATTTTGCTTTCAAAGAAGCGGAAATCCACGATCTTGAAAACTCTATTTATGCCGCTACCGGCAAGTCGCTCCATTGGTTTTTCGACGAATGGCTTTACCGCGGCGGAGAACCGGAGTATGAAATAAGTTATAAATCGCTAACCGACGAAGCGGGAGAAACCGCAACGCACGTTTATATAAAACAGATTCACAAAATGAACGAACTTGTTAAAACGTTTAAAATGCCTATCGTCATTGACGTATATTACAAAGACGGAACCAAGTCGAGCGGAAAGTTTATGATTGAAGATAAATTTTACGAAGCAATAATTCCCAATCAAAACAAACATGCAATTGATTTCGTTATCTTCGATCCTAACAGAGAAGTTCTTAAAAAAGTAAAATTCAACAGAACGTTCGAAGAGCTTTCCGCGCAAGCGTTGAAAGCGGAAAATATGATCGACCGTTACGACGCGCTTTTGGAACTCCGCAATTTCAAACTCGACAAAAAAAGAAGCGTATTGGCGTCCGCCTACGGCAATGAATCTTTTCATCTGACAAAGGGAGAAATTATTTCGCAACTTTCCGGCGACTCTTCAAAAGAGGCATTGGATATCTTTATTTCCGCTATTAAAGACGAAGACGCTCTCGTGAGAAACGCTTTATTGCAAAACGTCCGCGCGGTTCCTTTGCAAATCAGAAACGAATACGAAACGCTGCTTAAAGATTATTCGTATGCCAATATTGAACTTGCGCTGAGAAATCTTTGCGCTTCGTTTCCCGAAGAAACACAAAAGTATTTGGAATCGACAAAAGAGGAAATCGGCTGGCGAGGGAAGAACATTCGCATCGCTTGGCTCGAAATAGCAATTGACGCCGGCGCAAAAGAATACTTAACCGAATTAACCGATTACGCTTCCGGTAGTTACGATTTCGAAGCGAGAATGAACTCAATAGCAGCTTTGCAACGATTGAATATTTTGAACGACGATATTTTGAAGAATATTGTCGATTCTTATTTATATTGGAATTATAAATTAAGAAACAGAGCGGCGGAAGCGTTAAAATATTTTTACAAGCAAAACGATTACGCAAAGATGATTAACAATTATATTTCATCCGGCGCGTTGAACAAGCAAGAAAAAGAAAAATTATTAAACTTATTGAAATAGTTTTATGGACGAGAAAGAAAACAAATATAAACCGGATTGGACGCCGGAGAACGCGGGGAAAGAATTTGCCGTTCGGGTAGTAAAAGGAACGCAGCCGAACAAAAACGCGACAACCAATTCAAAACGACGAAACGATTTGACGGTGGAAGAATTAACCGAAGGCGTCTTAAAAAACGACAGAGTAATTCTCGCCCGCGCTATCACGTTGATTGAAAGCCAATCGGAAGAGCACAGAAGAAAAGCCGCGTCAGTATTGGAAAATATTCTACCGCATACCGGAAAGTCAATAAGAATAGGGGTTACGGGAGTTCCCGGCGCGGGGAAAAGTACATTGATTGAAACGTTCGGATTATATTTGATTAAGCATGGTCACAAACTCGCAGTTCTTACAATCGATCCGAGCAGCGCGCTTTCAAAAGGGAGCATACTCGGCGATAAAACTCGCATGGAAAAACTTTCCGGCGAGGAGAATTGTTTTATTCGTCCTTCTCCTTCAGGCGGGACGCTTGGCGGAGTAGCCCGTAAAACGCGCGAAACCATTTCCGTTTGCGAAGCAGCGGGTTACGACGTTATCATAATCGAAACCGTAGGCGTGGGACAAAGCGAAATAACGGTGCGCTCGATGGTCGATTTCTTTTTGCTCGTTCTAATAGCCGGCGCGGGCGACGAACTGCAGGGAATAAAAAAAGGAATTATAGAATTAGCCGACATGATTGCGATAAATAAAGCGGACGGCGACAATAAGCAAAAAGCCGAATTAGCGAGAGCCGAATATGAAAACGCTCTCCATTATCTTCGCTCCGAAGACGGAGGATGGCGCCCGAAAACCGTCACTTGTTCCGCGCTTACCGGCGAAGGCGTTCCGCAAATATGGGAAGAAATTCAACGTTTCAAAGAAATCATGCAAAACTCCGGCGAGTTCGAAAAAAGACGGAGCGAGCAAAATTTGGAATGGATGTTTACGCTTTTGGAAGAATCAATTAAACAAAAATTTTATTCGCATCCGAAAGTGAGAAACGCTTTATCTTTGCTGCGGGAGAAGGTAAAGGATGGGAAACTTTTACCGACAAAAGCTGCGGACGAATTGCTTTCGGCTTTTTATGAACAAAACGAATAATATCAAAACAAATATTGCTGTTTAACAATCTCTTTCACTTCGTCAAAAACCGAGTTCCAATTTCCGATATTTTTCTGTCTGATAATTTTAACGGAAGGATACCACGCGGCGGTTGTTTCATCGGTTCCCCAACGCCAATCGGAAACGAACGCGAGAAGGAGCAAAACCGGTTTGCCGAGCGCGCCGGCGAGATGAGGAATTACCGTGTCGGTCGTAATTATCAAATCGAGATTCGCAATCGCCGCGGCTGTTTCGGAAAAATCCGTGAATCGTTCCGATAATGTTTTAACGCCGAAACCGTTTAACGTCGCTCTTTCCTTTTCGGTTAATTCTTTCTGCAAGCAATAAAACGACGCGTCTTTAATTGAGAACAAATCGGTAAAGTATTCTATCGACGCCGAGCGCAGTTCGTTTCTGGCAAAAACGGGATTGCCTTTCCAAGCGATTCCGATTTTCATTTTCTTATCCGCGGCAAAAAAACTTTTCCATTTTTCGATTTCCGATTCGTCCGCTTTTATATAGGGCGCATGAATCGTTATTTTATTTTCGTCGATATTCAATGCGTAGGGTAAACTTAACAAAGGGCATTGCAAATCATATTTTTCGTCGGTTGAAAAATCCGGTTTGACTGCGCATAATTTATCAACTCCCTCCAAATCTTTGAACAACGGAAGGGCTTCGGTTTGCGCTTCAAAAATCAGTTTGCCGACGCGCTCTCTCGCAAATTTCAAAAACCGCGCAAACTGAATAGCGTCGCCGTAGCCCTGATCGGAATAAACATAAAGCGTCTTATCCTTCGCAATCTCGCCGCGCCACCTTCGTCCGGGCATTTCTTTTCGTTTCAATTCGCCCGTATAAAAGCGGCTTTCGAACTTTTTCCAACCTTCCGAATAATTCTTAACGCGCAGCAAAGCCATTCCAAGGTTGTTTTTTATTTGATGGTTTTCCGAAGAATATTTTTCCGC
>JAADIR010000037.1 GCA_013151245.1 Chlorobiota bacterium
AGACAAATCCATTTAAAAAGAAAAAAGGAAGACTATAATCTTCCTTTTTTTCTGCGGGGTCGACGAGACTTCCCGACAAATCGTCGGGACAGCAATTCAGCGAGAAAAATAAAAGTATAAAAAACAAAGGATTAGGTTCAATCGGGAAAATATTTTTCGGGATAAATAAAAAAAGGCAAAAAAAAAGGAAATAGAGTTTTATATTAATTTTTCGAAGAAAAAATATAAAGGCAGCAAATGCTACACTCTATTTCCTTAAAGGATCAAGATACAAAAAAAGCAGATAAAACAACAAAAGCGATAGCAAAAAAGTTACTATACGCGATGCCGAAAACTATCAATCATTACTTTCCACAATTTAAGCGATATCTCCGGCAGATAGAAGATTGCAGAAAACGGAGTGAATATGAGCTATCAGAAATACTGACCGGCGCTATAAGCTTGTTCCTTTTTAAGGAAGGATCACGCAATGCATTCAACCAAGATAGAAAGGATGCGGAGTTTGTAAACAACTATGAGAAGTTATTCGGGTTAAGGCTGCCTCATATGGATACGGTAGATGATCTATTCCGCGCCATAAGTCCGGAAGAACTGGAAAGTTTTAAGATAAAGTTGATAGAAAATTTACTAGAGAAAAAAGCGTTACATAAATGGCGAATGTTGGGGAAATATTTTGTAGTAGCCGTAGATGGGACCGGAGTAATGAGTTTTGATAAACGGCACTGCGATAAATGTTTGGTAAAAACTTATGAAAGTGGGAAGAAAGGATATTTTCATAATGTATTAGAAGCAAAATTAGTATTACCAAACGGTCTGGCAATATCATTAGCAACCGAGTGGATAGAGAACGACTCGGATAATTATGATAAGCAAGACTGCGAATTAAAAGCGTTTCATAGATTAGCCGAAAGATTAAAGAAGAATTTCCCACGCTTACCCATATGCATAGTAGGGGACGGACTCTACCCGAATCAGAAAGTATTTGAGATATGCGAGAGAAACAGATGGGAATATATCATAACCTTGAAAGACGGGAACTTACCGTCTGTATGGGAGGAAGTAAAATTCCTTTCGACTCTCCAGAAAGAGAACCGACAAAAAGTAATCGCACTAAAGCAAAAGAAGCCTACGGAGATTAACTATCGCTGGATAACCGGAATAGAATACAAAGGACATAATCTCAATTGGGTTCAAGCAAAAGAGGGAAAAAAGAAATATATCTTTGTCACCGGAATGAAAGTAGATAAAAAGAAAGTAGCGCAAATAATAGCATCGGGACGCTTGCGCTGGAAAATAGAGAATAAAGGATTTAATGAACAGAAGAACGGCGGCTATGGGTTAGGGCATAAGTATTCGGAGGTGAGTTTAACTGCGGCGAAGAATTACTATCAGTCGCTTCAGATAGCAAGTATAATAAATCAGTTATTGGAGTTGGGGGAAAAACTAAAAGGACGCGGAATAACGATAAAGCATATTTGGAAAAACTTATTAGCCTTTATGTTATATGGCAAAATAGATGAAGACGTTATAGCTGATTCATTGAAGAAAAGAATCCAGATTAGGTTAGAATAATGTTAAGGGAAAAAAGGGGGGCAAAAATTAGTCCACGGTGGCGGATGGAACTAATCCAAAAATTAAAATTATAAAAGGAAACCAACAAAATAATGAACTCATAATAAGGAACGATAAAACTCAAGCCCACAAAGAGTTTGACATTAGGATTACTGTTTTTTTTACGATATTACCGCCTCTATTGAGGCGCTGATATTTTCTCCCTGAATTGCTGCGTCGGGACGACCTCCTGCGCCATTAATTAAATATTCAATAAATTTTCTGCTTTTCTTTTTTTTAATTTTGTTTTCTCTTTTAATTGCTTCCGATTTTGAATTGTATTTTTCATAGTAAACAATTTTCCAAGGAATTCCGCGACTGGAATATTTTCCCCAACCGCTATTATGACGTTCAAGTCGGGAAGTTAAATCTGAAGTGTAGCCGACGTAATATTTGTCAATTATTTTAGAATACAGTATGTAAACAAACCAATTCACTTTTTAATTTAATGTTTTTTTAAAACAAAAAAAGCTAGATTTCTCTAGCTTAAATTTGCGGGGTCGACGAGACTCGAACTCGCGACCTCCTGCGTGACAGGCAGGCGTTCTAACCAAACTGAACTACGACCCCAATATGTAAAAAACAATTACTTAGCTGCAACACACTCTAACTCAATCACTAACTTACACAACAAATCATCTCGCACAGCTGTAATTGTTATTCAACGTCAAAAAAAATACGAACACAAAAATAAATCGATTTCGATAAATTGTCAAGCATTAAAATCTAAAAATCTTTCGTTCCGAAACTCACTCCAACTGCAGAAGCCGCTCTTACGGCTTGAGAATCGCATAGGACAAGTTTCTGCTTCGAGATAGCCGATTCGATAGAAACGCTTTTAATTTCGTTTCCTTTCAGGGCGGCCATCTCTCCGAAACGTTTTTTATTCGCCAAGTAAATTGCGTATGTTCCGAACTTTGTGGAAAGTATCCGGTCGTAAGGAGTCGGGCTTCCGCCGCGCTGAGTGTGACCGAGCACGGTGTAGCGCGTTTCCAATCCGGTGTTTATTTCTATCTTTTTCGCAACGTATTTGGCGACTCCGCCGAGACGAAGCGGATCGGTTCTTTTAATATCGGTTTCTTCAACGACCATTTTTTCTCCTTCGGCTAATGCGCCTTCGGCAACGCAGACGAGCGAGAAGCGTTTTCCCCTCATATTTCTTTTCATCACTTTTTGATAGACCTCGTCCCAACTGAAAGGAAATTCCGGCAGGAGAATAATGTCGGCGCCGCCGGCAAGTCCGCCGTGAAGAGCAATCCATCCGGCGTAGCGTCCCATTACTTCAATCACCATCACTCTGTGATGCGACGAAGCGGTTGTGTGAAGCCTGTCGAGCGCTTCGGAAACGACAAAGACCGCCGAATCGTGCCCGAACGTTTGATCCGTTGCGTCAAGATCGTTGTCAATTGTTTTCGGCACGCCGATAACGTTGAGTCCCATTTCCCCCAGCTGATGCGCAATGTGCATTGTTCCGTCTCCGCCGATGGCAATTAAAGCGTCGATTCCCCAAGCGTCGCAGTTCTTCAGCGCTTCTTCGGATTTATCGACAATTTTAATTTCGTCGCCAACGCGTTCGGGCCAATGGAAAGGATCGCCTTTGTTTGACGAGCCGAGAATTGTTCCGCCTTGAGCGAGGATGCCGGAAACGTCTTTGTTGTAAAGCTCTTTTCCTTTTCCGAGTACAAGCCCTTCAAAACCGTCGAGAATGCCGAGCACTTGCAGACCGTTGTCGTGAGCCGGTTTGGCGACTCCGCGAATTACGGCGTTCAATCCCGGGCAATCGCCCCCGCCGGTTAAAACGCCAATTCTTTTTATTTTATCGGACATTTATTTTCCTCCTAAATTTGAATTTTTATCTTTTTAATTTATCGGAATTTACAGTTTTTTGAAAGTTTTAAAATGAATTTTAACATATTCGTTCAACTTTTCTTTTCCCAGCTCGGCGGATAATTTTTTTGCGGCTTGCAGAACCGCGTCGGATGCGCCTTTCGGTAATTCTTTGCCGAAAAACTTATTTTTTTCGAACCAGCCGTTGAAATTATCCCGCGCCAGAATTGAAGCGGCGGCGACCGCCGTATAAGCTTCCGCCTTTGTTTGCTGAATAAAATTGATTTTTTTGTCGAGCAGCTCGTCGTGAAATCGCATTTCTTTTCGGGTGAACTTGTCGGTGATAACCGTATCGAAATCGATTTTTTTCGACAATTCCAAAATTGCTTTTGAATGCGCCCAGTTTAACAATCGATTTAAATTTCTGTAATTCGCGTAAAGCTCGTTGTATCTTTTAGGGTGAATCGAAATGATGGAATATTTTGCCGGAAGCGCCGCTTTAATTTGCCTCGCTATTTTTCCGATTTGAAAATCGCTCAGATTCTTGCTGTCTTGAACGCCGATTCTTTTCAATTCCGGCTTATCAGAATTATCAATGAAAACGGCGGCGACCACAAGCGGACCGAAAAAATCTCCTTTGCCCGATTCGTCGGTGCCGGCGTAGCTTTCCGGCTCGTCAATTTCCCGTTTGCCGAAATCCAAACTTAATTCGTCGCTCAAGATGTTTTTTACTTCTTGGAAAAGACCTGAATTTTCATTCCCCTGAAAAACCGTCCGTAAGCCTTTCTTTCCAAAATAAACGAGGACTTTAATTTTATCGCCGCCGCGTATTATGGTAAATTCATAGTTGTAATTTTTTTCGTCAATTTCCGAAAGATTATATTCTCCGGCTTTGAGAAGTTTTCTTTGATATTCTTTTTCCAATTCAAGCGCTTTGGATTTCAATGCGTTCATTTTTAACCGGATTTTGTAAAAAACTGTTATTCCATAACGCGGTAAACCGCAATTGATAATGGACAATGGAGAATGGATAATGGAAAATTGGAATTTTGAGCGTAACAATAGTTATTTCAGTTCAACCGATTTGAATTTTTCATTCAGTCCATCATCCATTCATTCATTC
>JAADIR010000259.1 GCA_013151245.1 Chlorobiota bacterium
CGTTTAGAGGGTTGAAGGAAAAGTTGGAAAGTTTGATCGATAATAATTGAACCGCTTTGCGGTTCTTTTTTCTTTTAGCCTTGCATCCGTATGTTTCGCATACGGTTATTCATATTCGACTGCGCCGCAGTCGTCGCATGACTGATTTTCGACTCATGTCTGCGCAGGCAGAACTTCGCAGTCGCATCGCTTGGCTGATTGAACTTCATAACAACAGAACCGGAATTTCAAGAAAGTTCACATAACAACTATTAATGAACTCACAATTTCTTTAACAAACCGTTAAACAATTCAATAAGAAAATTATTTTGCTAGCATAAAAAATCAATATATAAATATTCTACATGCGTATTTACGAATTACGCGTCAAACCCAAAACTTTCGGAGAAACAAAAGAAAACTGCGAAGCAGTTCAATATGAATAACTCCGGGCGCAGCTCGGAGAAAATAAAACACAAACTCAAAAACAACCGCAGAGCGGTTGAATTTGCAGTTTCTCATAAACGAATAACCGAAGGTATAAAAAAAGAAAAGCATCCCGCGGAATTACGGGACGCTTTCTGTGAATGAAACTAAGCGATTATTTCAGTAAAATTAGTTTCTTGGTTGCTGCGTTTTTCCCGGAGGTAACTCTGTAAATATAAGTTCCGCTTGCAACTTTATTTCCCGAGTTGTCCGTTCCGTTCCAAACGGTTCTGTAAGTTCCGGCGTTGAAATCGGAGCTTACCAGAGTATTCACTTCTTGTCCCAGCATATTGTAAATTCTGATTGAAACAAAAGAAGCTTCAGGCAATCCGAATTCTATTGTGGTTGACGGGTTGAAAGGATTCGGATAATTTTGACTGACGGTGAAGATCGACGGAATTTCTATTTCGCCGGTTACGTCCGTAACGTTTTCATCAATTTTAAACGAACCGATATCTGAAAACTGCGAAGAAACTCCTTCGGCGTTGGTTGATTTTACCCGCCAGAAATAATTTTCTCCGGCTTTCAATCCGTTCAGCGCGTAGTAAGATTCTTCCAAATTACCGAATGTTTGCGCCCCCGTCATTTCGGGATTATCCGCAATTTCCATTTCGTAAGTCAAATCCGATTCCGAATGCGTCGGTAAAATCCAAGAGAGAGTAGGGGAATCCGTTTTGATCGTTACGTTGCCGGTCGGGCTTCCGGGAATAAGAACAACCGGAGCCGCGCTTGCCGCCGTAGCAAAACTTTCCACTGCTGAATATGCCGAGACTTGCGCCGGAGCGGATGAGAGTCTTGAACGTATTTGCCAATAGTAAACCGCTCCCGGAGTTAATGCCGGAAGTTCAACGTATGACGACGACGTCCAGCCGGCAGTTGCAGTAGCGTTTTGAAGAACGCCGCCGGAAGTTACCGAAGATGTAGAGTAAAGAACTTCGTATTCAAATCCGGTTGAATTGCCTCCGACGTACCAATAGAGCGTCGGCGTTAAATCATATTCAACCGCGCCGCCGACGGGCCACGAAGGAGTCGGAACTATTGGTCCCAAATTGCCTGCGTTTACGACAAACGATTCCGGCGACGACCACGCCGAGGTTGTCGTTCCGTTGTTCGAACGCACTTGCCAATTGTAAGTCGCTTCGTTTGTTAAACCGGAAAGCTGAACGTAAAGATCCGTAATTCCGGTCAACGTCGGAGTTCCCGTCAACGCGCCCGTACTGTACTCGACTTCATAAGTTAAACCGGTTGCGTAACTGTCAAGATACCAGTATAAAGTCGGGGACGTTGTGTAAACGTCCGCTCCGCCCACAGGCCAAGAAGGAATTACATCAACCGCCGCAGAAGTAGATGAATAAACGACAAAGCTTTCCTGAACCGACCAATCGGAATAATTAGTTCCGTCGGTTGACCGCGCTTGCCAATTGTAAGTTGCGCCTTCGGTTAAGCCTGTCAACGCTAAATTCTGCATTGTAATTCCGGTAATCGTCGGCGTTCCGGTCAATGCGCCGGCGCTGTACTCGACTTCGTAAGTCAGTCCGAGCGAATTTCCGTTGAGATACCAATAAAGGATGGGGGAATCGGTATAGACCGTTGCGCCTCCGATAGGCCAAGAAGGAATTGGAGTTCCCGGTAAAATTGCAGCCGGAGTTTCGAAACTCTCTATTGCTGAGTAGCCGGCGATTGCGCCGGTTGAAGTCTTTGCGCGCATTTGCCAATAATAAACGGTTCCGTTTGCAAGTCCGGTTAAAGTATAACTTGTAGCGTTGATATTACTGATTACGGTCGCGCCGCTCATCGCCGCGTCGGTTGAATAAAGCAAATCGTAATTCTGCGCCATACTCCACCAGAAAAGCTGAGGGGAAGTTGTGTAAACCGCCGCGCCGCCAATGGGCCAAGATAAAATCGGAATAATTTCGGAAGTCGTCGTAAACGACCAAACGTCCGACCAGCCGCTTGTTCCGCCCGCGTTCGTAGCCGAAACTCTCCAATAATATTGAACGCTGTTTGATAAACCGGTAACCGTGTAATTTGTAGTTGTAATTCCGGAAGCGGTTGAAACGATATTATTAAAAAGATCGTCCGTCGCTACTTCCAATGCGTATGAATCGGCAGTCGCGGCGGCGTTCCAAGTAAATTCCGGTTCGATGGAAACGCCCGCGGCAAAGTCAACCGGCGAAATCAACGTCGGAGCGTTCGGAGCGGAAATCGAATATTCGTAAGCCCCAATGTCAACCGTTCCGTTGTAAATTCTCTGATTGCCGTCGATATCAAAATTTCCCGACATCCACGCATCGTTTACGCCCGCGTCAATTAAAGGCGAGCCGAGAGAAATATGATAATCGTTTGCAGGTTGGTCGTCAAACATCGGGTCTGCGGTAATATTGCCGGAACCTCCCGGAAGAGCGGGAGTTGAGCAAGAATTTGTAAACGAAAAGCCGCTTCCGCTGGTTTCCCAGTTTGGAGTATTTGCCGACGTGTTGAAATAAATAACGGAGTTCTTAATAACTGAATTGTTTCTCGCGCGAATTCCGCCGCCGTAAGGCGCGTCGTTGCCGCTGATTGTGCAGTTCTCAACCGTTCCGCCGTTCCAGATGTTTACGCCTCCGCCGTATCGTTGCGAAGTATTGCCGTAAATTACGCAGCCTCTTACGGCGCCCGCGTTGAGAATACGAACGCCTCCGCCGTAACCGTTGCTACTGTTGTTATCGGCGGAGTTTCCGACTATAAAGCAATTTTCAACAAGACCGTTGTTGCCGATTGCAACTCCGCCGCCGTCGCGCGCTTGATTGCCGGTAATATAACAGTTTTTAATTGTCCCGCCGTTGTCGATATCTGCGCCTCCGCCGAAACCGCCCGGGAAATATCCGTTTTGAATTGTGAAGCCGTCAACTACGGCGTTTGCGTCGTTAAGATATAAACAGCGCGTAAAGGAGTTGCCGTCGATGATTGTCGTTCCGTATCCGTTAACGCTTCGCAGTTCAATTCCGGCGGTTATGGAAATATTGACTGAAAGCGTATATGTTCCGTCGCCGACAAGCACCAAATCGCCCGCGCTTGCAACGTCGATAGCGTCCTGAATATTAGTCGCCGCGTCGGTCCAACTTGTGTAAGGCGATTGGTTGCCTCCGGAAGGCGACACGTAATGCGTCGTTTGCCCGAAGGTAAACTGAATGAAAACCAGCGAGAAAAAGAGGAAAATTATTTTTTTCATTTTTCTTCCTTTCATAATTAGTGATAAAAATATTTTTTTAAATTAAACAAATATTTTGCAATTCAAAATGAAATACGAGAACGAACCGATATTATTTTACCGCATAAACTAAAAGCGCAAACTTCGAACTATCGGTCGCGGGAAAGGGACGTAATTTATCCTAAAAGGGAATTCGTATCTCAACTCCCGCCGCAGCGCAAAACATTCCGGTTTCTGCGAAATAGATATCTGTCGTTTCCATTTCCGCGAGTTAAAAAAGTTTTTGCCGACCGTTAAATTCTCGCTTATGTAAAACAGCGTCGCGGTCTCGAAATGTCAAAACAGTTCTTTAGAAAAACTCTTTTGAAACTAAATAACTCCATTCGGAATCCTTTGTTTCGCAGAAACTTTGTTCTTTTTGTGAACAGCGTTATTCAAAGAAAAATTTGGAGAAGCCGTGAATATTCTAATCCACAATTTTTCAGTTAAACCGAAAAATTTATGACGATATGTATCTTAGTTACTTAAATCTTTCCATAGGCAAACCTCCCGTAAATTTTATCCGCATTGGTTCAAGGTCAAATTTAGCGCCGGAAATAAAATCGGATTTTAGATTAAAAATGAAACGTTGGTTTTCTGAAGTGTTTTAAAATGTTTGATATGTCTGAATTTGAAGCAGTAAAACGCAAAAAGATTATTTGACGTAGCGGAGAAAATGTTAAATCATTCTGCGCGTCATTTGCGGCGCAGATTGCAAGCAATCTACGTTACAAACGCGATTGTAGCGCAGATTGATTAGCGAGGAGCTTTTCCCCGAGCGGTCAATCTGTGTTGCCGCTATTTGCAAAACGGTTAATCTGTGGGTTAGTTTGTTTTTTCATTATGCACATCATCACCGCCGCAGATTGCCCGCTTCGCTAAGCCTGCCTTGCCGTCGGGCAGGCAATCTACGTTACAAAATGTGGCACAGATTGATTAGTCCCGACGCGTCGGGACGGTCAATCTGTGAGCTAGAAAAACCAGACAACATTTTAATAAATAGCAGTCAATCTGCGTTACATTGTATCTAATGATACGGAGAAGATAAATACAATCTAAATTTATGCGTTATCATTGCCGATTACTCTTTCAATATCGAGCAGCATTGTTATTTTTCCGGCTGATTTAACCATCGCTATAATGTAATCGGTATAGTTTATTCCCAAATTTTTCGGAGCTTCTTCCATCTGATCGGCGGAGATATCGGCTACATTGTGAACGGCGTCCACCAAAACGCCGGCTGAAATTGTTTTCCGGTTCTGCCGCACTTCAAGAACAATGATAACGCTTCTATCGTCGTATTCCGTTTCGGGAAAACCCAATTTCATTTTCAAGTTCACAATCGGGACTACTTCGTTCCTAAGCGTAATTACTCCTTCGACAAACTTAGGAGAACTTGGGAATTTGTTCATTGCGCGTAATTTGATAATTTCGCGCACCGTTAAAATTTCAATTCCAAACGGCTGTTCGCCGAGACTAAACGTAAGATATTTCCCCTCCGAGTTGAGCAGCGTTTTCTTTTCGTCGTCTTCGTTTTTTGACCTTCCCGCGTTAAGAATTCGGAGCGCTTTCTCTTTTGCTTTTTCAACGTCGAAAGTTGACTTTTTATTCGCTTCGTCAACGCCGCAAGCTTTTTTTGCAAATCGAACGTCAACGAACGCGTCAACGTCGATTGGGCTTCCAACGTTCATGCAGTCGCACATATAACGCTGCATTTTATCCAAATCTTCTTTAACGGGAAACAGATCGTTGGTTTTAATTCCGAGCGGTTCGGTTAAAACGTTTTTCAAGATCGGAACTTTAAGTCCGAGTTTTTTATCCGGGTCCAAAAAATCGACGGCTATTTCCGCGGCGAGACCGGGTTGTTTATCAATTAAATTTCCCGCTTGCACTAAATACTTTACAAACTCAAAAGTCGCTTCCGGAAACTTTGTGATAAATTCGTCGCGCATCACAATTACGCAGCAAGGATGATCTTCCCACAACTGGCTCGAAAGCAGCTGCTGTTCGGCGGTTCCCGCCGCAATGGCTTTTGTTCCTAGCGGCTCGGCGACCATATAACCGGCGGAGTCTTGATTTTTACTCAACAATTCCGGCATCTGAATCGGAGGAACGACTTCAAAATTAATATCCGTTTCGTTGTCGCCCGAAGGCATCCCCGGATTAAGACCAATTCCGGTAAAGAACAAATGAGAGAGCATGTGATGAATCGATAAAAAATGAGGAATGTAAAACGATTTTCCTTTGAAGAAGTTTTGGTACGGAGCGGAATAATCTCCCTTTTTATTTCTGACAAAAATACTGCCGTTCTTGTGAGCGTAAGAAATAAGTTTGATTGGAACGCCCGCGTTTGCAAGGTCCATCGAAAGCGGGGCTAGAATGCATGCGGCGTCGGCGGTATGATCTTCCAGCGCTTTTGCAACCGGATTCCAGCTCGACATGCACTCGGTTTCCAGCGTGAAATGTTTCGGGGAGATTTCTCCCTTTTTGATTAAATACTTTAAAACGCCCACGACAAGATGATCGGTAATTTGGATGTGCGCTATTTTTAATCCTACTTTTCCTTCTTTATTTACATCGTGAGAACGGATATTCTCGCTGTCAACTTCGTCGGCTCCTTCAACTCCAAATGCAACGTCAATTTTTTTGCCGAGTTCCGCCGCGTTAAACGGTTTAGCAATAAAACTGCTCACTCCCGCCGCTTCGGCTTTATCCATCTCCTTTCTTTCGCCGCGTCCGGTCGCCATTAAGAACGGAAGGTTTTTATATTTCTCCTGTTCTCTCGCCCAAACTAAAAGCTCAAAACCGTTTTTGTTCGGCATATTCCAATCGCTGATGATTAAATCAACTTCGGTTTCGGCAAGAATATCTATGGCTGCGTTTCCGTCTTCGGCTTCAATAATGTTATTATAATTCAACGCGGCAAGAACTTTTTTTTCCATTTTGCGCATTACGGCGGCGTCTTCAACAAGAAGTATTTTAATATCGGTATTTTTAGGCATATATATATTCCTCGCTCAATAAAGACAAAAGGAAAAGTCCAAGCATCTTTTTTTGAAGGCATTTGTTAAATAGACGTCATTATAAAAGGATAATCGGAAAAAAAATTATTTTATTTAGTTACGATCGTAATTTATTCGATGCATTATAACTTAACCGGAACAAGCCGGCGCCAAAAACAAATAATTATTCTGCGATTGACGAAAAAAGAACTAACCGTGATGATAATTGATAATGGACAATGGAAAATGGAGAATTGGAATTTTGAGCATAACAATTGACGTTTCGGTTTGATTTATTAGAGCTTCTCATTCAGTCAGTCATTCATCCATTCTTTTCAAACTGTATTTACTCTTTTATTTCTTTTGCCAAAAATTTCACGAATATTATTAACTCACGTTACGCGAATTGTAATCAACCGTCATTGCGAGGAGGAGTCCGGCTGCCGCCGGACAACGACGCGGCAATCTACGCTACAAACCCGGCTGTAGCACAAATTGAATTGTAACACAGATTGATTAGCGAGGAGCTTTTCCCCGAGCGGTCAATCTGTGTTGCCGCTATTTGCAAAACGGTTAATCTGTGGGTTAGTTTGTTTTTTTTGTTTTTTTTCGCATTCTGCACATCATCACCAACGCAGATTGCCCGCTTCGCTAAGCAATCTACGTTACGAAATGTGGCACAGATTGATTAGTCCCGACGCGTCGGGACGGTCAATCTGTGCGCTAGAAAAACAGACGACTTTTTTATAATATCGGACTATCTGTGACTCAAGTTTGGTCAATTTATGTTGCAAAAAGCATTGGCAAACAAAGGAATCATAGAAAAATCAGAGTTCGTATATTCATATTGCAAGATAACGAAGTGGGAAAAATTGACATTGATTGCTTTAGCGTATAACTGGCTTCAGATAACGTTCAAAAGATCGCCGTTCTACATAAATCCTTCTCCTCCCGCTTCTCCGGTCTTTTTCTTCTTCGGGCAATGCGTATATGCAGATGTTGCGAATTATAAAAGCAAATATTCTCTACCTTGTATTTATCCGAATTCCCCATTAAATGCGTTGTAGAACCTGAAATATTAGGCGATCGAGCCGAATAAAACTTCGAAAGTTTAAAAATATTTTAATTGCTGTTGAAGGATGAATTCAGCCGCGTGCGCCGATAATTTTCTTGACAATCGGATTTTGTTTCATTACCTTTGTAAGTAAACGATTACTTGTATAAGCGGAATTAATGGCAACGCAAAGATTAGATACGGAAACAAGGCAAATACAGATTAAAAAAGCCGTCCTCGAAATTATATCGGAAGACGGTTTGGCTAAATTGACGACTCGAAATTTGGCAAAGAAAGTCGGCGTCAGCGAAGGAGCGATATTTAGGCATTTCAAAAATAAAAATGAAATTATCCTTTCAATTGTCGAAGATGTAAAGACGCAATTAATTCAGCGTCAAAAAGTTATTGCCTACGGTAATAAATCCGCTAAAGAAAGATTGTTTGAATTTTTGTGCAAACATGTGCAATATTTGGTTGAGAATAAAGGAATTACAATTCTACTTTTTTCCGAAGCCGCTTATTTTAACGAAACGGAACTTAAATCGGAGCTATCGCGGATAATGATTGAGCAGAAGAAATATTTAATTAAAATAGTCAAGGATGGAATGGAAGAAGGGATTTGGGACTCCGAAATTAAAGTCGATAATTTTTCCGCTCTTTATCTCGGCATACCGATATCTCTCAATGTGGAGATGATTCTAAATTCTTCTAATTTTCACAGAAAAGATTTTTGTAAAAATATGATCTGCCTTCTTGAAAGAATATTAGAGAAAAAGTAAAAAAATTTGTAATAAATAATAAGTAAGCGATTACTTATTACCATAATTTTAATAAAAATAGGAAATAATTAAATGTTCTATATGTTGATTTCCGTAATCATTTTCGCCGCGTCTTTTCTTTTTGCAATGTTGGGCTTGGGCGGCGGAATGATTTACGTTCCCGTTCTCAAATGGGCGGGATTTTCGGTAAAAGAAGTCGCTATTCCATTAGGACTTTTGCTTAACGGTTTGAATACTCTATTAGCGTTAATTCCGTACACAAAGAAAAAACTTGTCGATTGGAAAGGCGGAATGGCGATGGCGGTTGCCGCGCTTGTATTTGCTCCGATCGGGGCTTACGCGGCGCAATTTGTGCCCGTTAAAACATTGCTGCTGTTTTTTGCCGTAGCCGTTTTCGGCGCCGCGGTAAGAATGGTATTCTTTGCCAAAAGCCCCGAGCCGGAAGAGATGATGCCGCTTAAAAAGCGATCGGTTATTGGGAGCGGAGTTGGAGCCTTTGCCGGATTTATGGGCGGTATGCTCGGTCTCGGCGGCGGTTTTATTATTGCGCCGATTCTGATGTGGATGGGATATAAAACAAAACAAGCCGCGGCTACAACCGCGTTTGTCGTTACGTTCTCGTCTTTCTCCGGTTATCTCGGTCACATGGCTGAAGGGCATTTTAATTGGACTTTGACGATTATGGTTGTAATCGCCGTTGTTATCGGCTCGCAATTAGGCGGTATGTTTATGAGCGGAAAAGCAAAACCGAAATGGGTAAAGTCGTTATACGCCGTGGTTCTGTTTGCGGTCGCCGTTAAAATTCTTTTGGGAGTTTTATTATGAAATTTACGGAAACAATATTGTTATTGTTTTTATCGGCGATTATTCTTTTCGCTCAAAATAATAAAACTACTTTTGAGTGGAACGGATACGGGCAGTTCCGCTTGTATAAAATCAATAATGATTATCAGGGTTTTACGGTCAGACGAGTTAAGCTTTGGGTAAAAGGAAGCGTTCCAAACGCAAGCGCTTTCGGGTATAAAGTAATGGGAATTTTTAAATACAACAAAACCGGATACTTCGGATTGCTCGACGCTTACGGCGACTTCAAATTTTCAAACGGCTATTTGCGGTTTGGACAACAGATTCCGGAATTCAGTCTCCAAAGAGAACAACCGGATTGGAAGATTCCCGTAATGGAAAGAGCGGAGGTAATTAATAGAATGATTCCCGCGGCGCAATCTTCGGCGCGCGATATCGGTTTGCAAGTTCATTGGTCTCCGGTTAAATATATTTGGCAAATTGCCGGAG
>JAADIR010000284.1 GCA_013151245.1 Chlorobiota bacterium
CCCGTAGCATTTTTCCCCGCTGAATATCCTACAAATACATTATACTCTAAATCGGTTCCGTTATAACCGGCGTTATCTCCGATAAAAACGTTGGCGTCTCCGGTTTCGTTATTAGTTCCGGCTCCGTATCCGAGCCCCGAATTTCCAACTCCCGAAACGTTATCTCTTCCGGCTTGCGCCCCTACAAAAGTATTGTAATTTCCGGTTTCATTACTTTTCCCGCAAAAAGAACCGATGAAAGTATTCTTCTCGGCTTCCGTATTATAAAATCCCGCAACATAACCCAAAAAAGTATTACTGTTCCCCTCGGTATTATTTTGTCCCGCGGCTCTACCAAGAAAGACGTTATAATTCCCGCCGCCGATATATTTTCCGGTAAACGTTCCGACAAAAAGATTTTGCGAGGGTTCTCTTAAAACGGCTTCTCCATTAATCTTAACGGAATTATTTAACGCTAAATTAATTCCGCCGTTGACGTTTAACGCGTCGGAAAACGTCGTCGTCCCAAATCCCGCTTGCCCTTCTCCGGTAAGTCTGAATAAAATTGTTCCGGTATTATCCACAATGTCATAATAATCGGTTGACGAATTGCCGCCAAGCGTAGCAATAATACTTTGCGGAACTGCGACGGAAGTTATCGTAACAATTAGCGCGCAAAGCAATAATAACTTTTTCATTTCATCTCCAGAATGATTGTATTATAAATTTCCGCTACGGGCGCATCGGCTAGGAATATGCAGCCCGCGCAGTTTTATATTATTAAAAATATTTTCCGCTCTATCTTTCATCTTAAAAGAATCATCTTTTTTACATTTGAAGTTCCTTCGGTTTTTAATGCGTAAAAATAGACCCCGCTTGGCATTTCCGCGGCGTTAAAACTAACCGTGTAACTGCCCGCATTTTGTCTTTTGTTCACAAGCAAAGCAACTTCCGCTCCGAGAACGTTATATACTTTCAACGAAACAAAACCGGATTTCGCCAAGTTATATTTAATTGTTGTACTTGGATTTCCGCCGGAGCCTTTGGAAAACGGATTCGGATAGTTTTGGAACAGCTCGAATTTTTCGGGAATTCCAATTTCAACTTCAATCCCAAATTCATTCGGGAAATACTCAAAAGAACCGTCCGTATCTATTTGTTTTAATCGATATTGAATTTTCTCTCCTCTAAGATTATCGTCGTAAAATGAATAATCTTTTGGGGACGAACTGTTGCCGTGTCCTTCAACAAATCCGATTGTTTCCCAGCGTGTCGCGGCGTAGCCGTTGTTTGGCGAAGCCGGACCGCCGCCAATATCGCCGGAATTATTTACAGCGCTTTGTCGTTGAATTTCAAATCCGTAATTATTGATTTCCGTAGCCGTGTTCCAACGGAGTTGCACTTTATCGCCAATCTCGTCGGCTGTAAACGACGTTAATTCAACGGGAAGCGAGCCGTCAATATTTTGCGCATACAATCCGGTTCCCGTGCCCACTAAAAGATCGTCGTAAAAAAGAACGTTTATTTCCGTGCCGTTAGGATATGCGTAGGCGCTTGTCCATGCCGTTCCGGCTGCCATGTCGAGCGTGTAAATTTCATTATCAACCGCAACGTAACATGTGTCGCGCCCAACCGTAATCGCTTTGCCTTGCCGACCGGAAGACGACGGAAAACCGGACGAAGTAAAATTGGTCCAAACATTCGTTCCGTTTAATATTTTATAATATGCAATCGGACTATTAGAACCGGCGTCGGTTCCGCAGGCAAAAAGCGAATCTCCGGTAACGCTGGTTTCCAGATCGATTATTGTAGCCGTTATCGCATATCCTACGGCGGTGTACGCGCCGTCCATATCTTGCCTTACCGTCCAGCTCGAGCCGTCCCATTCGCATCTGTAAATCGAGCGACCTCTATCGGCTATTGCAACGCTTTGATCATAATAAACTCCAACGTAGGCAACGATATTTCCCCCTTCGTTCGTAAAAGCAATATCGTAAACGTCAACGTCGTTGCCCTTTGTAGAAGCTTTGCAAAGGATTTGATCCCAATTCGAACCGGCGTCGGTAGAATAGAAAAGTCCCCCTTGATCGGTTCCTTGAATGTAATATCCCGCGAGAACGATATTATTATCATCGGGACAAACTTCAATCGCCTGCACTTGCGAGCCGACGTTTGGAAAACTATACGGAGCGTTTTCCGCAGTGAATACTTTCGTCCAATTGCTCCCGCCGTCGGTGGTTTTATAAACTCTAACGTTTCCAACATAAGCTTGACTTGTATTATTGCCGACCATTTCGGCGGAAAAATATCCCGAACCGTCGCCGTTCGGAAATATTGCGCTCGACCAAGTAGGCGATGCGGTTGAATAGTCGGTAACGACTCTAATTCCGGATTTTGAAGCCGCATAGCCGGTAGTTTTCGAATCATCCATATCAAAATCCTTCACTTGAACCGCTTCAACGCCGTCGTCAATTTCAAATATTGTCGGACCGCCGTCGTTTGTAACGCCTATTCCTTGGTCGGTTGTTATATAAACTACCGATGAATTAACCGGGTCTGCCACTACAACGCCGTCGTTAGCGTGAGTTTCATAACTGGCGGTTCCGAATGTCGTCCAGCTTCCGAAACCCGAACCCGGGGTAAAAGCGGCGTAGCATTTCGCGAAATAAACAGTGTATGACGAAGCCGATCCTTGCGTGGCAAAATTACCGCCGCCGACGCCTTGCACAGCCGTCGCGTCAATTGTCCATGTCGTTCCGTCGTCTTCCGTATAAGCCGCATAAATTGTATTCGCCGAAGTATCTCCGCCGCCTACAAATAACGCTCCGTCGGGGCCAAACCCCAATGCAGTCCAAGAATATCCCGTAGCTGATAAAGTTGTCGTGTTGATAGTAAGAAAGTTTGTCGTAGCGGAAAAAGCCGTAATCGCGTCGGTCGATTCATAAATTGTTACTGTAGTTCCCAAATTAATTAAATAAACTTTTTGCGTAACGGGATTAACGACAATTTGATCAGCGTTGCCCGCCGGACGAGGAGAATTTGCGTCTTCGGTAAACGCGCCCGAAGCGTCAAGCGTTCCCCAATGGAAATCCGCGCCGGACATATACATTAAGTATGTTGGGTTGTATATTGTAAATGCGTCCACGCCGCCGGATACGACAGTCGTTACCGCGCTTGATGAAACGGACGTTTGAAGCAAATCTTTGCTTGACGTAATAAAGAAAAGTAGGTCCGAAGTTGAATGCGCTTTAAGTTGAGAAATTCCGCTTCCGTATCCGTCGTCGTCGCCAACCCCCGGCGTCACCGTGAACGACGTGAATGTTGGCGAGCCGGAAGTTGACATATCTGCATAAAAGATTGAATTTGCGCTTTCGGTTGAAATGAACAGTCTCACGTCGCCGCTTGAAAGCGTGTAAGCGTCCATTCCTCTAATTCTTCCGCCGTAAACGGCTTCGGGATCGGGATTAGTTAACTGCGCATTAATTGAATACGCAAAAAGTAAAAAAAGTAAATTGAATAATTTTATCTTGCACATATTGCCTCCGGTTTTTGAAATTAAATTTTACAATTCTAAATTAAACCGTAAAGCCTATGAGCACAATAACACAAAAGTGTGAAAAGGTTTTTAGTATGATATAGATCACAAAACCGAAATGTTAATTTTTCATTTGATTGGGATAATTCAATAACGTCGTATGTCGTCAGCCGAGCCGATAGTTTACGGCAACGGAAGAAAATCTTTCTTCGAATAATTAAACTGAAAAATAAGAAGTGAAAGAAGAGAAATAATATACAAACCGCGCGAAACGTTCCTTTGCGGCGCAACGGATTTTTCCGCTCCGCTTATTTAGCGATGTTTTTACGGAATCTATCCTTATATGGGAGATTCCGGTTAAAAGATTGCCGGAATGACATAAGATTTTATAGTATTACAAGATAAATCCTTCCCGATTAAAAACACCCCGACAAAAAGCATCGGGATAAATCGGGACAAGCTGTTTTTTATTGCCTGCCGCGCGTATTGCTTTATTACACAGCAGTAAAGAAATTTTGAAGATTAATTAAAGAAGGGATGAATGGATGCTGGAATGAATGATTTTCTTTCATCGTTTTTTCCATTCAATCAATCAGTCATTCAACCATTCTCTTCGTTTGTTTGTGGAATGGATAGATGGATGTCGGGATGAAAAAATTCAAATCGGTTGAACCGAAATAACTATTGTTACACTCAAAATTCCGATCTTCCATCCGTCTCCGCTGCGCTTCCGGCTTCACTTTGTTGCGCCGAGACAAGCCGCCGAGATAAATTATCCATTTTCCATTGTCAATTATCCATTGCGGTTTACCGCGCTATGTTATTCAAAACCTCTTAATCAATAAACCCGTTCTCCAATCCGCGATCTCTTACGGCAAGTTCGACTACCTCGTCGAGGTCGCCGTAAACTTCAACCAAAACAATCTCTTTGTCTGTCATTCACGGAAAAAATGAATAGTTTTTTCACCCCGCGCTCCAAGTCTTTCGGTAAAAATATCGCGGTCATTTCCCCGTCTTCAATCGTGCGAACAATATATTTCCAGCCTTTACGCTCCATCTTTTCCGAGATATTTTTCAACAGCGGAAAATTCAAGCTGAACTTATTCATTTTTTTTACTTTGTAAACGCCAATCTGCACTTTGGAAATATTTCCGAGAACGTCGGAAGCAAACTCGCCGTCTTTTTCGTCTGAGAAAGAAGCCGCAAATCCCGCCAGCGCAATAGCGGCGGGACCTACGGCAAACTCCGTGTCTTTCTTAAAACTGCCGTCGATGTTGTTTAACAGATAATTCCGCATTTGTTTGAAATTACCGTTTACGCCGAAACATCCCGTAACAGAGAATAGAATAACAACTAACGGAATTAAAAAGATTCTATTTTTCATCTCCGCCCTCGTCGTCTTTTTCGTCGCCGCTTACTTTTTCGAGTTCGGGAATATTAAACTTTTCGCTCAACCTGCCAATTGTTTCGAGATTGATATTGCCGACAATATTTACAAAAGTCGCTTCGCCGTCTTTTTCAAGCGAAGCCACAACCAATCCTAAAACTTTATTGTCGTTAGCCGTTTTGATATATATGTTCGTTATCTCGTCTTTTTGTTTGACGCGGACGATTCTGTCCCAATCTTGATCCATCAATTTTTTATCGACGTTTTTAATCCGTTTTTTTATGTCGGTTTCGTTGTTTTTATCGACTTCAAACGAATACACTTTAATCAATTTCAGCCCGCCTATCAAACCGGAAAGTTCTTCGTCCTTGTCTCCGGCTAATTTTGCGACCATTCTTAGTAGATTTTCTTCAATTACGACTTCGGTTATGTTATCCGAGTCTTCATATTTTTCAAAATTTCCGAAATCCACATAACCCGGATATTTTGAATAATCGTCGTCTTGCGCAAAAATCATTCCGCTAAACAGAAGCAGCGCAATTGCGGTTTTAATTAATAAGTTTTTCATTTTTTCCTCCCGTTAAAAATAATTTATTTAATTCGTTAATTCCTTTTTGAACCGGCCGACCGATTTTATCAATTAATATATTTTCTTTTAAGACTTCTTTCGATTCGGCAAAAAATCTGCCGACAATGTTCAAAGCCATTTGAGTTTCTTTGTTTGCTTTTTCAACTTCCGATTTTGTGTAGCCGTTATATTGCGGTCTGTTAACGTTAAAAATGAGAGTAGCCGCAATTACAATAACAACGGCAAACCCCGCAACGGCTGAAACGGCGGGCTTCGAATATAATATTGAAAACCAATCGTAAATAAACGATCGTTTAATTTTCCCGATTTTTTGCGAAGCTAAGACTCCGGCAATCAATTCGTTCGGGCAATCTTCCGGTTCCAATTGCCGCACGGCTTCCGCAGTTTCGGAATAGCGCGCAAACAATTCGGCGGCTTGTTCGTTTTCTTTTATCAGCTTTTCAATTTTTTCTTTTACAACTTCGGACGCCTCTCCGTATGCCGCGGCAATAATTTCGTCGTGAAGATTTTCGTCTATTTTTATTTTTTCATTCATCTTGCAGCTCATATTTATTCAATTCTTTTTGAAGCTCTTTACGCGCGCGCATAATATAAACTTTCACGCTGTTCAAAGGCATATCCAATATTTTGGCAATTTCCCGATACTTGAATTTTTCAATTTCGTAAAGGATGAAAACCGATCTCAGTTTTTCGGGCAATCGCGTTAAAGCTTCCTTAATTTTTTCTTTCATATTCATAATTTGCATTTGAAATAAGGGATTCTCTCTTTTCCCTTCCGTTTTTATTTTCGATTCGTCCACATCTTCAACGCTATAATTATATTCCGTTTCTCTCTTTCTTTTCCGCAGATAATCGATGCATAAATTATGCGTTGTTTTCATTATCCAGCTTTTTGCCGAAAGATAATTGAACGAATTTATATTCTTCCAAATTTTAATAAGAACTTCCTGCGTAACGTCGTCGGCGTCCATCCGGTTTTTCATCATATAAAACGCGTAACCGTAAATCAGATTCTTATATTGCCGAATCAGTATGTGGTATCTGGTCTCTTTGATTTTCATAGTCTCTGTTCTAAAGACGCGGAACTATGTTGATTTGTTACAGAATAATTTGTTTTTTTGAAAATAGATGGGAAGAAGTTAGACGTAAGAAGGGAGAGGTAAGAGATAAAACGCGGAGACGAAAAACGAAAGACGGGAAAAAACTCATATCCCATTACTCATAACCCATGACTCATAACCGATCCGCAAATGACTAAATTACTTCATTCACAATTCAACATTCATAATTCAAAATTTGTAATTCGTAATTCCAAAGCATTTTCATTGCGTAAGAGGTAGATTGACCATGCCTGAATAGCGTTGACTTTTTCAGTTAACAGATCAAAATTATATTTACTGCGCGCAAATTTTCGTTAAAAATTAAATTTTTGTAATATAAGGGGGCTTCGCAAAACCCGTTTATTGTTTGAAATCGTTAGTGAAAATCTTTATGTATGGCGTAAAATTTAATTATTTATTTTGCTTCGCCCGTCCAAGATGAGTATTTATCGAGTTATTCAAAGAGTTCTATTATTGGAAATAAGCGCGCTTTGTGCGTTACATACCGGATTTTTTGTTTTCTCTAAATCAATAATATCGCGCCTACGGCGCTTTTTCTTTCTAGAACGGTTTCTCTTTACCATAATTTCGCATCTACGATGCTTTGTTAATCGAATAGAAACGATTTCTTCTTTTGTTTGATTTTTTCCAATTTAACGTTTAAGCTCCATAGGAGCGAAAGTATGGTAATAGTAAAACACAAATTATTTTTTAAGCTCCGTAGGAGCGATATTATACGCAGCTTACAACGCCGGCTTTCTATCCGGAGTTGACGCCGAAAATATTTTAGTATTCTCATTTTTTTTGATTTAGCTAGCGCCCTCTGAAAAGGAAATATATCGAAACCTATTTGATTCCGAATTTGCAAGTTACAATTTGAATTTTGTAAAATTAGTCGTCGATTAATTATCTCAATTGCCGGCGGTCTTTTGCCGACGGAAAAAGAATAAAAAAACCGCCGGGCTTCAGCCCAAAACAAAGTCCATCAATACAATTAGCTCCGGCGTTTTTTGGGCTAAAGCTCCGATTAAGTTCAGTAGTTCTTTTCCCCCTATAAACATTTAGTCGCCGATTTTAAATCTGCGCCTTCTTCCAATCGTAAATTACAGACTTGCCGAAGAAATAAATTAATCTATTTTTCCGTTGCGAATTCTATTTAATATTTTTAATGAAAAGAAAACTTCCCGAACATATTATTTCATCCGTTCCCCCAAAAAATATTTTTGATTTTTCAGATGAAAACAGTTACGGCGGATTTTTCGTAATCGGTTATCCGCATTGGGACGCTTATGTTTCAGCCGCGGAAAGCGAATTTTGGATTGGCGTTGTTCCAAACATAAATTTGACCGAAAGAACAATTGAACTCCCCAAAATCGAAAGGGATGAAAAGAAGAAGCGAGCAAAAAAAGTTCATCATAATTTTGAACCTTTTTTCGATTCAATTCCTAAAAGAATTATTCGTCTTGCCGGAAGATATAACGACTCTCATTGGGATTTAGTAAAAGCGATAATCTTGCTCGGGAAAGATTTTGAGGAATTAATCAAAACCAATCCGGCAATGGCATATCTGATCGTCAAGTTAAATGAAATCAATACTACGTTTCAGTTATACAACGAAACGGAACTTTTAAAGAAACTAATCAGAACAAAGCAGAAAGAAATTTTACGGCTTGCGTTTTTTCCGGCGACGGAAAGTATGCGTAAAATTCTCGGCAAGATCAACCCCGAATTCATTTCTCGCGAAAGTTTTATTTTGTTCAATCGATTTATTGTTACGGCGCAAAAAAGATCGGACAGAATAATTAAACTGCTGACGCATATCGATTCGATAAATGAAAATTTAATGCGGCTTCTGAGTTACTTCCCGGAACTATCGCTCGAAATTTCGAATAAATTGATTTCCGAACTGATAAACGAAAAGGACTTTGACGCTTTAATAATAAAGCTCGAAAGAATAAGAAAAAGAAGCGCGAGCGTAAATATTCCGTTTCCTAAAATTTCGTTAGTCGCGGAAATCAATACCGTTGACAAAACAAATCTTGAACGCGTAAGAGAAAAAAAGAAAGCGCTCGAATCTTTTCCGGCGCCGCCGATTGACGGAAACGAAATAATAACACCGCTGTTAACCGTTAAGGAACAGATTTCATGGAGTAGAAAGCAACGGAATTGCATTAAAGATTTTACCGGTTCGGTAAAACGCAAGCGCTCTTATTTTTACAAAATCAATTTTGAAAAAGAAGAAGCTACATTGGAAATCAAATTAAGAAACGGCGAACCGGTTTTCGGAGATTTGCTCGGAACCGGGAACAAAAAAGTATCTCCGGAATTACGAACTTACGTTAAGCGCTGGTTTTCGAACGCGCAAAACAAAAAACAAAATTGACCGCGAATTATTTTATCGGAGAAACTTTCACTAACAAATATTTCCCGAAAGACGTATCAATAAAGGGTTTGGAGCCGTCAATCTCTCCAAGCTCTTTATAATTAACGTAATCAAACGCTTTATATTTCTTAGAACTATCCAATCCCCTAAACTCCAAACGTCCGTTAAACTTATCCGAGTAAAACGCATAAAACAAAGTATCGTTTTTCTTAATTACGTGCGTTTCCGGTTTGTCGAATCCGACGTCGTAAAGATTGCCGAGATATTTTCCTTTCGGAAGTTTATATCTTTCGTAAATATCGATCCACTTTTTCCACTTCTTCTCTTTTTCCGGCGTAAGACTTACGTCGCCGCTTTCCGCGTTTAAGTAAACGCCGGGCGGATAGGTAAATTTGCTTCCTATTACTCCGCCTACTCCTACGGTGGAAGCGAAATCGGATTTATCGTCGCTCAGCTCCACGTGATCTCCGTAATACGGCGCGTCCGAGCCCATCAGAGCTTTCATTGTTTTTCCCTTCAGCCTTATCTGCCAAGAGGAAGTAGGATCGGAACTTACCGTTTGATTTACGTAAGGGAGAAGGAAAAAATTGTAAGCCGTTCCGCACGGACAAACTTCCACAACCGCATTTTTCTTAATTGAAAGAGCCGTTTCATAAATTAGTTTGAAAAATCCGGGCATAGCTTCGGTTGATTCTTCGGGATATTTATGATGATGCGCAGGGTTGTAACACGGAGGCGCGGCGTTCAGGTGCTGTCCGTCAATCTTCAAACCGTCGTATCCCCAATCTCCCATCATTTTTTCGACAAGATTTTTTGTGTAATCCAAAGTAGGCTGATACGCCGGACAAAGATAATAACTGTCCCACCAAGAAATATCCTGCGGTTTCCCCTCTTTGTTCAACAGAATCATATCGGGATAATTTTTAATTAAGTCGGTTCCCGGATCAACGGCAAGCGGCGCCCACCACAGTTTTGCTTTCAAACCGTATGAATGAATTTTATCAACAAACGCTTTCATATCGGCGTCGCCGTTCGGAAATTTTTTCGGATTAAGATACCAATCTCCTTCGGCGGTTTGCCAGCCGTCGTCGAGCACAACCCATTTAAAACCAAGCTCTTTTACTTTGGGAAGCGTATTTAAAATTTCATCGACCGTGAAATTTCTTTCGTAACCCCAAGCGCACCAAACCGGTTCGTAGGAATCATTAGGCGCTTTATCGAATACAACGCCGTTTTCATCCCGCATAAATTTGGCGTATTCGCTCAACGTTCTGAAATAATCTTTTTTATGAACCGCGATAAAAGTCGTAAACGTTTCAAGAGTATCGCCCGGATTTAATTTTCGCTCTTTTGCATATTCAACTTTTAATTCCACTCCGCCGCCGTTTTTCTTTCTTTCTACCGGAAGCGAAACGAGTTTCGGAACTTTTTCGACGTGCCCGACCGCGAGTCCGAAATCTTTCGTCCACACGTCGGAAACCGGCGTGCCGCCGCCGTAATCGGAGGCGTTCATTCCCATATAATTTTTCTGAAAGAATCCGTTTGGAACTTGCCTAACCCAATCGGGTCGTTCTTCGTACGTTCCGCTTTGATAAGACCAAAATATTTCCGCGGCGTCTTTTTGAGGGATTATATAATCGTTATTAATCCATCCCGCAACTTTGATTGAGTTTTTGCCGTTATTAATATATTTTACTTTTGTAAAAAGAAAGTCGGGGAATTCCTTATAAGAAACCGCCGATATTTCTTTGGTAATTATTCCGCCTTGATATTCGGCGTCGCCGGCGACTATTAAAACGGTTTTATCGTCAAGCGATTTAATTTCCGATCTTTTGAATTTAAATTTTTTAATTATTGAATCTTTTAACGTCAAATAATCGGATGCGACGAAACCGGAGAATACGGTATCGGGAACAAAGTAAGGAGAAGATATTTTCGTAAAAAGATTTTTATCAAATTCGAGCGCAATGTTTTTTGAGGCGACTTTTATTTCTTTACCCGCGCATCCGAACAGAAAAATTACGGATAACAAAATAAATACCAGACCGCTTTTGTTTTTCATTTTCACCTAAAGATTTAGTTTTATAATTCCCCGTTCTCCCTGAAAATCATTCGCTTTCAATTTTAACCGAAGCAAGCCCAAAGGCTCGTCGTATTTTTTAGAGAGAAGTTTTAAGTTCTTATTAGATATTGAAATCCTTTTCGGTTTCCGGGAATAAACCTTAACTTCCTGCGTTCCATACATTTTTAAATCAATTTTAACTTCGTTTCCGTTCTTCGAAAAACGATAGACATTGTAAGTTCCGTCGTTATAAACGGTTTCGGAAATCATCTTTTTGCCGGTTTTATATTTTAGTTCATAATTTTTTTTCTGCAGTCTGGAAAGATAAATAAAACCGCAGCCGGCGTCCTCAAAATACGCGGAGATACTCTCGCCGTTAATAGAAGCTTCCGAAAGATGTTCGTTTTCCTTTAATTTTATTTTAATAACCAAAGCGCCGAGCAAATCGTTTTCATAAACCTCGTCCGGCATTTTTCTATTATCGATTATCAGTTTTCCTTTGCCCGAGCTTTTAATCTTTGCGAATTTCATATACAGCCACTGCGATGAAAACTGCTCGGTGTTTTTAGCTAAATAATGAGTTTCGCTTTTTTGAATTCCTTTGTAAAAATCAATCCACTTCCGGTTTGTTTCGGGTTGAAGGAATTCGTCGGTAGCCAGCCAATTTGCCCAGTGAGATTCTATTACGTTCGTCTTAAATTCTTTCGGCTTTTTTTTCGGCGTTGAAGAAACCATATACCATTCGTTTCCGTAATTATAGCGGTTAACGACAAGCATTCCGTGATCTATTCCGCCGCCGAATTTGACGGGAGGATTTAATTCTTCGAACGTCTCAAACCAAGTATTGGCAAACTTCACACCTTCTTTGCGCAGCGCTTTCGCCGTGCTGTAATCGCCGTCGGGATTCCAATACATTGCCCAACTGCAGGGAACAAAACTTTCGGGAAACGAATGTCCGTTTTCTTTCGTTAACCCGTATTGCGCTAATATTTCTTTATATGCTTTGATATGATCGAGCGTGTCTTTTTCGCTCCACGGCTTATCGTTTTCCATATCATACCACTCGGCGCGGGTTCTTTTTCCGTTTTCCCAATGTTCGTGCCCTACGCCGTGAAGTCCGAATTCCATATAAGCGGAATTATCTTTTACATAGTCAATTATTTTTAATTGTTCGAAAGAAACATTCGAGGAGTTGTCCCAGTTCTTTCCCGCTTGCGTAGCGGTAGGATAATTTTTCAAAACGTTTAATCGATCCATTTCCGCAAGCGTGAAAAGGGTTTGAATTCTTACTCCAACGGCTTTTCCAACTTCAACAAAAGGATGATAATCGGATAGTTCCATTTTTCTTTTAAACCCGATTCGCCACGGTCCGCCGCTTTCGGCTAGGGAACCGCCGTTCATCCAGCCCAAATCGTCAACCGCAACGGCAAACGGTTTCGGCAAGGTTATATTATCATTCGTTTTCATTTTTTGACGCGCTCAATAAAATAAGTCCGTTATTTTTACTAATCGTTATTAACTATAAAACAATAAATATTTTCCCCGTTTTCCGTCCGATATCCGAATCAATATAGTAAAAGTAAACGCCCGGGCTTACAAGCTGATTATACTCGTTCATCAAATTCCACTTGGCGATGCTCGGCGCAAGCGCGTTTGCAGCTTCGTGATAAATTGTTTTTATTAATTCTCCGGCGGAATTAAAAATTCTTATCGTCGCTTTCGCCGGCATATTTACAAATTGTATTTCGTGATCGTTCAATCCCTGTTCCCAAAGCTCGGCTACAATATACGGATTAGGAACTACTCGAACATCGTCGAGATTTTTATCCGCCGCCGGCGCGCGCGCAACGACGCTTACGGTATTGTTCATCTCCTCCGGATTATTTGAGTATCCGTTTTCAAGCGGTCCGGTAATTCCGTTTCCGCTGTCGTAAGCGGCGATGTAATAACGATATGTAATTCCGTTAACGACGTCGTTGTCTATGAAAACGTTAACGGTATCGCCGACGTCAAAATACCGAAACGTATCTTGCTCAACCGTAAAACGGAGTTGATCCCATTTGTCGTCGCCGAGATAAAACCAGGCGTATTGAGGAATCGTTTTATAGTAGCCTTTTATGCCGTCCTCCAGATCGAATTGGTCGAGCGGAACGTAATGAACGCCGCCCTCAAAATCTTTGAAAGTTTGTTCGCCCCAAGTAACGCCGCCGTCGGAAGAACGATAAATTTTGTATCCTTCAAATTCCGGGTCCCGTTCGCTTTCGGTTCCCCAAATAAGTTTTACTTTTCTGTCGTCGGGTTTGGCTTCAACGATTGGCGCGGGCGGAGCGTCAATAACTTCCCAATTGTTTTCGTAAAGAACAATCGCGCGTTTTGCGGTTGTTCTAATTTTCTTTTCGCTCGAACCGAAAACGGTTGCAAAGATCAGCGTGTCGGCTTCTCCGGGATTTAACGTAAAAGGCGCCGAGCCTAACGTTTGCAAGCCGTCCGCGCCCAGACCGAGATAATATCCTTGTCCTCCTTCAATAGCGTCGGGAACTCCGTTTTCGTCGAAGTCGTCGTCGATTCCGTCGCCGTCGCTGTCCTGCGGGTCGTTAAGATTTTCCACGTTGTATTCGAAATACCAATCGGAGCGCGCGCCGTTTCCCGCCGGAGTTGTCGCAGCCATCCAAAAGTGAAACGCGTCGTATGCGTGAACTTTATGGTCGCCGCCGGGCATACGCAGGGCGACAACTCCCGCATAAGGAATTTGATTTGGGTTTAGAACTCCTCCGAGCGGACTTTCTTCGTAACCGTCGTCGTCCGTTCCGTAAGCCAGCTGTAAATCGGGATCGTAATAATGTCTGTCGTCGTCGTAACCGATTCCGGGATAAAACTGCGGAATGAAACTGAAATCGGCGTGAATTGCCGCGCGCATATCTCTAATAGGCGCGTCGCCGATATTTCTGATAACGTAAACCCAAACTATGAAATCTTCGTAAAGCGTTCCCCGCCAAGCCATTCCTCTGATAATCATTTGGGTTTTCAGAAAATTAGGATAAGTTCGTCCGGTAGCCGTCAACTGATCGGTTCCGCCCCAAGCCTGCACAACGGAAAAACTTTCCTGGTCGGCAAGTTTTTCGCCGTTAGGTCCGAATCCGGGCCAGCCGGTTTCGGGATCAAACAAAATCGGGTCGTTCAATACGGGATATGCGGAAGGAAATTGCGCGGGCCAAGTTTCGGGGTCGTCGCTCATCAAAGCGCCGTTTCCGTTTACAAACTGCGGATAAGGAAAAAAGTGCTCTTCGTCCCAATACGCCGCCGGACCCTCGTCCATTGTAGCGTCGCAGAAGGCTGAATAATCGCCCGCCGGATCTGGCCAGCCGCCGACCGCTCCGGAATCCTGATCAATCGGCGCGCCAACGGCGACGCCCACGCACGTTCCCCAGCTCAAACCGCTTCCGGAAGGATATTCGAAAGAAGGCTGCCTTGCCAGCGACGTGGATTGTTCGTTTCCGTTGCAGAGCATTCCCGTATTGTTAAATTCCGTGCTTATTTTATTAATGTCAAATCTATTCCAACGCTGATACTGCATCGGATTATCGCTCTGCGCAAAAATCGCGGCGGCGTATAAAACGACAAACGTAATTAAACTAATCTTTTTCATCTTCATTCCGCTTCAATTAAAGATCGATTCTCATTGTAAATTGGTTAAACGAACCGAACACTCCGTAATCCAAATATAAATAATCGAGAACGATTCGCGTATCGATAAATTTACCGAAGTCCAATCCCATTCCCAAAGTATAAGTAACTTCGTCGTAGTTGAATTTATAGCCCGCTCTGAAATAGATAATTTTATCGTATCCTATTTCCGCGCCGAGGTTGTGGCGGACGTTATAATCGCGGCTGTCGTAGATGTCGTAAGAAGCAAGCACAGACCAGTCGTCGTTATTCACAAAATAATTTGAAACGCCGAATCTAAAGAGAAGCGGGATTTCCCATTCGATTGTTGAGAGACTCGCGGGAATTTGTTTTCCGCTCGGATTGCCCGGCACAGTGTAAGTTACGTCCAAGTCCCTTCCGTCGAACTTCATCTTTGTTCCGAAGTTAGAAAGCGCCGCCGCAAGAGTTAGGTTGTTGTTAAAAAACGAAGTGCGGAATACCGCGCCGACGTCTATCCCGAAAGCGTCCGCGCTTGCGTTGGCGAGGGTTTCTCTAATATATTTTATTTTAACGCCGAATGAGAATCTGTCGGTTAATTGTTTTGCATACGCCAGCCCGAACGCAAAATCGTTAGCCGAGAAAAATCTTCCCGTTCCGTTCTGATCGTAAACGGTCGTCTCTTCAATTTTGCCGTAATCCATAAATTGAAGGTCAACGCCGACGCTTCCGAAATCTCCGAACCGCATAACCGCGGCTACGTAGGAATTCCGCGTTTCGACAAACCAATCCATCGTAGAAATAGAAACGGAGACGTCTTTTTCAATTCGCGTAATCGCCCCGACGTTCCAATATAGCGCCGTGGCGTCGTCAACCGTCGAGATTGCCGCGTCGCCCATAGCCATCGGTCGCGCGCCCACTCCAATTTTCAGAAAATTCGCCGCGGAAGTTCCCGAGTAATCCACGTTTTGCGCGGATATTTGGGCGACCGTAAAAAACAAAATAAGAAGCGGCGCAAATAATTTGTTTGATTTAAATTCAAATCGATTTAACAATTTACAGATCATTGCAAACTCCAATTAGAGAATTACAAAAAATTTACCTTTTGTTTCGCCTAAAGAAGACGTTATATAATAAAAATAAACGCCCGCCGAAACCTGTTGATTATATTCGTTTTTCAGATCCCACGCTTCAATGCTCGACATTGAATCGTGGTAAAGCGTTTTAACCGTTTCGCCGGAGCTGTTGAAAATCATAATAGTAGCTTTTTCCGGCAATCCGGTAAACTGAATTACGTGCGAATCCCAGCTATTCTCCCACACTTCGGCAATTTTATACGGATTTGGAACAACGCGAACCTTTCCCAAACCGGTTTTTGCCGTCGGAAGTTCGGGACGAACTTTAACCGAATTGTTAAATTCATCCGGGTTTGAAGCCGCGCTGTTTTCGAGCGGGCCTATAATTCCGTTTCCGGAATCGTAAGCGGCAACATAATACTGATATTCAATTCCATTGGAAACCGAACGATCGACAAAAACGTTAACGCTGTCGCCGTCGTTAAAATGAGTTAGTTTATACCCTAAATTAAAACCTTTAATTGTGTCGGCTTCAACTACAAACCTCGTCGGTACCCACGAATCGTCGCCGAGATAATACCACGCATATTCGGGCAACGTTTGATAATAACCTTTCACCCCGTTTTCCAAATCGTATTGCCGAAGCGGAACGTAATGGATTCCGCCGTCGAAATCGGTAAAGCTTTCGTCGCCCCAGGTTTTGCCGTTGTCCTGCGAGCGATAAATTTTATATCCTTCAAACTGTTCGTCTTCCTCGCTTTTGGTTCCCCAAACCAGCGTAACTTTTTGATCGTCTGCAAACGCTTCCACTTCCGGCGCCGGCGGAGCTTTTACTACTTCCCAATTGTTTTCGTAAAGCGTAATAGCGCGCAGCGCGTTGCTTTTAATATCCTTTTCGCTCTTTCCGAACACCGTGGCAAAAATCAGAGTATCGCTTTCTCCCGGTTGAAGAGTGAACGGGTTTGAGCCGATAATCTGAAGACCGTCGGCGCCGATTCCAATGTAATATCCGGGACCGCCGTCTTGGTCGTCCGGAACGCCGTTGTGGTCAAAGTCGTCGTCAATTCCGTCGCCGTCGCTGTCTTCGGGGTCGTCTTCGTTCAGCAAATTCCATTTGTAATACATTTCCGGGTCTCCGCCGCTTCCGCTTGCGGTCGTTTGTCCCATCCAAAAGTTCGTCGCGTCGTAAGTTTTAATTTTCCCGTCGCCGCCGGGCATTTGAAGCGCGACTACACCCGCCCAAGCAATATCTTCGGGATTTAAGACGCCGCCGCCGAGCGGATTTTCTTCATAGCCGTCGTCGTCCCATCCGTAAGCAAGCTGCAGTTTCGAATCGAAATAATGTCTGTCGTCGTCGAAATTTACGCCGGGTAAAAACGCGGGAAGGAATCCGAAATCGGAGTGAACGCCCATACGTAAATCCGTAATCGGTTTGTCGTTGGGATTTCGCAATATAAAAACCCAAACGATGAAATTTTCGTAAAGCGTTCCTTCCCAAGCCAAGCCGCGCATAATCAGCTGCGTGCGAAGCCATCTTGTTTTAGAATTGCCGCTTCCAAGCTGATCGGTTCCGCCCCAGCCGTACATTACGCTGAAAGTTTCCTGATCGGCGATTTGCTTTCCGTTTTTCCCAAAACCCGGCCAACCTGTTTCCGAATCGAAATAAATATTTTCAACCGGAAGTCCGTTGTTTTCAATAATTTCATCGGAGACGCCGTCTTTGAAAATATAGTTAGGCAATTTATCCGGCCACGAAGCCGGCCAAGAATTAGGATCATTACTAACCGAAGCTAGATTTTCATTTGTAAATTCAGGATACGGAGCGAAATGTTCTTCGTTCCAAAAGTCGGCGGGTCCTTCGTCCATCGTTCCGTCGAGGTACGGATATTCTTCCGGATTCACGCCGCCGACAACCGCGGGGTCTTGCCCAAAAGGCGCGCCCACAACTACCGCCACGCAGGTGCCCCAATTCAAACCGCTTCCCTGAGGATATTCGAACGACGGAATTCGCGCCAGACTTGCGTTCTGATTGTTTCCGTTATTCAGCATTCCAACGTTGTTAAACGTCGTTGCAACTTTGTTAATGTTCATTTCGTTCCAGCGCTTAAACGACATCGGATTGTTCTGCCCAAAAAGAGAAGCCGGAACCGCCGACAAGAGCAGCGCGAACAAAACCATATTTAATTTTCTCAGTTCCATATTCTAAACCCGATTTGAATTGTTCTTCCCGGACCGTACATCGAAGGATTATTTGTATAATCGTGAGAGGTTGAGGCGTTTGCGTCGTCTCCGGGGATTCCCGAATCGGCGTAAACCCACCAAACGTTTCTGTCGTTCGTTACGTTTAATATTTGAATATAAAACTGCTGCTTCATCCCGAAGAAATCAAAATTCTTAAAAATATTTATATCGAATTGATGCACCCACGGACTGCGTTCGCCGTTGGGGTCGAAAGCCGAGCGCGTGTAAGGAAAACCGGACGAGTAGCTTCCGTAAAGCGAAAATCCGAATCCGCTTTTCATTTGATAATAGATGTTGCCTCTAAAAGAATGCGGCTGATCCCAGTTTGCGGGAAACGTCCGCGATTCGCTCGTAGGCATTTCAAACAGAACCGAAGTGCTAACGAGGGTTTTCGAATAAGTGTAATTAAAGAATGCGGAAAAATTATTTGAGAAGTGTTTCTTCAGCGAAACTTCAATTCCTTTGACCGTGGAATAATCGATGTTGCCCATCGTCATGAAACGTTTTCCCTCGGTGGTTTCGTTCATTACAACGCCGATCAAATTGCTGGTCTTTCTGTAAAACGCCGTCACGTCGAGCGAAACGAAAGGAGAAACCATCGTCTGCACGCCGAATTCGTAGTTGGTTGTTTTTTCAGGTTCAATTTGAGTATTTGCAATCGGCGTATTTTCCAACTGCGGATTCGGTCTGTATTCGCCGGTCGCTTCAAGATAGTAAGTTCCCTGAAACACTTTGAAATAGTTTGGGAATTGATAATAGAAACCGTAGCCGAAACGGAAAGCGGCTTTCTCCGCAATCGGGAAACTGATTCCGAATCTCGGCGAAACGTAAAACTGCGGCTTAGCGTCTTCCATCGGAGCGGTTAAGTCCGTCATCCGCGCAAGATTTACGAGAACTTTTCTTTTTGTGTCAACGTAATCAAACCGCGCGCCGAAATTTATTATCATTCCCATATCGCTGAATTCCATTTTGTCGTTCGCGTATCCGCTGAGTTGAATCGGGCTGTAATCGTATTGTTCCAAAGCCGTTCCGCCGTCGGGATTTCTTCTTTCCAGCTGCGTTCTTAATTTCTGAAATTCCGCGCCGAGCGAAAGATTATGAATTGCGTTTATCTGCCAAACGTAATCGAGTTTTGCGGCTTGACGTTTGAAATTCGTTTTGAAATAAACCCAATCTTCGCCGACGATTGAAAACTCCGCCGTTCCGGTTTGCGGAAGAATTTGATAAAGAGCCGGATCGTCGTAAACGTTTGAAGTGAAACCGCGCTCATAATTTTCGATTGAAAAATTCAAAAAACTGCTTTCGCTGAAAACGTAATTGACTTTTGCATAAAGCAAGTCGTTGTCCAGCCTTACGCGCGGCGTTCCGTAAGGATTATATTTGAAATAATGATTGTAAACGCCTCTGTTTGATTTCGAAAAATAACCGCCGAGAGTAATTTTTAATTCCGGGACGGGCCGCCATAATATTTTTCCGAGCGAAAATTGAGAATCCATATACTGCATCGGAACTTCAATAGGGTCGCCGCTTTTGTCGGTTCCTTCGCTGTTTACGTATTCGGGATAAATGTAGCCGTTGATGTATCCGTCCGTGCTGAAAATTCTGTGAGCGAAAATAACGCCTATCTTATCGTAGAACGGAAGCGCGGAGGAAAAGAAAACCTCGCCGCCGTAAGTATTATGCGAATTTCCCTTTATCAGTTGGTCGGAAAATCCCTTAAGCGCAAATTTCGGTTTCAGATTACGTTGGTCGAACGTAGAAATTGAAACCACGCCCGACATCGCTTCGCCGTATTTAGGGAGAAACGTTCCGGTGTAAGTTTCCATCGAACTGATTGCAAGCTCGGGAACAACGTCGATATAATAACCGCCCCAGAGCGCGTCGTTAACGTTCTGCCCGTCAAAAAGAAAGAGCGTTTCGTTTTCCCTGCCGCCGCGGAAATGGAGTCCGTCAGAAGGCACGGTGGCGAACTGACCGAACACCGGAAGAGAAGAAACCGGAGCGGTTCTGATGTTTTTCACAATTCCCGCTTGCTGAGTAAGCAAATCTTCCACCGTAGTTTTCGGAATTCTTTCTATTTCATCGGCGGTCCGCGCTTGAATTTTATTCGTAAGGTCTTTCTGCACGGGAGGATTTTTATATTCGACGACGGTAATTTCTTCCAGCTTAACGGCTTCTTGCGAAATTTTAAAATCAACCTTCGTCGTCAAGTTGGAGATAACTTTCACGCCTTTCTGCACAAGCGCTTTATAACCGACCATCTGCGCCTTAACGTCGTATTCTCCGGGCGGAACGTTCAATATTAAATAGCTTCCGTCCGCGTCTGTTGCCGCGCCCATCATCAAATCGAGAATTATCACGTTACATCCGGGAAGCGCTTCGCCGGTTTCCTTGTCGGTTACTTTTCCGACTATCTTTCCGCCGCTCTGAGAAAAAACCGTTCCGGCAAAAAGAAGCGCCGCGCCGATTAAATAAATCATTTTTTTATTCATCTGATTAACCCATTTACTTTTTGGTTAACAAGTTTTTATTTCCGCTAAAAACTCAACGATAGTTATTTTTACTTACCGCAATGTATTTCAGACTGCCGGGCAATTTCGTTTCCGAAATTGTTCGAAGCGTTTTAGCCTCTAAAATTTTAACGGTCGAATCGCTCGGAACGACGGTATATAAAAGCTCGTCCGAGTTTGTAAGCCCGACTTTATCAATTTCATATTCCCAAACTTTTATTTCCTTAAACTCGAAAGAAGGAATATCTATTTTTATTACTCCGCCGATATTATCTCCGTCCACGTTTTTGAAAAAAGAGAGATAATAATAATTATCGGAAACAACGCCGTCCGAAACGTAAGGATAGCCCGATTCGATAACCGTAACGATTTCTTCCGTTTCGGCGTCCAACACGACTACTTTTTCCGTTCGAGATTCGGGGAGGAAAATATATTTTCCGTCCTTGCTTATTTCGATATCGACGGCTTTGGCGTCGGGAAGAACGTCGCTGAGAATATGACTATCTTCAAAATCGGAAGCGTTAACGACTTTAATTTCTTTTTTCGAACTCGAATAAAAATAGAGTTTGCCGGTTAACGAACTGTAAACAACGTCTTTCGGTTTGAACCCGTCGCTAAAACCAACGGTCTCCGCGGCTTCCAGCGTATTCAGGTTAATCGCCGTAAAGGATTTTCCCGAAGTGTTTACGACGTAAGCCAAATCATTCTCTCCGAAACCGACGTTCGTCGGACCCAGTCCCACGGTAATTGTCTTCACGTTTTGAAAACTTTCCGGATCAATTACGGTAACGGTTCCGTCCGTTGTTTTAAGATTTACCATTAACAAATAATTACCGTCTGGCGTAAATTCAAGCGCGGCGGTTTGATAATCTTCGTTTGTCGCTTCAACGTAAAGACTGTCAATATATTTATCAATCTCGCCGACGCGGTAAATAACTTGCTTGGCGGTTTTATCCCTAACAAAGACGTACGGAAATCCGTTTTCCGAATAATCGCCCGCGGTAAAAAACCAATCGGTTTTCGGAACGTCTTCTTCGGTTGGAGAAATCATCGACATACCGTAAACGTTTCTCGCTCCGCCGTGAAGCGCAACGTCGTAAATTTCGGCTTTATTGTAATTTGTTTTAGGAGTAAAAACGACTACGGTATCGGCGCTCGGCGAATATGAAAAACTCTGTTCAACTTTCCCGCTAACGCTTTCTACAATTAGATTATCGTTGAACGTACTCAAATCCATTTTTGAATTGAACGTAATGGACAGAGCCTGATTTAGCGGAACCGCAAGTTTTGAAACGGAAGTATCGAACGTAATAAAATCGGGGCGCGCAACCGGTTCGGGAACAGGCGCCATTCTATCTTGAATACATCCGCCGGCGGCGGCTATTAAAACCGTCAACCAAATAAACGAAAACTTTTTGTGCAAATATTTATTTAACATTTTTCAACCGATATTTTGTTAATCGGACATTTATTAAGTTTGAGACGCGGCAAGAAACCGCGCCTCGTAAAAAAATATATTACTTGAGCAAAGTCATTTTCTTTGTAACAACGCCGTTCTTTCCGACTATCTGATAGAAATAGATTCCGGAAGTAGAAACGTTTGCGTTCCATTGAACTTTTTGTTCGCCGGCGTTAAGTTCTTTTTTGTTCATCAAAGTAGCGATCTTTCTTCCGAGAATGTCGTAAATATAAATAGAAACCGCTTGGCGCGAAGGAAGGTCAAATTTAATTGTGGTTGACGGATTAAACGGATTAGGATAGTTCATAACCAATCCGAAACCTTCCACAACTTCCGCGTTGCCTTCGGTAAAATCGTCAACGCCAACAACCGTGGGACCTTCGCCGAATTCAGTAATTGCGTTTCCGGTCAAGAAATAATAATCAAGCGCATAATAGACCGGAGGAAAATCATCCGACCAGCCTTGAACGACAGTGTTCGGGAAATATTCTTCGTTGTCCCAATTATCGTCGCCGACGACATAAATCCACGGATGGATATTTGTTCCGGCGTTAATAGCCGCGCGCGGAACCGCAATTTCGAGCGCGTTGTCTTCGTCGTTTTTAGCAAACGTGGCAAAAGCGCCGGGAACTTCGGTAAATTCTTCGAATGCGCCCGCCCAATCGGCAATATATCTGTAAATTGGAATTGTGTTAGACAGACTGTCCGGATGAAGCGCCGCGCTTAAGTCAACCATATAGTCAACCGGAAGCGTCCAAAATCCTTCGTAACCGAGTCCGGTTGTGCCTCCGAAATTCACGTCGAAGAAAATTTGGAACGCGGATTCGTTATCGTAATTAGTATAAATTCCGCTAAAGGTTCCCGCCGGATCAATATCAATTCTCATATAGAAATTGTTCGAGTCGCTCGCCGTGTAAATATCTTTCAAATCGAATTCGGGACCGGTGGGCATATCGCCTATATCTTCGGCAATTTCATCGACGTCCGCTTGAGGGACGTTCGCCCAATCCAGCAAATCGCCGTCGATTTCAATCGCCGTTTCCGGTTCGTCGCCATGAACTTGAATTGCGCTTCCGCCGGTTGTAAAATCATATTTCAGCATAAAGTCGCCGCCTTCGGTGGGACATTGGTCGGCTCCTTCGGTCCATTCATAGTTGCCGACTGAATATACCCAAGGTCTGAACTCGTTTCCGAAGTTCACCATATCGCGCGGAATGGAAAATTCGAGAGCGTTTCTGTCGTCGTTAATAGCCATCGGAATGTGAGCGAGAAGTTCAAATTCTCCTTCCGCCCAAGTAGGCATTCTTCCTCCGTGATAGAGATAAAGTTCCGCGTAAATATCGGTCGAATCGGGATGAAGAGTCGGAGCAAGATTGATATAATAATTGTAAGCGTTGTTCCACCAGCCCCAGTCGAATCCGGTCGTGTCGCCTATTTCGGTATCCATATAAAATTCAAAAACGGGGGGATTGTCAAAATTGTAGAAATTATCGAAACTGCCCGCGTCTGCAATATCAATTCTTACGTAAACGTTAGCCGAATCGTGCGTGATGTAAACATGCTTGATGTCAAAATCGGAATAAGCGGCGCCAGGGACGTCGCCTACGGTTTCTTCAATAGGCGCTTGGTCTAAGGTCGGTATTCCGGCCCAGTCGAGCATATCGCCGTCGATTTCAATTTGAGCTTGAACGACGGTGAAAAGCGAAAACAAAATTGTAAAAAACGTAATGTACCTTTTCATATAATCCTCCGATTATTTTGTTAATGAAATGAGTTAAAATCCTTTATTTGAGTAAAATTAATTTCTTTGAAAAAACTTTTTCGGCAGTCTTTAACGCGAAAAAATAAACGCCGCTAACCGCTTCGGCGCCGTCTGCGTCAACGCCTTTCCAAATAATTCTGTCTCCGATGAAATCGCCGCGAGAATAAGAATATATTTTACGTCCTAAAATATCATATATGCCGCCGGAAATTATTTCCGAAACGGGAAAACTATACGTTATATTTACGATTCCGTTAAACGGATTCGGGAAAGCGCGCAGCGCGTAGGCTTCCGGCGTTTCATCTCCGCCGCTATCTTCGACGGAGGTTACTAAATACTTATATTGAAAACTTTTCGTTTCGTAAGAGTTCGGAGCGTAATCGTCTTCGACATTGTCGTCGAGATTATTGACATTAAAAATCATTCCGATTTTATCGGCGGCGCCCAATATTGAAAGCAAACTTTTGGGAAGAGCAATTTCCACTCTGCCCGGTTCGTCAACGCCGGTTAAAGAAGCTACTCCGCCGAGCGAAGACCACGACCATTCGTTGTTTTCGCCGGTATATTTCCAAAGCAGATCGTTTTCGAGCATCAGCTCAAAACCGCCGTAACTGCCGTTTGTATGAAATCCGGTTGCGGTATCGTTGTCGGCGTCGATAAAAACATGATAAAAATATTGATCGGCAAAAACGCCTTGCAGGGAATAACTAATAAAAAGATTCTCTTCGTCGTCCGCCGCCCAAATATCAACTATGTCAACGTCGTCGTTTAAAGCGTCGCCGCTTTCTTCGTTATCGGGCGGAAGATCGAGCCGCGTTACTTCGTTCCAATCGTCGAAGTAGCCGTCGATAATTATCGAAGGAATTTCTCCGCCGCCGGAATTTTCTGCCGTAAAATAATTATCGCCGTCGTAGTCGTTTCCGCCTGCGTCTGCGGAGATTTCAATCGACGGATAAAGCAGATTAAAACCTGTCGAGTCTTCCCAAACGTCTTGATTTGCGAATCTAATCGAGTATTCAGGTCTGTCGTGAAGCCGCTCAGTCGGGTCGGCGAGATGAGCGAAAAGAGAATAATTTCCTTCCGGCATATCGCTAAGAATGCCGCCGGCGACCGTAAACGTAAGCGTATCTCCCGCCGACCAGAATCTCGGATCGACGTCTGTTTTCAATCTGTATATTTTACCTTTAGCCGAACCGCGGAGAACGAATTCCAAACTTCTCGGATTAAAAGGAGCCGCAAAACCGCGGTTTACAATTCTGAGGGAAATATTCATTTCGCCGCCGGGTTTCGCTTGTTCGGTAAACTCTCCGCGCTGCAGAACAAATCTGTAACCGAGTCTTCGTTTTACGTCGTTCATACATCCGCCGGTTTCCCATCCGTCAAGCACTTCTTCGTTATAATCTTGGTTCAAAACAGACCAATGCATTCTGTTCAAATCTATTAAAGCGTTTTCGCAGCCCGAATATTCGCTGGGGTTGCACGTTTCGCCGCCTTGAGGAACGTAACGGTTATCTTGATTTAGATAATCTTTGTCGCCTTCAATATCGTTATCCAAATAAGTTCCGTAGTCGGTGGCGCTCGCCAGAAAGCAATCGTTGTGCGCTCCGGCGCGGGCGCGTTTCGTTCCGTTGAACGCTTCGTCCGGCGAAAGCGGCTCGGCGTAATCAAATATTTTTCTTTTATAATCGGGCGTGCGGACTACTACGCATCTGTCCGTCGGCAGCGCGTCGAGCAAAGCAAAAAGAACCGCGCGTCTGTCTTCGGTATTGTTCAAATGATTTGACGAATAATACCATTCGCCCCAAGCGCCGATAAATCCGGCTTCGATATAATTGATAACGTCGTAGTTATCTTCAAAAATCGGCTGAAGCTGATTGATATGCTCAAGTATCCTATCGAGCGGAGCGTCTTCTCCGTTTTGATCGTCGGTATATGAAAAACGAACGACCAACTTAATTCCGCCCTGCCGCGCCATATTCATATCTGCGCGAACGATATCCAAGAACTCGTCCGACAACGGAGCGTTTCTAAATTCCGGTATCGTATAAATTCTCTGCGCGACGGTAATATTTTGTCTTTTTAAACTATTAACAAACCACTGCGAAATCGGAGAGCCTCTGTAAGAGGAGAAACCCCGCTCCGGATTGGAAAAAATTTCGTCGGTTTCAAGATAATTAACCGTAACCGTGTTTTGCGCAAATGCAAATGAAAATTGCAGCGTAACCAAAACAAAAATATATTTGTAAAAATTCTTCATAGATTCCTTTTATGGAGGCTTTGAACAACCTCTCGCTAACCGTCATTCCGCGATATTATTACGCGGAATCTATCC
>JAADIR010000270.1 GCA_013151245.1 Chlorobiota bacterium
CAAAGTTAGTTTCATTTATTGAAGCGTTCGGAATAAAATCTTTTATTGTGTCGTTATCAACTACGATTGAGTGAGATTCAAGCGGGGAAACGTCGTTCATTTCCTTGCCGCGTTTAACGTTTTTATGTTTTGTGTCAACGGTGATTATCGAGGACGGATTTTTAAATAATTTTAGCATCGTAAAACATTTGGAAAAGTGATTAAAAGATTTTGTTATTGTGAAACGAAAACGTGTGCATCTAAGATCGTTAAACTCCGCTTCTTTGTCGTTCAAACAATAATTTAGTAAATTACGACAATAAAAATTAAAGGACAAGTAAAAAATGGCGACAGGGAAAAAATATAAAATTTTATTTGTTACATCTGAAGTAGTTCCATTTGTAAAAACCGGCGGATTGGCTGACGTTTCCTCGGCTTTACCGCAGAAGTTGCTGGAATTGGGACATCAAATTAGAATTGTAGTTCCCAAATACGGAGCGATTGACGAAAGGAAATATAAAATTCACGAAGTCGTTCGTCTTAAAGATTTGACTACGCAAATAGGCGATAAAGAAGTTACGTTTTCTCTGCGTTCTTCTTTTTTGGTTGGAACGCGGGCGAGAGTGCAGATATATTTCCTTGACAACCCGGAATATTTCAGCCGGCGTCACAGTCTTTACGCCGATCCGATGACCGGCGAAGACTTTAAGGATAACGACGAACGTTTTATTCTGTTGTCAAAATCGGTCTTTGAGCTAATAAGAAAATTGGGCTGGGTGCCGGATGTTATTCACGTTAACGATTGGCAAACCGCATTAATTCCCGCATATTTGAAAACCGAATTTAAAGACGAACCGATGTTTGAGAATGTAAAAACTCTTTTCACTATCCACAACGTGATGATGCAGGGAGTTTTTCCGAAATCGTCATTTGATAAAACGCGGCTACCGGCGGAATTGAATTCTCCGACGAAAGGAATAATCCACAAAGGGAAAGTTAATTTCCTTAAAGCGGGCATAATGTTTGCCGATAAAATTAATACGGTAAGTCCTACTTTTGCAAAGGAAATCTGCAAAGACGAACACACAAGCGCAGGTCTTCACAAAGATATATGTAAAAGAAAAAACGATCTATCGGGAATTATTAACGGAATTGACGTGCAAATCTGGAATCCCGAAAAAGATAAAATGATTGCGAAAAAATATACTTTAAAAAAGCTTGACGATAAAAAAGCAAACAAAAAAGCCTTAGCCGAAAAATATGGATTTGAAGCGTCGGACGAAACGCCGGTTATCGGTATGATTACAAGACTTTCCGACGCAAAAGGATTCGATCTGTTCAAAAAAGCGTTCAAAGAATTGATGAAACTCGACGTTAAAATCGTATTGCTTGGCACCGGCGAAAGAAAACATTATAAATTTATTGAAGACTCTGCGGCAAAATTCAGCGATAAATTTTTCCCGTATATCGGGTTTGACGACGAACTTGCGCATCTTATTGAAGCCGGCGCGGATATGTTTTTAATGCCTTCGCATTATGAACCTTGCGGACTGAATCAAATGTACAGCTTAGCTTACGGAACCGTTCCTATTGTGCGCGCAACCGGCGGACTTGCAGACACCGTCAAAAAATTTGTGGAAAAAACGGTAGAAGGAACCGGTTTCGTTTTCAAACAATATACGGTTGATGATTTAATGAAGGAAGTAAAACGCGCGGTAAAAATTTATACAAAATCTCCCGACTTATGGAAAAAGATTATGAAACAGGGAATGAAAGAAAACTTCAGCTGGATGAATTCCGCTAAGAATTACGTCAACTTATATAAACAGGTCGTTTCTTAACTTAAATGAATCATAAAGCCGTTTTTCTTGACAGAGACGGAACCCTAAATATTGACCCCGGATATTTGGGCGATCCGGATAAAGTTAAACTCTTTCCCGGAGTTGCCAAAGGAATAGCCGAGCTGAAAAAGAACGGTTATAAAATCATAGTGATTTCCAATCAATCCGGAATTACGCGCGGTTTGATTACCGAAGAGCAAGTTAAAGCGGTTAACGAAAGAATAAACTCAATTTTAGGGGAAGAAAATAATACCTCAATTGACGCCTTCTACTATTGTCCTTATCATCCGGAATTTGACGACGACGAAAAAGTGAAATGCAGGAAACCCAATCCCGATATGGTGTTGCGCGCCGCCGAAGAAAACGGAATTAACCTAAAAGACTCATTTTTTTTCGGCGATACAACGGGCGATATCGAATGCGGGAAGAATGCCGGATGTGAAACAATTTTTGTTTCCAACGGTTCAAACAAAAACGAATTAATAAAGCTTCATAATAAAAATATTTTCCCTACATTTGAGGCTCAAAATTTTTTAAATGCATGTGAATTTGTATTGAATTTCAGCGGAGACAAATAATTGACTTTTTCACGTATATCTCTTTCTTTCTTTTTAATAATCGTTTTACTTGTCGGCTGTGAACCGGAACCTACGTCAATCGGAGAGGATTTGCTGCCTCCGGGAGATTTTCTTTCTTTAGTAAGCGTAAATAGTTTTACGGAAAATTGGGAAGTAACCGCTTCAAATTACGGCTTTGATTCATTGACTTTCGGCAGATCTCAATTTTTGCTTCTCGGCAGAAATCAAGACGCCGAATCTTCGATATTAATAAAATTTTTCATGGAGCTTCCCGATTCAATTTTAACTCAATTGGAAAGAGACAGCATCGAGGTCGTTTCGGCAAAAATTGAGTTCACTCCTTTCTATAATCTGGGAGATGAAAACGCTTCGTACGATTTTACGGTTCATAAAATTAATGAATATTGGCAATATTACGGCTTCAATGTGGACAGTCTAAACAACTTGGATTATGACGAAACGGATATTGCCGTTTCAAAAGAAATTACGGATTCAATTGTTACTATTCAGTTGGATCAGAATGTCGTTTATAATTGGCTGAGAAGCAGGGTTGACACTAATTCTTTTTATTACGACAATGAAGGCGTGCTTATTAAACCTGCAGCCGGCATGACCGATAAAGTTGTCGGCTATCTTTCTTCAAATGGGTCTTATTACGGAGCCGTTCCCGCCTATTCAATTGTTGTTAAAAAGCCCGGCGGATTTCAAGACACTTTAAAGAAAAGTTTTATTCGCGACGACGTTCATGTAATTGACGGACAACTTCCCGACGTTCCCGATGGGAAAATGCGCCTTTATTCGGGGTTGGGCGGAAGAAGCAGATTATCTTTTGACTTTTCATCGCTCCCTTCAAAAGTAATTATCAACAAAGCTTCGATGCAGCTTTTTATTGATTCTGTTCTTACTTTGCAGGGAACTCCCGCGATGGATTCAATTGAAATATCATTGATCAGCGATACGACAGACGAAACTGTTTATACGGGAATCCCGCCGGTTTATCTTCATAGAAGTTCTAAATATTACAGCGGGGAAGTGCACTCGCTTGTGCAGAAAATTGTTAACGGTTACGATTTCCAAGGATTCAGGCTGCGCGGAACAGATGAATCCCGGAGTCTTAATCAAGTTCTTCTCTACGGTCCTTCGGAAACAGATTCGCTGAAGAAACCGATGATTTCAATTATCTATTCCAGTTACGATTAAGAATGAATATGACTATCAAAAAAATAACATCATATATTTTTATTGCGTCTGTATTTTTTACGACAAATCTTTTTGCGGGCGGCGGGTCAATTTATTCCCGCTACGGAAAAGGGGACGTTCTGAATTATAATTTTGCCAGGCAGCTTGGATTCGGCGGAGTCGGTATTTCATTGATTAACAATTTTAGCGTCTCTACGTTCAATCCCGCCGGATTAACCGGAATAAAAAATACTGTTCTTGAAACCGGTCTCAATTTTTACGGCGTAAACATGGCTTCAAATAGCAGCGATGTTACATATTACAACACTACATTCTCCGGTTTTGCTATTGCCTTCCCAATTCAGCGGGATTACGGTATTTCGGCGTCAATCGGTATTCTTCCCGTAACCGACGTGAATTACGCCGTTAAATCAAATATAACAACAAATGAATTTGGTAATTATGAATTTACGACCGACGGCACAGGGGGAATTACAAAGATGTTCGTCGGGTTTTCATATAAACTGCCGTTTGATTTTATATTTGGCGCAACGTTCGAATTTTTTACCGGAAAGATTCAGAAAAATGCGGATTTTAATTTTAACGATGATTCGGGTCTGCAAAATTCCGCATACAGATTACAAATTGGACACAACGGTTTGGGAACGACTCTCGGTTTAATTTCGAGCGATATTTCAAAATATTTTAATTGGAAATCTATTTCAGACTTTCGAATTGGCTTATCTTTTAATTATTTTGGCAAGTTGAATTCTAAAACTACTTTTTACGCCCGGTCGGTTGTTGAGGAAGTGGAAGTTTTTGATTTGGTTTATAAAGAATTCATTCCATACAGATTGGGCATAGGCGCAAGTATGAAAGTTGACGAGTTTTGGCTTTTGACGTCTGATTTTCTGAATCTTTCCG
>JAADIR010000157.1 GCA_013151245.1 Chlorobiota bacterium
TATGAGTAAAGAGTGATGAGTGATGAGTTCTAAACGCAAAGCCAAAGCAACAAAAATTGAAATGACCGCGCGTTTTTTGCGTCGGTCTCAAACGATAGTATTCTAAACACAAATCCAACACAACAAGGATTGAAACCTTTGTTGGTTATGAGTAAAGAGTAATGAGTGATGAGTTCTAAACGCAAATCCAAAACAAGGCACGGCATTCTGCGAACAAGAATTGAAACTTACCCTTCGAATTCTTCCTTATTCTTATAACGATAAGAGAGCTTGCCTTCGAGGAGTTGGTGAATAGCAAGCATATGTGGTTTCGGTCTCTTTTCAAATTCGAGCGAAATTTTCAATTGTTCGGGATTTTCCCTTTCGTCAAATTCGTCTTCAACGGTAGGCATAAGCGTACTCAGAAGAGCGTTGAACTCCAATTTGTTCTCGTCGTTTATCAGTCTTGCCTTGCGAGCCGAAGCAATAACGGCTTCATAAACATTAGCCGCGTGTTTATCAATTTCTCTTAAATCCACCGGAGTGATATCCATACGTTTTCTCCTTATATTTATTCTAAACTAACTTCTTATTATAATTTTTTATTTTTTGAGTTTTGTGATTATTTTTTCAACGCCTTTTATAGCGTTTTCCAGATTGTCGTTAACAATTACAAAATCGAACTCGTCTTTCAAAGAGAGTTCCATTTCGGCGCGTTCAATTCTTTTTCTAATATCTTCTTCGGAATCGGTTTTTCTATTAATCAGTCTTTCTTTCAACGCTTCAATACTTGGAGGCGCAATATACACAAGAACTGATTCCGGAAAAAGTTTTTTAATGTTAAGAGCGCCTTTAACGTCAACTTCAAGAACAACAATTGCGCCCTTTTTAATATTTTCAAGAACAAAACTTTTTAAAGTTCCATAATAATAGTCATAAAATCTCTCCCATTCAACGAATTCATCATTTTCAATTTTCTTTTTGAATTCATCTTCGGCGATGAAAAAATAATGCTTTCCGTCAATCTCGTTTTTTCTCCTTTTGCGCGTCGTCGCTGAAACCGAGAAAACCAGTTCGGGATGCCGTTTTAAGACAGTCTGCATTATCGTTGTCTTTCCCGCGCCGCTCGGAGCGGAAACGACTAATATTTTGCCTTTCTTCATCTACTCAATATTTTGGATTTGTTCGCGGATCTTTTCAAGTTCTTCTTTGATGAAAATTCCTTTATGGGCAATTTCCGAAGAGATTGTTTTGCTGTTAATTGTATTTGCTTCTCTATTCATTTCCTGAAGAATAAAGTTCAATCTTCGCCCGGCTTCTTCTTCTTTTTCCAACGCATCGTGGAAAAGTTTAATATGGCTGTTCATTCGAACGCATTCTTCGGTAATATCATATCGTTCGGCAATTAAAGAAAGCTCCATATTTAATCTGTCGGGGTTCTCATTCAAATCCTCAAAAAGCTGCTGCGCTCTTTCTTTCAATTTTTGAAAATAAACTTCGACTGTTTTCCTTTCGGCGGATTTGATTTCATTGATCGTTTCGGCAATATTGTTTATCCGCGCAATCATATCTTTCTTTAATTCCGCGCCTTCCTGTTCGCGCATTGCAATAAGATCGGCAATCGCTTCGTCAATAGCTTTGCTAACAAGCTCAAACTCTTTTTCTTTGTCGAACGCCGAATCGGTTAAAATCAGATTTTGGAATTCGAGATAATTTTCAATTGAAATCTCATCGTCAATTCCCGACGCCTTTTTAATTTCATCCAAAATATTTTTAACCGTTTCCAAACCGCTCTTATCAATAAAGACAGGCTTGTTATCAGAATCCTCTCTTTTTAAATATACGGTAAGAGAGATTTTTCCTCTTTTGACGGATTTACGGATTCGATCCCTTATTTCAAATTCTTTATCCGAAACGCTTCGCGGAAGCTTAATGAAGATATCTTGAAATCTGTTGTTGTAAGTTTTGATCTCCGCTTCGACAATTACAACGCCTTCCTTCGCAATTCCTTTGCCGAAACCGGTCATACTTTTAATCATCCGAACCTCAGAAAAAATAAGTTTTAAAGATAATTAAAAATAAGTTAGAATGCTTCGCCAATTCCAAGATGTATCTGAATAATATTATCATGAAATAGACGCTTCTGCATCATAAAACTTTTGTCCGACGGATCGTAAAATTTGAATCCGAAATCGAGCCTGAACGGCGCGAACGAAGAATAATATCTGAAACCAAACCCTACGGCAATCGCGATATTATCAAAGCGAATATTTTCCCGACTATTCCAAACGTTTCCGAAATCCAAAAAAAACGCCGAGCCGAAATTTTCAGCTAATCTGTTACGAGTTTCTATGGAGCCTTCAATCAAATAAAATCCGCCGGGATAAATGCTTTGCAGAAAAATTTTCTCCAGCTCCTGCGGAGGCAAATTGCTTGGGATTTCATTCTTAGACGGCACAAGCTCCCTGGAAGCCCAGCCGCGGACAGAGTTGCTGCCGCCCGCAGTGAATCTTTGGTTGATCGAAATATCCGCCGGGTTCCCTTCATACGCGTGAATAATGCCAAGTTTAAGTTTAATGCCCAATGCGGAATGGAGATTGCTATAGACCGGCGGAAAGTATCTCGCGGTAAGTTGAGTCTTGTAGAATAACGGCTGTTCAGATTTGCCGCTAATTAAAGTTTCCACCAAGCGAGGGAGAAAATTTCCGTTCGCAACCAATAACGAAAGATGATATCCGCGCGACGGAAAAAGAAGATTGTTCGTTTTATTTGCGCCGAAGTTAATGCCGATAAGCGAAATATTTGTCGTTTGCGTTTTCCGCTCCTCCGGCATCTGTGAAACAAACTCTTTCGCTAACGAATCGGCTTCCTCTTTGGTCAATCCCCCTTCGTTGAAAAAGAACGTCGAATAAAGTCTTTCGAAATAAGCGTCGCGGAAAATTGTGTTTGAATATTCGTAATTAATAAACGGCGAGATAGAAGTGAAGTAAGCGTATTTCGCCATTTCAAAATCGAGCGTAAGTTTAATGCCGGTAATTGCCGTGTTATAATCTTCTCTTCTTTTTTGAAGCGTATAATATCCTTCCAATTTTGTCTGAACAATTTTACCGAATAAAAACGGCTGCTGCAAAATAAGACGCAAATCGGAATAACCGAATATTGAACTATCGGACACCGAAGAGTGAGTAATAAACTCCACTACATTTTGAGCGGCAATGGACGCTTGAATTGTCATCAACCTCGCGTCGCCGAGAAAATTTTTCCTCGTGTAACTCACAATTCCGCCTATGTTAAGCGAGTTATCTTCGTTATTTAAAATAAATTCGGGCACAAGCCCATTCATTTTTCCGACGTCCGCGCTTACTTTTACCGGGACGGACGAACCTGCAGAATCCTCAATTACCGTTGAAACAAACGCAGACGAAAAAAGATTTGTCCGGTAAAGCCTTACTTGAGCAAGATTCAAATCATACGCGCTGTAGAATTCCCCTTTTTTCAAACCGACAATATCTTTTATCAGTTCTTTGCTTACATGTTCTTTCCCTTCTCCGGAAATTTGAATTTCCAAACCGTCGTAAACGTACCTTTTGCCGGGAGCGAACGTAACTTCTACGTCAATTTTTTTCTTTGACGTGTCAACAAGAACGAACGGCTTATCCGAAGCAAAAAGCATATACCCTCTGTTTTTAAGATAGTTGGAAATGAACCCGACTACCGAACGGACTTTATCTTCGCTGAATCTAACCGTAGAGTCGATAGCCGATTCCGATTCGATCTCCGTCCAAAATTCCGGCGGGATCGTCCCTTGAAGTCCTTTTTTTTCAAACTTTCTGAAATGATAAGCCGTCCCTTCGTCGATGATAAAATTCACATCTGCGGATAAATCATTTGTATCAAGAGAATAACTGTAATTAACCTTGGCTTCAAAGAATCCGTTAGCGCGATAAAATTGTTTCAGATTATCTTGGTCAATAGGCAGATAGAGCGAATCAAAATAAACGGCTTCTTCGCCGAAAGGAGTGAAGGAATTAAAAAATTGAGAGACGCTTCCGGGCGATTCTTTCGACGCAATAACTTTTTCGAGAACCTCATCCTTAAAATTTTCATTCCCCGAAAAGTTAATTGATTCCAGTTCAAACAACTTTTCCTGCGCGTAATAATCCGGCGCAAACGCAGCGAGTAGAATTATTGCAATAATGATTAATTTATTCGGCATTTTAACTATTATTTAATCGTTACACGGGTTCCAATTTTAACAATCGAATACAACTCGTCAACAGCTTCGTTGCTAAGCGCCACGGAACCGTTAGTCCAATTGAAAGAAAAAGGTAAATTTTTGAAAATTAAATTATATTTTCCTATTCCGTGAATTGAAATACCGGCGCCTAACGAAGTGTTGCCATAACTGCATTCGTGATTTTTTGAATATTCAATAATTTCCAAATACTCTTCTCTTGTGATTATTTTATTTTGAAGCGCTTCCGCGGCGTCTTTATTATTAGGAAAATTGAGCGTGAATTCTTTATGATATTTAACGTTCGTATCAATTCGGCAAATAAAATATTCTCCCAAGGGCGTCGAGTTTTTTCTTCCCAGCCAATCTTTAGTTTTATGATTTGTTCCGAAAACCGCGCGGTATTTTTTCAGCAAAATGCCTTTTTCAAATAATTCCAAAGAATAATCTTGCGTATTAATCACAATACGCGGGTCGGAAATTTTTGCAATTCCTTTTTTTTCCATAGCGCGATACAGCGACGTTTCGCCCAAATTCAGAAACATACCGTAAACAAGCATTCCGATAAAGAAGACTAAAATACCCCAAAATATGTAAATAATATTTCTTAACACTGAATTATTATGCGCCGAAATAGATTAATTAAGTTAAGAAATATACAAAATTCATAGCAGTTGATATGCACCTCAGAATATTCTTCTATTCTGTAAACTCACGTTTGCTTCTATCTGCGCGTCGGCGGACGTTCAGTCATTCCGCAGTTTTGTGAAGATTGGATGAATGGCGGAATGATTGAATAAAAAAGCGGAACAAACAAACATGTCTGTTCCGCTTAAGAAAAATCTAACTAAAAAGATTTTTTATTTCTTCGCGTTCTGTTTAGCCGCGATATCGGCTTCCACAACAGCGATAGCGCTGAGGTTTACAATATCATCGACGGTTGCGCCTTTGTAAAGAACGTGAACCGGTTTTTTCATTCCGACAAGAATTGGACCGATAATCGTTGCGCTTGTAACATTTTCGATTATCTTATAGGCAAGATTTCCCGCGCTGAGATTAGGGAACACCAAAATATTAGCGTCGCCCTGAATAAGCGAAAACGGATAATCTTGCACGTTAACCGGGTTCAAAGCCGATTCTGGGTCCATCTCGCCGTCGATAATCAAATCGGGTCGGAGAGATTTTACGATTTCCGTCGCTTCTTTAACTTTAATGGAAGCTTCGTCGCGCACCGATCCGAAATTGCTGAAAGAAAGCATTGCTATTTTCGGTTTAATATTAAAACCTTTAACCAGTTCTGCGGTATTGATCGCAATTTCCGCTAAGGTCTTCGCATTCGGACGAAGATTGACGGACGTGTCCGCAAAAAAGAGAACTTTTCTGTTTACGATAACGATATGAAAAGCTGAAACAACGCTTGTATCTTCCTGAGTGCCAATTACTTCAAGCCCCGGACGAATAACCTTGGGATAACTGTAAGTGCTTCCGCCGATGAAAATATCCGCGTCGCCGGTATGCACCATCAATACGCCGAAATAATTTCTATGCGTAACTAAACTTTTCGCTTCTCTTAAAGTTACGCCCTTTCGCATACGAATTTTGAAAAGCTCTTCGGCATAATTATCGCAGAGTTCGCAATTCAGAGGATCGTAAATTTCAAAATCGTCGGGATTATATCCGAACGATTTAATCCGTTCGGTAATCTTTTCAATATTGCCCAACAATATCGGCGTTCCGATATTTTGGGAAGAAACCGATTGCGCCGCTTGGATTGTTTTATCCTCTTCGCCGTCGGAATAGACAATTTTTTTCGGAGACTTCCGAGCTTTCTGCACCATTACTCTTAGGATGGAATTTGAAAATCCGAGTCTTTCTTTCAAAGTATCGACATATGAGTTCCAATCCGTTATTTTCTGCCGCGCAACGCCTGTTTCGACGGCTGCTTTAGCGACCGCGGGCGCTACAGTCCATAATACGCGCGGGTCAAACGGCTTCGGAATAATATATTCTCTGCCGAAGGAAAATTCCTGTCCGCCGTAGGCATTGATGACGACATCCGGAACGTCCGCTTTAGCAAGGTTAGCGAGAGCTTTTACAGCGGCCATTTTCATTTCCTCATTAATAGCCGAAGCTCTCACGTCGAGCGCTCCGCGGAATATGAAGGGAAATCCCAGCACGTTGTTCACTTGGTTCGGATAATCGCTGCGTCCGGTAGCCATAATCACGTCTTCGCGCGCGTCTTTTGCGTCGGGGTAAGTAATTTCAGGGTCGGGATTCGCCATCGCAAAAATCACCGGATCTGGCGCCATTGCTTTGACCATATCTTTATTGACCAGTCCGCCTTTGGAAAGCCCCATAAAAACGTCGGCTCCTTTCATCGCCTCTTCCAAAGAAGTAAACGCATGTTCTTGAGCAAATTCTTCTTTGTATTTGTTTAAGTCCGTTCTCCCTTTGTGAATATGTCCCTTTGAATCGAACATTGAAATATTCTCTTTTTTCACTCCCGCGGTAACGTAAAGTTTGCTGCATGCAATTCCCGCGGCGCCTGCGCCAACCACAACGACTCTCATATTTTCAAGCTTCTTTCCGGCTAACTCTGCGGCGTTTATTAAAGCGGCGCATGATATAATTGCCGTGCCGTGCTGATCGTCGTGAAAGACTGGAATATTCATCGTTTTTTTCAGTTCTTCTTCCACTTCAAAACACTGCGGCGCTTTGATATCTTCCAGATTTATTCCGCCGAACGTCGGCTCCATCAATTGAACCGTGCGGATAATTTCAGCCGGGTCTTCCGTTTTCAATTCAATATCAAATACGTCAATATCGGCGAATCTTTTAAATAAAACTCCTTTTCCTTCCATAACGGGTTTTCCGGCTTCGGGACCGATGTTGCCCAAACCTAATACAGCCGTGCCGTTTGAGACTACGGCGACTAAGTTTGATTTTGCCGTGTAGTTATAAACGTCGTCAACATTATTCTTAATTTCCAAACAAGGAATTGCGACTCCGGGCGTATATGCAAGCGCTAATTCCCTTGCGGTAAAGCACGGTTTTGTAGCGACAACTTCAATTTTTCCGTGTCTTCCTTCGCTGTGATACTTTAAGGCTTCTTCTTTTGTTATTGACATAACAATGTTCCTTATGTTAAATTTTTATAAAATAAGATAAACAGATACTGAAAACTAACTATATTTAACAAAGTGAAAAAGAAGAAAATTAGAATTTTTGGAGTAAGTTGAGGTTAAGGTTAAGGTTAAGATTGAGGTTAAGGTTGAGGTTGAGGTATTTGGCGTTAAATTTCATGGAACAATTAATAATCTTCTTTACATAAAAAAGGCGGAACGTTTTTACGAAATTCCGCCAAATTTTTCTTTTCAATAACCCTTCGCAAAAACTAAACTTCCATAATCTCGTCTTCTTTTTTCCTGATCAGCTCGTCAATTTCTTTAATGTGATCGTCGGTTAGTTCTTGGACTTCTTCTTCGCCGTCGCGTCGCAAGTCTTCGGAAAGTTCCTTCGCTTTCTCTTGTCTTTTGAGATGATCGTTTGCGTCTCGTCTGATGTTGCGAATGGCGACTTTTGCGTCCTCGCCGAATTTTTTAACAAGCTTTACTAAGTCTTTTCTTCTTTCCTCGGTAAGCGCCGGAATGGGAACTTTGATGTTTGTCCCGTCGTTAACAGGGTTCAAACCCAAGTCGGCCGAAAGGATCGCTTTATCAATCGCCTGAACCATCGATTTATCCCACGGAGTGATAGATAAAGTATGCACATCGAGAACGGTAACGTTTGCCGTTTGATCCAGCGGAGTCGGCGTTCCGTAATAATCAATTTTAATTCCGTCAAGCAAAGCGGTTGTGGCTTTTCCCGTTCTTATTTTCGCTATTTCATGGCGAAACGCTTCAACCGATTTGCCCATTCTTTCTTTTGCGTCATTAATATACTTGTTATGCATAATACACCCGTTATTTTATTTACTAATGTCTTACTGTCGTGCCGATTGTATCGCCCGTAACAACCTTCGCCAAATTGCCCGGCGTGTTCATATTGAAGACAATAATTGGGAGGCTGTTTTCGCGGCAAAGACTGATTGCCGTTAAGTCCATAACTTTTAAATCTTTTTTGAGAACGTCGAGATAAGAAATTTCATTGAACAAAAGCGCGTCGGGATTTTTTTCCGGATCGGAATCAAATACGCCGTCAACGCGCGTTCCTTTTAGGATTGCGCTTGCTCCTATTTCAACCGCGCGCAGCGAAGCCGCAGTATCGGTGCTGAAATAAGGATGCCCCGTTCCCGCGCCGAAAATTACAACGCGTCCTTTTTCCAAATGTCTAACCACTCTTCTTCTGATATAGGGTTCGGCAATTTCTTCCATTTTGATGGCGCTAGTTAAACGGGTGAAGATGCCTTTTTTTTCGAGGGCGTTTTGAAGAGCGAGCGCATTTATCATTGTAGCCAGCATTCCCATCTGGTCGCCCGTCACGCGGTCAATTCCTTGATCGCCTGCGTTTAATCCGCGGTAAATATTTCCGCCGCCGATTACTATTCCAATCTCAATCCCAAAATCATGAATTACTTTAATTTCATCCGAAAAAAAGTCGAGCATTTTCGGATCAATGCCGTGACCCTTTTCGCCCATCAACGATTCGCCGCTTAACTTCAGCATTATTCTTTCGTATTTAAATTCATTTTTCATATAAATCTCAATATATAAAAAAAAGGTCTTATTAAAAATAAGACCTTTAAGTTAAAACAATCAATTATTTATTTTCATCGCTAAGATGAAATCTCTTGAACAGCTTCAATGAAGCTTCCGAAGAATGAGTTTTGTTGAACTCGTCAATCAAATCACCCACCTTCTTTGCGTTGTCTTTTACAAACGCCTGCTCAATAAGGCAATTTTCTTCATAATATTTTTTCAGTTTGCCTTCGGCTATCCTGTCGATGATCTGATCCGGCTTGCCTTCTTTGCGGGCAATCTCTTTGTAGATATCTAATTCTTTATTGATCGCATCTTCCGGCACTTCGTCTCTATTGAGATATAGCGGATTCATTGCGGCAATCTGCATTGCGATATCTTTCATTAAATTTGCGAATTCATCCGCGCTTTCGGAGGGAACGTTTTCCGCGACAAGCATAACGCCTAATTTTGAACCGTGATGAATATAATCGACAACAATGCCGTTTTCGGACGTTACTTTTGCAATCCGGGAAACTTCAATTTTTTCGCCGATCTTTCCTATTGCGTCCGTAAGCCGGTCGCCGATTGCGCGTCCGTCAAATTCAACTTTGAACAATTCGCCGACGCTTTCAACCGGATGATCTACAAATGCTTTTAATACGTTATTTGCAAAGTTGACAAAATCATCGCTCTTGGCGACAAAATCGGTTTCACAATTGACTTCAACAATATAACCGGTTTTTTTGTCGTCGGAAATGCTTGTAAGCACTATCCCTTCGTTAGCGGCTCTTTCGGCTCTTTTAGCCGCAACAGACGCGCCTTTTTTACGAAGAATCTCAATCGCTTTTTCGAAATCGCCGTCGGATTCGGTTAGCGCTTTCTTGCAGTCCATCATTCCGGCGCCGGTTTTATCTCTTAATTCTTTTACTTGTGCAGCGCTAATAGCCATTTTATTAAATTCCTTAATTTATTTTTCTTTCTTTTTATTCTTTATCTTTTTTTTCATCGGAAGAATCGGCTTCTTTGGTTTTTTCAGCTTCAACTTTCTTTTCTTCAACCGCTTCTTTCGGAGCTTCGGTTTTTTCTTCGACTTTAGCTTCCGTTTTTACTTCGGGAGTTTCCGCTTTCTGTTCAACAGGTTTTTTTTCTGTTTTCTCAGCCGGTTTTTCTTCTTTTACTTCTTCCGGTTTAGCCGTTTCAGTTTTTTTCTTTCCCGTGCGCTCTGATTTCTTCTCGCCTTTCTGATCGAATTTCACTCTTCTAACTCTGTGTCTTTTCTCTTTATTAGGTTCCGAAGTCTCGTCTTTTTCTTTTCTTTCTCTTTCTCTCTGAGCGGCTTCTTCGGCTTTTAATTCTCTTGCCTTAACCAACCCTTCGAGAACCGTGTCTGCCATTGTGCCGGCAATCAATTCGATTGCGCGAACGGCGTCGTCGTTAGCCGGAATCATATAATCCACTTCTTCCGGATCGCAGTTGGTATCGACAATTGCAAAAACGGGAATGTTAAGTCTGTGAGCTTCTTTAACCGCAATCGATTCTTTTTTAATATCAACCACAAACATTGCGCCGGGAAGATGATTAAGCGTTTCGATGCCGTTGAGAACTTTTCTTAATTTATCGCGTTCCCTTGTAAGCATTAATCTTTCTTTTTTAGTAATCTTTTCGAAAGTTCCGTCGCTTTCCATCTTTTCGATGTTCTGCATTCTTTTAACGCTTTTACGGATAGTTGCAAAGTTAGTAAGCATGCCGCCTAGCCATCTTTCGCTAACCCAATTCATTTCGCATCTTTTAGCTTGTTCGGCGATAACATTTTTCGCCTGCTTTTTGGTTCCGACAAAAAGAACTCTCTTCCCCTGCGAAACCAACGCTCTTAACGAGTTTGCCGATTTTTCAATTGACGCTTGCGTTTTTTTCAGATCGATTATATGAATCCCGTTCTTCTCCATAAAGATATAGGGTTTCATTTTAGGATTCCATCTGCGGGTCAGGTGCCCAAAGTGCGCGCCTGTTTCAATGAGTTGTCTTAATTCAACTTTTGACATATATACTCCTGTTTTTCTTCTACTCTCATCATCTTCGCCTTTCATCCCATTTCGAGTGCGGGACACAGGAGGCGAATCCGAAAGTATGTGTTATTAAAAATATTATCTTTTAGAAAATTGAAATCTTTTTCTAGCTTTCGGCTGTCCGTATTTTTTACGCTCAACCATTCTCGGGTCTCTTCTGAGAAGGTCTTCGGTTTTCAACGCCGCTTTGAAATCGGGATTGATATCAACCAGCGCTCTGGCAATACCGAGTCTGATAGATTCGGCTTGACCTGTTACTCCGCCGCCGTGAACGTTAGCAAACACGTCGTATTTACCCAATGTTTCGGTAACTTTCAAAGGAAGCAAAATATCTTGACGATAGGCTTCCTGCGAAAAAAATTTTTCGAATTCTCTATGATTCACCTTAACGTTTCCGCTTCCGTTGCGGAGGAATACTCTTGCTGTTGAGTTCTTTCTTCGTCCGACAAAAATTTTATCTGCCATTCATACCTCTTTAAAGACTTAAAGTTTCGGGGTTTTGAGCCGCATGCGGATGTTCTTCCCCGGCATATACTTTTAATTTTTTAATTAATTTTCTTCCCAATCTGTTTTTGGGAAGCATTCCCTTAACGGCAATCTCGATAACTCTTTCGGGATGTTTTGTCATCATCTCGGAAAATGTTCTGATTCTTACGCCGCCCGGATAACCGGAGTGGGAAAAATAAGTTTTCTGTAATTCGCGCTTTCCGGTCATTTTAACTTTGTCGGCGTTGACTACAATTACAAAATCGCCGGCGTCCATATTCGGAGTAAATACCGGTTTGTGCTTTCCGCGGATAACGGAAGCGACTCTTGTCGCCAATCTCCCGAGAACCAGATCCTTCGCATCGATAACATACCATTTACGGTTCGCGTCTTCAGGTTTAATAAACCTAGTTATTCTTTCTTGCTTCACAATCTTCTCCTAAAACTCAATAATTTTTAACAGAGCTTGTAAATATATTGGAATGATTCCGAAATGTCAAGATTTTTAACGAGTTACGGGAATATTTTATGAATTCATCTCGCGTAAAAAAGGATCGTAATTTTATGAAATCGAGCCGATTGAATATGCGAAAATTCATCTATCAGCGTTTATTCGGTTCTAAATTGATTAATTGTTAAACAGCCGAATTGCTTGACAATTTTTCCACACTCTGAAAACAAAACGCCGGAACGCTAAACCTTGTTCAATATTTCCGCAAGTTTTTCGGTTATTACCTTTCTGTCAAATTTTTTCACGGCATTTAAATCGGTTTTCAATTTTTCGGCTTTTGCGAAAAAGTCGTTCGCCGCGTCGTCGTAACGGTAAAGGAAACCGGAGTTTGTTTTTTGCAGTATCTCTTTCACTTCATCGTTTCCGTCGCCGAAAGCTATAATCGGATTTCCCGTTCGCATATATTCGAAAAGTTTTCCGGGAACGTGACGCGGTTCGGTGGCGCAGACGAGCAGATAATCGGCCCCGCACATTTGCTTTAAGACTTCGGGATAAAGTAGAAAACCGAGATATTCCGTAACGCCGCTCAATCCCGCTTCCGCGACGGCGTTTTTAATTGCGGGTCCAACCGTGCCGACAAAACGGAGTTTTATTTTTTCCCCTTTGTCGTTCAGTTCCTTTATCGTTCGCCAAAGTTTTTCGGGATTTTGATAATCGAAAATATTTCCCGCGTGAAGAAGAATTTTGTAATCGCGCTCTTCTTTTTCGCAATCCGCATTTTCAAAATCTTCTTCGCTGTAACCCCAATAAAGCAGATTCGTTTTTCCTTTTATGAAAGGATATTTTTCCTCGAAATATTTTTTCATTTCCTCCGTTACGAAAATCGCTTGCGAAGATTTTTGCAGCGCGGACTTTTCGAGCATATTATCAATCTTTAACGTCATCGGGTTTCGCTTCTGATTTTTGTAATAAGCGATATCGACCCACGGATCGATAAAAACCGAAACGAGCGGAACGTCGAATTTTTCGCTCAGCATTTTTCCAAGTATGTGCGTCGTATGCGGCGGACCGTTTGTGAGAATCGCGTCGAATTTTTCTTTCTTAAAAATTTTCTTCGCCTCTCTGAAACCGGGAATGAGCCAGCCCATACGCGCGTCGGGAATAAAAAGATTCATTCGAATCCAAATTGAAATACGCTGTTTCAAATTTTTATCGGTTTGCGTAAGAGCTTCGGAAGCTACGAGCGTTTCGCTTTCTTTTTTCCCGAGAAATTTTTTGTAGAAAACAAACGGATCCCAAAAAGCGGTGCGCCATACTTTCAAATCTTCGGGAGTCTCTTTGGCAAGCGCGGAATCGGACGCGGTGAACGTGTCTTCTTTAACGGTTAATACGGAAGGCTCCCATCCGAATTCGGGCAGATGTTTTATCATCTTTAAGGGCCAATGGATTGACGCTTTTCCCGACGGCGGCCAATAGAACGATATGAATAATATTTTTTTCATTTAATTTAGAGGCGACCGATCTCCGAAGCGGGAAATCATTTTTATTGAATCCCGATAAATCGGAACTCGTAACGACGATTTTGGATAATCGTTATTCATAAAACGTTTGTTCAATCTTTTTAATAAAGTCCAACTCCGCAAGATTTAAAAGAGTTTCTTTCGCTTCGGGTTGATTTGTATTTCCGACGCACAAAATTTCGCTCTTACCGCAGGCGATTCTTCCGCTTGACCTGGGAAAAAATTTAACCGTCGAATCAATTGAAAACACAATCTCTTTCAACGAATCGTTTTTGGGAATGCAAAATTCGTAATCAATCGCGCGAAGATTTTTCCCTTCTCCGATCAATCCTTCATCGCTCAATTGCGAAAGATCGAACTTTATTTTTTCCGGCCGATCTTCATTTATTTTAGGCGCGCAAAAGTTTAAAGTTAAAACAAGCAAAGAAAAAACGGCGCGTAATATTAAGTTTTTCAATTTCATTTTTTTCAGCGTTCAATATTCAACTCAGTAAAAAAAACCACTCCTATTTTTCCCAATGACCAATGACTAATGACTAATGACTAATGACCAATAACCAACTTCCCAAACCCCATATACGCTCAAAATCTCTCCGCAAATTCAAGCGTCGTCAATTAATTATTACACCGATTCCTTCAGCTTCTCCGTCCGTTCGGCTATTTTAATTTTCTCAATCAACTCGAAAAGATCGCCTTCCATAATGTTGCTCAGATTGTAAAGCGTAAGCCCGATGCGATGATCGGTAACGCGGTTCTGCGGAAAATTGTAAGTTCGTATTTTGTCGCTTCTGTCGCCGCTTTTAACCATCGATTTTCTTGTGGCGGAAATTTCATCGGTTTGTTCTTTCATCTTCAAATCGTAAAGGCGCGCTTTTAGAACTTTCATCGCTTTTTGCCGATTTTTTAATTGCGAGCGTTCGTCCTGGCATTGCACGACAATTCCCGTGGGTATATGCGTTATTCTAATCGCCGTTTCAACTTTGTTCACGTTTTGCCCGCCCGCGCCTCCGCTTCTGTAAACGTCGATGCGTAAATCGTTTTGATCGACGCTAACGTCCACGTCTTCTGCTTCGGGAATGACGACGACCGACGCCGCGGAAGTGTGCACCCGCCCGCTCGCCTCCGTTGCCGGAACGCGCTGAACGCGATGGACGCCGCTTTCGTATTTCAAGTCGCCGTAAACGTTTTCTCCGGCAAGACTAAAAACCGCTTCCTTCACTCCGCCCATTGTCGATTCGTTTATGTCAATCATTTCCTGTTTCCATCCCTTCAGTTCGGCAAAGCGCGTGTACATTCTCAGTAAATCTCCGGCAAACAAACCCGCCTCGTCGCCGCCGGTTCCCGCGCGTATTTCAACGATTACGTTTTTATCGTCGTTCGGGTCTTTCGGAAGAAGAAGAACTTTTATCTTTTCTTCAATTTCTTCTTTTTCGGATTTCAATTCCTCAAGTTCCATCTCCGCCATTTCAACAATTTCCGGCTCGTCGGAAGATGAAATCAATTCGTTGTTTCCTTCAATGTTTTTTGTTACTTCGATATAGCGATCGTAATTTTTAACCAACTCCGTAAGCTCGCTTCGATCTTTCGAAAGTTTAATATATTTTTCCTGATTGGAATAAACTTCCGGCTCTGACAGACGCTCGTTAATTCCATCGTATTTTTTTTTGATCGCTTCCAGTTTGTTAATGAAATCCATAATCTCTCGTTTTTTTTGTGCAAATATACTAAAAGTTAAAACACGGATAACATGATTAAATGAAGCGCTCAGGAATTACTTTCTACAAAAAAACTAAAATGGGTTTATCAATATTCAATAAATTCAAACAAAACGCTTATCTTTGCAAGTAAAAAAAACGAGAATAAAATGGCGTCATCTTATAAAAGCGCAGGCGTAGATATAACCGCGGGAGAAAACGCGGTAGAGCGGATGAAAACGCACGTTAAATCGACTTTCAACAAAAACGTTTTAACCGGACTCGGACACTTCGGAGCTTTTTTTGAAGCCGATTTTTCCGGTTATAAAAATCCCGTTCTCGTTTCCAGCGTTGACGGCGTGGGAACAAAATTAAACGTTGCCGTTATGATGAACAAGCACGATTCCGTCGGTCAAGATTTGGTTAATCATTGCGTTAATGATATTGCCGTCTGCGGCGCGAAACCGTTGTATTTTATGGACTATCTCGCCTTCGGCAAACTCGATCCCGAAATAGCCGAAGAGATTGTTAAAGGGTTTTCAATTGCGTGCAGAGAAAACGGAGTCGCGTTAATCGGCGGGGAAACGGCGGAAATGCCCGGAATGTATGCCGAAAAGGATTATGATATGTCCGGAACAATCGTAGGCGTTGTTGATAAAGAAAAAATAATCGACGGCAAAAACGTAAAAGCGGGCGACGTTTTAATCGGGTTCGCTTCCACGGGACTTCACACAAACGGATATTCCCTCGCGCGAAAAGTATTGTTTGAAAAGTTCAACGTTAACGATAAACCGGATGGATTTACAAATTCAATCGGAGAAGAACTTTTAAGCGTTCATAAATCATATTTGGCATTAATTTCACATTTAAAAGAGAACGCGCAAATCAACGCCTTTTCCCACATAACCGGCGGCGGAATAATAGGAAACACAAAGCGAGTCGTTCCCGAAGGACTGAAAATCGAAATCGATTGGCAAAGTTGGGAAACGCCGCCAATTTTCAAACTGATACAAGAGGCGGGAAATATTCCCGATGACGAAATGCGAAAAGCATTCAATCTCGGAATCGGCTTAATAGCAATAACGGCAAAGGATAATTTGGACGACGTTCTGAAAGCCGCGTCTTCTATGGGAGATATCGGAATGGTAATCGGCAAAATAACTTAACCGTTTTTTTGAATAACGAATATCGAACAAGGATTTACGATTTAGGAATAAACGGAAATCGGCTTAAAACAATTATTCAAAGCATTTAAAATTGAAAGAAAGGAAATTATGTTACGACCGAAAAAAATATCGGTAAACAATCAGGAAACATTGAATATAGTTTGGGAAGACGATAAGGAACATTCTTTCCCGTTAAATTTTTTACGCGACGAATCTCCCGATGCCGGAAACAAAGGGGAAACGATTTTATGGACTCACTATCCCCCGCCGCCGCAAGGACCGGACAAGCCTGGTAAATATCAGATCGCGTCCATTCAAAAAGTCGGCGGTTACGCAATTCAAATCTTTTGGAAAGACGGAAACAGCGACGGAATCTATTCTTGGGATTTGCTCCGAAATTGGGGCGAACAGATGGAGAAGAACAGGGAAGGTTAAGAGGCAAAAAGGAACAAAGGTTCAAAGGTTTTTTACTTCCGGTTTATCGAATGACGTTGAGCGTTGATCAAGGCTGAACTCTGAACGGATGAATATGGTTGTGTCGGAGCGATTATCATTATTGCCCGCTCCACGCGCAAACGCCGATTGTAGGGAACGCAGACTTTGCGTCCCCTACAAAAAAGATTTTTTAAAAAGTGAAACGGAAGTTTCGTTTTACTTCATCAAAATTAGTTTTTTAACGTCGCGGAAAAGCAAACCCGAACCGTTAGTAATATTTAATCTCAGAAAATAAATTCCGCTTGTTTGATTTACAGCGTTCCAATTAACCGTATAAAATCCCATTCTTTGATTTTGATTTACAAGCGAAGCGACCTTTTTCCCGAGCGCGTCGTAAATTGCCAAAGAGACAAAACCTTCTTTCGGCAACTGATAACGAATACTTGTTGACGGATTGAAGGGATTGGGATAATTCTGACTTAATTTAAATTCAAACGGAATTCCATTCTCCTCTTCGTCGGCTGAAGAAGGATCGTAAATATTAAAAACAGCGTCGCTTACGTCCGAAAAACCGCTGGCTTCATCCGTGATTTTAATCAGACATTCTTCAGAAACCAAATCGGGAATGTCCCAAACGTACTGTCGCGTTGTTGCATCCACGCCGGTAGCCACGCTCGTCCAACTGTTTCCCGCGTCGGTTGAAAGATCGATGGAAATTGTCGTAACGCCGTTAAAGTCCCAGACAATATTAACCGTTGTATTCTTTTTCAATTCTTCTCCGCCGTTCGGATATTGAACGCGCACCGGAGGATCGAGGATTGTAAAAGGAGCTATGTTACGGTCGCTGATCGTTAAATCGAACGAGTCGAAAATTCTAATAAAACATTGATTTGACGGGGAGTCCGGAATACCCCATCTGTAAGAGCCGAGAGACGCGTCGTACGAAGTTGCGATATCCGTCCACGTCGCTCCTTCGTCAACCGTATATTCAATGAAAACATTTTGAACGAGGACGCTGTTCCAAGCAATACTTATCGTATCGCCGATTGAAAACTCCTCGCCGCCCGTGGGATAGGTTAATTCGATTGACTTTTCAAAAGATTCAGCCGAGCCTAAATTTATAACCGCCGAAGTATTATCATGGAATTCGCCGTCGCCCATCAAAACTTTTGTTTCGATACCGGTAGATTCCAGAGCCGAATCGGCGTTCCAAAATTTAAACGATAAAGCGTTGTTTTCTGTAAAATCGTCGAGAAGAATCTTCTGCGGAGCCATCCGCGTAATAAGATGAGTTACTACCGCCGAGCCGACGCATTTATTTCCGTCGAACACGCCAATTTCATCGTTAGGTTCGAGAGAAGCGTTGTTCGAAATTGCGCTTGTTACAAATAAAATCATCGGGTTCGAAGGGTTTCCGCTCCACGAAGGAACGTAATGATTTTGATTGCCCGTATAAATTAAAGTCGCGGCGATTCCGTCGGATTCTCCGTCGCTGTATTTCGCTCTTATTTCATAAACGTTCGTTCCGGTTTCGCTCAAGGTCTCGGAAAAAGTATTTGCGGTTGTAAAATTAAGAAGAACGTTATTTTTGTAGATATTGAATCTTTCCAATGCGGCTAAATTCTTTTCCCCGCCGTAAACATACGGTTCGGATGTATTCGGCGTCGGGGCAACTTCGGTTCCTATTACGACCGGTTCCGCGCAGTCGCAGTAAATCCCTTCGTCCGTTGCCGAGTAAACGTTTCTAATTTCCGGTTGAATAACTTTTCCGAAAGTATAACCTTTCTTCACTTTATTGATTTTTACATAATCCACTTCCGCTCTTCCGCCGCCGAAAAAATCATAAACGTTTATCCCCACTTTTCCGTATGAATAGGCGTTGTCAAAGAATGTTCCCTGCAAAACATTGTTGATATAGACGTCCATATTGCCGTCGGCAAAAACAATTTTCAAAATATTCCAATCGCCTAATTCGGGATTTATATCGGGAGTTTCGGTAAACCCTTGAATGAATGACGCCGAGCCGCCGCTGAATTTTCTCAAGTTCCATTTAGCGCTAATTCCGTTGGTTGTGTCGCCGTAGCAGAAATAAAACTGATACCCGGAATTCCATGCGCCTAATCCGACGCCGTCTAACGACGAGGGATCCGCCGCAAAATAAATTCCAAGTCCGCATCTGTCGCCGGACGGTTTTCTGAATTTAGCCTCAATTGACGTATTGGCATACTCGCCCATGTAGTAAATTGTAGTCGATCTGTTCTCGTCGTTACGCGTGGCTTTTAAAAGATTGTCCGCAACGGACCAAGTTCCCTGAACGGCAATCCAATTATCGGCAATACCGTCGCTGAAATCTTCGTTAAGATTCGAAGTAGTTTCAAGATGCTGCCAGCTCAAATCTACTTTTCCGTTCGATTGATTCACCGTTGCTTGTAAATTAAAAGGCGCAATGTTTTGAGCCGTCGCGCTAACGCTTAAAAACGCTATAAAAATCAATACTAATTTAGCCTTCATAAAAATTCCCGTAAAATTTAATAATTAATGCTTGTTAAAATAAAATTGAATTTACAAAAATAAGAATTATATGCTGTGGGCAAAATTAAATGACTTTGACGATTTTGCGCAAATAAATATCATTATTTCAGTAATATCATTTTTCTGCTATTTGTGAACGATTCCGTTTCCAAAGTATAAATATATATTCCGGATGATAATCCAACCGCGTTGAATACAACTTTATAATTCCCTTTTGACCGCCGTTCGTTCGCCAAGATTTTAACGACGCGCCCCGTAATATCATAAACCGTCAACTTAATTTCTTCTTCTTTTCCAAGCGAATAGCTGATTTGAGTCGTCGGATTAAAAGGATTCGGATAATTTTGTTCCAACTTAAATTCGGATATTTCCGTTTCATTCGAGGAAATTTCCGTCACGCTATGCAAATCAATCTTATACATCGAACGACCGAACGTTCCCGCAACAAGGTAATATTCCGTAGGATGAATTTTTAAATCGTAAACGGAAACAGAGGGCATTCCGTTGCCGAGTATTTCCCAATCTGCGCCGGAGTTGAAAGTAACAAACGCGCCGACGTCGTTGCCGATATAAATAATATCCTGATTATACGGATCAATAGCGACCGCGTTTATCGGGGCGTCGGGCAGATTGCCGCCGATATCCGTCCAAGTATCGCCTGCGTTTTCGCTTAAAAATAAATGCGGCTGCGGGTCGCGCCATTTCAAACCGGAAAACGAAACGACGACTCTCTCTTCGTTTTGCGGATCGGCTTTAACGCGCGTCGCCCATCTTTCCGGCAAATCGGAAGAAATATCATTCCATTCCGCGCCGCCGTTTTTAGTTACCCAAACGTGCGAGTCGTCGGAGCCGACATAAATATAATTTGAGTTTGTAGGCGCAACGTCAATAGTAGTAAGGGTTCCCAAACGCGAATCTTCCGGAGCGGTCGTTAATACGGGGCTTATCGGGCTCCAATGCTCGCCGCCGTTAGTTGATTTGTAAAGACGGTTGGTTCCGTAATAAAGAACCAAATTATTATTTGGGTCCATTACAACCGGAGTCGACCAATTTGTCGGTTCGGAATCGTCAATTCCATCAAGGATAAAAAAGAATCCGTTGCCGCCGTTAACCGATTTCATCAAATTTCCCCACTGATATTCGGCGTAGATTACGTCGGGATTTGTCGGATCGACGGAAACGTAGAACCCGTCGCCGCCGAGAATAATTTCCCAATCATTCATTGAACCGGTCAATGTTCTTATAGTGCTGTTGTCCTGCGTTCCGCCGTAATAGCGTTCGGGATTTTGTTTGTCGAGACCAATTTCATAAAACTGAGTAATCGGAAGATTTTTATGAACGCTCCAATGCTCGCCGCCGTCGGTTGAAATATTAATACCGCCGTCGTTTCCGCTAATCAGATAATTAGGATTGTCCGGAGCAAACGCAAGCGCATGATGATCGACGTGCAGCTCAGAAGGTCCGCCATAGCCGTAAATAATAGGGAAAGTTTCACCGCCGTCGGTTGACTTCATAAACGCAACGTCAAGCGGATAAATTGTTTGATAATCGTCAGGCGCAACTCTTATTTGTCCGAAGTACCAACTGAACGCGCTTGTGCCGTTAAAAATCTCTCCGTCGGTATCCTTTTGCGTCCACGTTTCGCCGTAATCGGTTGTAACATAAAGTCCCGTATAACTGCCTCCGTCATTGTAAAGCGCGTAAATAATATTCGGTTTTGATTGACAAAGAGCCAGCCCGATTCTGCCGATTTTATCATCTTCCGAAGGAAGTCCGTTTGCTTCTCCTAATTTCGTCCAACTTTCTCCGCCGTCGGTCGTTTTAAAAAGCCCGCCGGTTGGACCGAATGAAGATTCCGATTGCCCGAATCCGGGGCGCCGAATTCTCTGCCACATTGCCGCAAGTAAGAAATCGGGATTTGTGGGGTCTATAACCAAATCAATCGCTCCGGTGGAATCTGAAACAAAAAGTTTTTGTTCCCAGCTGGCTCCGCCGTCGGTTGATTTATAAACGCCGCGCTCCGGATACGTCCCGAAATTTGAGCCGACGGCGGCAACGTAAATATTGTTCGTATTTACCGGATCAATTAAAATTCTTCCAATTTGCGCCGTGTTTTCAAGTCCCGAATAATTCCAGCTGCTCCCGCCGTCGGTTGACTTAAAAACTCCCGCGCCCGGCATATTGTTGTGAGAGCCGTTCGGTTCTCCCGTGCCCACATAAATGACGTCGGAATTTTTAGGGTCAACCGCAATATCTCCGCAAGGAAGAACGGACATTTCATCAAAAACAGAAAACCAAGTATTGCCTTTATCCGTCGATTTAAAAACGCCTCCGGTTGAAGCTCCCGCGTACACAATGTTTGAGTTGCCCGGATCAAATTCAA
>JAADIR010000106.1 GCA_013151245.1 Chlorobiota bacterium
TTTAAGAGGTGTAAAATGAAAACGGTTAAAATAGTATCGGTTCTTTTGTTTATTTTCCTTTTTGTCGGAAATGCTTTTGCTCGTGAAGTAACTGCGTTCAGGTTCGACAATCCCGACAGTTTGAAAAGATATCTTCAAGTTGAGTTTAGTCTTTTTTATGAAGATTACAAAAACAAACAATTTGAAGACGCTTATACTCACGGCTGGAACGTAATAAATACCGACCCGACCGATTACCTGAAATATCGTCCGTTTAAGAAAATGGAAACGGTTCTCTGGTTTTTGCATGACAGCGTTAAAGTTCACACCGACGAACAGTTAAAAGCTTTGGTTGACACAACTTTATATCTTTACGACGTTGCGTCCAAATACGTTCCTGAAAAGAAAGGATATTATTTGGTTAAAAAAGCTTTCGTTATGGAGAATTGGGCAAAAGCCGATCCCGATTCCGTTATTGCAACTTACGAGGAAGCTTTTAAATTGGACGATACGCTGCCGAACGGATACAGAGATATGTTGGGATTGCTTTATGCCAGGAACGCCACAGAAGATAACGGTTATAAATTAAAAGCGCTTGAGCTTTACAGCAAACTTTCCGAAACCGAACCGGATAACGCGCTTTGGATTTCGAGAATTGAAAACCTTGCCGAAAACATGGATGAACTTGTTGATATTACGGGTAAGTCGTGGAAACTAGATCCTGAAAATACGGAAAAAGCCTGGAAATACGCTTCGATGGCTATCAGAGCAAAAGAATATGAGCTGGCTTTGGAACCGCTTAAATTTCTGATTGAAAAAGCGCCGAACGTTGTTAATTATCACAAACAAATTGCAACTGCATATCAAAAATTGGATATGACAAACGACGCGATAAAAGAATATAAAACTTTGATTGAGCTGGAGCCTGATAATAGAGATAATTATTTTAATCTCGCTATTATTTATCAGGAGATGGGGCAATATTCCGTCGCCCGTTCATATCTGCATAAAGCGGCAAAAGCCGATCCGAATTGGGACTATCCGCTTTACCTTGAAGCTCAGCTTTATGAATCCGCCGCGAGAAACTGCGGATTTGAATTTATGGATAAAGTCGTTTATCTTCTTGCAGTGAATACATATAAAAGAGCGGCGGCAATGAAAGGACCTCATGCTACGGTTGCAAAAGAAAGAGTAAAAGCGTTAGCCAATTCCGTTCCGCAGAAAGAAGATTATTTCTTTAGAAAAATGAAATCGGGCGATAAAATTAAAATCGAAGGCGGATGCTACGATTGGATTGGCAGATCGGTAACAATTCCTTAATTGCGATAATAAAAAGGGAAAAAATTATGTTTGAGAACATCAAAAAAGATAAAGAAATTTTCGAGGTTTTAAAACTTGAAACTTCGCGGCAGCAGGATTATTTGGAACTTATCGCTTCTGAAAATTTTGTAAGTCCCGCAGTGCTCGAAGCCGCGGGATCGCTTCTTACGAACAAATACGCGGAAGGTTATCCGGGTAAAAGATATTACGGCGGATGCGAGTACGTCGATATGGCGGAAAATATCGCCAGAGATAGACTAATGAAACTGTTCAACGCAGAATATGTGAACGTTCAGCCTCACAGCGGTTCGCAGGCGAATATGGCGGTTTATATGGCTTTGCTGAAACCCGGCGATACTATGCTCGGACTCAGTTTGGACCACGGCGGTCATTTAACGCACGGTTCGTTTGTTAATTTTTCGGGAAGAATTTACCGCGCAGTCGGTTACAAACTAAACGCGGAAACTCAAACGCTCGATTACAACGCAATTGAAGATATGGCAAAGAAAGAACGTCCTAAGATAATCGTTGCCGGCGCAAGCGCATATTCCAGAGATTGGGACTACGCCAAATTCCGCGAGATAGCCGATAAAGTCGGAGCGTTCTTGATGGCTGACATTGCGCACCCTTCGGGGTTGATTGCAAAAGGATTGCTGAACAATCCGCTTCCTTATTGCGACGTTGTTACTTCCACAACTCACAAAACTCTCCGCGGTCCGCGCGGCGGCGTGATTATGGTTGGTAAAGACAGAGAAAATCCGCTCGGAATAACTACTCCGAAAGGGGACAGAGTAAAAATGATGTCCGAAGTTTTCGACAGCATCGTAATGCCCGGCATACAAGGCGGTCCGCTGATGCACATCATTATGGCAAAGGCGGTTGCATTTGGGGAAGCGCTTCAAGATTCATTTAAAGATTACGTTGAACAAGTTGTTAAAAACGCCGGCGTTCTCTCAAATAAACTAATGGAAAAGGATTACAAAATAATATCGGGCGGAACCGACAATCATCTGATGCTCGTTGATTTAACAAATAAAAATGTAAGCGGTAAAAAAGCCGAAAGAGTTCTTGGAGAAGCCGGAATTACGGTAAATAAAAATATGATTCCTTTTGATACGCGCAGTCCCTTTGTAACGAGCGGAATTAGAATAGGAACCGCCGCTGCGACGACTCGCGGAATGAAAGAAAGCGATATGGAAGTAATCGCGGAACTTATTGATAAAGCAATTATTAATTGTGAAAATGAATCCGTGTTGGCTTCTTTGAAAAATGAAGTAGGAGAACTTTGCGGTAAATTCCCGCTTTATCCGAATATTAATATTTGATAAGGATTGGTTTCGGAAGAGAATAAAAAAATAGAGGAAGAGAACGAACGTCCGGTGGAATCGGAAATGTCGTTCCTCGAACATCTCGAGGAACTTAGATGGAGAATTGTTTATTCTCTGATTGGCGTTGTAGTCGGCACTATTATAGCGTGGATTTTCATCGAGTTTCTCGTAGATAATATTCTGCTTGTTCCCGCGCAGAAAGCAAATATTCACCTGCAGAATCTGCGTCCTTTCGGTCAACTTTTTCTTTTCCTTCAAATTGCTCTGATAGGCGGCGGAATTATAAGTTTGCCGAATATTTTCTATCAATTTTGGAAATTTCTATCGCCTGCGTTAAAAGCCGGCGAACGGAAATATATAACGATGATTGTTTCGGCGTCAACGCTTTGCTTTATTACGGGAATTGTTTTTGCGTATTTTATTATGCTCCCGATGACTCTGAAGTTTGCCGGGCAGTTCGGTTCGCAGGAAATTGAAAACAACTTTGCAATCACCGAATATTTTTCGATTATCATCAGCGTAATGCTCGGCGCGGGAGTTGTTTTCGAGCTTCCCGTTCTTTCCTTTATTCTTTCGAAAATCGGAATTATTTCTCCGAAGTTGATGAGGAAATTCTGGCGACACGCAATAGTTGCAATTTTAATAATGGCGGCTGTGCTTACGCCGGGAACCGATCCGGTTGCGCAGATATTTCTTGCCGTTCCTCTGGTAATTTTGTATGAAATAAGTATATTCGTTTCTAAACTAGCATATAAGAAAAAAGTTGAACAAGAAGACGCTTAAAAATATAAGTCAGCCCATCGAGCATGCGCTCGAAGATTTTAGTTCGCATTTTAACGATGCGATGAAATCCGACGTATTCCTGGTGGATATGGTTGCAAAATATATTTTGAAACAAAAAGGGAAAAGAGTTAGACCTCTTCTGGTTCTTCTTTCCAGCGAAATTTGCGGCGGCGTTAACGAGCGTTCGTTGCGCGGCGCAACTTTAGTGGAGCTTTTGCACACGGCTACTTTAGTGCACGACGACGTTGTCGATTCTTCGGAAAAACGGCGCGGGCTTCCTTCAATTAATGCAGTTTGGAAAAATAAAATTGCCGTTTTGATGGGAGATTATCTTCTTTCCAAAGGGTTGATGCAAGCCGTTAACGAAAACGATTTTGATTTCTTAAAAATAATTACCGATACCGTGCGTAGAATGTCCGAAGGGGAATTGCTGCAAATAGGGAAGACCAGAAAACTTGATATCGACGAAAAAACTTATTTCCGTATTATTTCCGATAAAACCGCGTCGCTTCTTTCCACTTGCTGCGAAATCGGCGCCAGAGCCGCAACCGAGGACGAGCAAAAGATTGAGGCGATGAGAGATTTCGGGGAAAATCTCGGAATGGCATTTCAAATTAGAGACGATATTTTGGATTACGTCGGAAAAACAAATATCATCGGAAAACCGCTCGGCGGAGACATCAAAGAGAAAAAAATTACGCTTCCGCTTATTTTTGCAATGAGCAAAGCAAAAAACGGCGAAGTGGAAAAAATAAAAAAACTGATTAAAAAAAGCAGAAAAAGCGGAAAAGTTCAGGAAATTTTTGATTTCGTAAATAAATACGACGGAATCGATTACGCAGATAATCTCGCGGTTGAATACGCGGAAAAAGCTCTTGAAAATATAACGGAATTCAAAGACTCGGAAGTAAAAGAAGCGCTTACCGGATTAGTGGATTTTGTGATTAAAAGAATAAAATAAGTACAGAGTAAAATAGTCTCTGAAAATATCAGTAATCAACTCTTGTTTTTCAATTGTACTTTTCCACTTTAATTATATTTATAATATTG
>JAADIR010000236.1 GCA_013151245.1 Chlorobiota bacterium
TGCGCTTCCGGCTTCACTTTGTTGCGCCGAGACAAGCCGCCGAGATAAATTATCCATTTTCCATTATCCATTGCGGTTTACCGCGATATGAATAAAGATAAATAAAACTTCTAATAAACTTTCAGGTTAATGAACGATAGTTTTTGAAAACAAACGATTTTATATTTTTAAAATAACAAAGCCCGGTAATCCCGGGCTTTGCTTAACATCATTTTATTTTCCTCAGCTTTGGAAATCTGCCCGGCGTAAAAGGCGCTCCGTTTTCTTCTAAAACCGATTCTATACTTTTGATTTCCCCGTCTATCTTTTTTAATTCGCTCAGAACTTCGTCAAACTTATTTGCGACAAGATCAAACGATTTTTTATACGTTTCCGTCGGCGCGGAAGTTGCGCTCCAAAGCGAAGAAGTTATCATCTGCATTCTCGATTTCAACGAAGTCGGAGCGGCGCCTTCGTACTTTCTTCTCAAATTGTCGCCGTTTATTAACTTGTTAAGTTCTCTCAAATCCTTTTCCGCTTTCAAAATATCTTTATACGTTTTTTCAGGAACTCCGGCGGAAACTTTAAACGCTTTTTTAAGATACGCTATTTTATCGTTCAATCCGCTTCTGTAAGCGTCCGCGCCGCTTAAAGCGCGGGTCAGCTCGGCGGTCTTTTTGTTGAATTCTTTCAGTTCGGCTTTTTCTTCGGCGGTTAACTTCCCTTCGAACAGCGGCTTGCAGACAAACGACTGTTTCGGAACGAGTTCCGTAAATTCCCCGCCTTCAAATTTTTGAAGCGAAACAAAATATTTTCCCGGCGTAACCATATAACCTTGGTCGGCGTCGTTCCACGGAATTGAATTATCAGGCGCTTTAAGCGAAACCGGAGAAAAATTATCGTAACGAAAATCCCAAACAATTCTGTTTATTCCTTTTTTAGGATCGGTTTTAATTTTTCTTACAACGTCGCCGTTTTCGTTGGAAACTACAAACAACAAATACGGTTTCTGCTCTTCCGATTCTTTTTGAAGTCGTTTGTATGAAGGGAATTTGATTTCTTCTCCGTTTTCTTTCTTTTTCTTTTCCTCGTCTTGCCTTTTTTCCTTCAGCGTTTTGTATTCGTTTTTAATGTAATACGTAAACGTCGCGCCAACTTTAGGATTTTTCGCCGAATAAAAATTAGCGCCCATAAACCCGATTCCGCTAAAACCGAACGGAGCGGACTCGATAAACATCAACGCGTCTTTAATTGGGAAAATATACGCTTCCTTCTCGAGAACGTCTTTCGTCAAAGAGCGAAGCGGCGTATAATCGTCGAGAATAAAAACTCCGCGTCCGAAAGTGGCGACGACCAAATCGTTTTCCTCGCGCTGAATTGTCATGTCCATCGCGCAGGCGTTCGGTATTCCGTTTTTTAGCGGAAGCCATTTTTTGCCGCCGTCAACGGTAAAATAAACTCCGAATTGCGTTCCTACAAACAGCAGGTTTTCCTTTTCGCCGTCTTCGGCGATAGTATATACGCTTCCCTTTTCAGGCAAATCGCCGTTTATCGAAAACCAAGTTTCGCCGCCGTCGGTTGTTTTGTAAGCGTAAGGTTTGTAATCTCCGCCAATAAAATCGTCGCATGAGGCGTAAGCCGTTTTTTTATCAAAAAGAGAAGCTACAATTTGATGAACGCGTGCGTATTTCGGAAGGTTTGGAATTTCTTTCGCCTCGTTCCATGTTTTTCCTCCGTCTTTTGTGAAGTGAATTAAACCGTCGCCGGACCCGACGAAAAGAATATTTTCATCCAACGGAGATTCGGCGATAGAGACGATTTGCGCCGTCGAACTTTTTCTCGCTAAATCGTCAACGCTCCAGCTTTTGCCCATAAGTTTTTCCATTTCTTTGGGAACGCCTCTCGTTAAATCGGGACTTATTTCTTCCCACGAACTTCCCATATCGGTCGTGCGTAAAAGCTTGTTAGCGCCCATGTAAAGTCTTTTGTTGTCGAACTTCGAAATAAGCAGCGGCGAGTCCCAATCGAAACGATACGCCGTATCGATAAATTCGTACGGTTTTATGAAAAGTTTTTCTCCCGTAATTCTGTCGTAACGCGCGAGACCGCCGTATTGCGATTGCGCGTAAACGACGTTCGGATTTTTCCAATCGACTTGACTTCCGAACCCGTCGCCCGCCCAAGTGAAAAACCAATCTTGATTTGTAATTCCTCCGGAACTGATTGTGCGCGAAGGTCCGCCGAGACTGTTATTATCCTGCGTTCCGATGTAAACGTAATAGAACGGTTTCGAATTGTCGGCGGTTATTTTATAAATTTCCGCGATTGGAATGTTATCGTGGAAGAGCCAATTTTTCGCTCTGTCGAACGATTCGTACAACCCGCCGTCGCAGCCGGAGAGTAGATGATTGTTGTTGTCGGGATCAATCCATAAAACGTGGTTATCGACATGCTTGTGTTTTTCGCCGGCGTTTTTCCAAGTCTTTCCGCCGTCTTCGGATACTTTCATAAAAACGTCCATGCTGTAAACTCTGTTAACTTCTTTCGGATCGCAGAATATTTTTTGAAAATAAAACGGATAAGCTGAAATGTAACCGCTCCGTTTTTCCCAGCTGGCTCCGCGGTCAACGCTTCTGTAAATCCCTTTATTCTCTTTATCCGATTCGACTGAGGCGTAAATAACGTCCGGATTTACCGGCGATATTGCCAATCCTATTCTTCCTACTTTATCTTTCGGCAATCCCTCCGTTGTCTTTTCCCAAGTTTCGCCGCCGTCAATCGAACGGTAAATTCCGCTTTCCGGTCCGCCGTAAACTCCCGTGTAATGTTTTCTCATTCTTTGATGGGCGACCGCGTAAAGTATGTTCGAATATCTCGGATCGATATGAATTTCGAAGCAGCCCGTAAAATCGCTAACGCGCAGAGTGTTTTTCCAAGTTTCGCCGCCGTCGGTTGTTTTGAAAATTCCTCTATCGCCGCCGCCTCTTCTCAGCGAACCGTAAGCCGCAACGAAAACAACGTTTGGGTTTTTCGGATCGATCGCAATTCCTCCGATATGTTCCGATTCTTTCAAACCCATGTTTTTCCAGCTCTTTCCGCCGTCTTCGCTCTTGTAAACTCCGTCGCCGTAAATAACGTTATTCTGATTATTATTTTCGCCCGTTCCAACCCAAACAACGTTCGGATTTTTCGGATCGATTTCTACGGCTCCGATTGCGTATGATTTTTCATGATCGAAAACCGGCTTGAACGTAACGCCGCCGTTTGCGGTTTTCCATAAAGAGCCGTGCCCCGCGGCAACGTAATATTCGCTTTTATCAAAAGGATTAACGGCGATATCGATTATCCTTCCGCCTGTAATAGCCGGTCCGATGCTTCGGAATTTAAGTCCCGAAAGTTTAGTTTCTTTCAATAAACTTTTTTCATTTTGCGCCGTGATTGACGTTAAAAGAAAAGCTAAAAATAACGCGGTAAATAAAATTATCTTTTTCATGATTCTCTCTTTAATTATTTCTGGTTTGACGCTGTAAAGATAATTCAATATTTTGAATTTATCTCGCCGTAAAACGCACTAATTTTGTTGATAAGTTGTTGGCTGCATGAGAATAACTTGTTGATTACTTGATGAAATTTGTAAAATTGTGATTAACGCTTTGTTATAAACAAATAGTCGTCGTTTTGTTGTGGATAAAAACAGCGTGATTTCCTTATGAATAAAGACGTTGATTAGTTATCAACATACCAACATGTTTGTTATTATGTATTAATTTAAAATTAAATTAAATTAAATTAATAAAGAGCTTCTATTTCTGTTAACATCTTTCATTTTTCCAATCTTTCAATATTCAGAAAAACATGACTATCATTTTAGAATAAAAAAAAATCACCGACTGATTATCTTTAGCTTTCAAGTCTTCATTTCGACATTCGGGACGAAAGGAACGACCGAAAGGGAAATTTAGTCATTTGATAAATTTCAGAAAATTACAATTCAGACTAAAAACAGAGAAAATGGTTTTGGCACGATAGTTTAATAGTCTTTCGCGTAAACGTAATCAACAAACACAAAATAACGGAGGTAAAAATGAAACGCGTATTGAGTATTTCGGTATTGTTCTTTGGAGTATTTTTCTTAACAAGCGCAGTATTTGCGCAGACCGCTCCTCAAAAAGCGCAGATAAGCGCGGCGCAGCAGGCGCAAGTCCGCACAAATTGGGTTGACGCCGACGGCGACGGTATTTGCGATAACTTCGGAACCGCAAATCAAGGCGTTGGAAACGCATACAAAAAAATGAACGGAATGAAAGGACAAGGTCAAGGTATGGGAAACGGCTCAGGCAACGGAAACCACTACGGCGACGGCAGCGGAATCAGACCGCAGGACGGAACAGGCTTCGGCGCCGGACAAGGTTCGGGAAACGGAACATGCGACGGAACAGGTCCTAAAGGAAACGGAAGAAGAGGCGGCGGAAAATA
>JAADIR010000064.1 GCA_013151245.1 Chlorobiota bacterium
ATCGCGCAAATGAAAACCGAAAAACCGGCAAAGCTTCCGCAGCTGCGGCGGAAATAATTACGAGTATGAAAATAATTTCTTCTCAAATTTTCGAACGTTTTGATAATTTGATTTTCGGGATGAGCGCAAAAATTGTTTCCGCTTCCGATAATTTTTCTAACAATATGTCGTTGTCGATTAATGACGATCCGGAAAGAGTTTTGAAAAACAGAAAGACGTTTTTCGAAAATCTGGGATTGCAAATCGAGAACGTCGCATATCAAAAACAAATTCACGGCGACAAAATCAGTTATGTTACGGAAGGCGGATTCGCAGGACAAAGCGACGCTTTGACAACCGATAAAACAAATCTCGGAATTGCAATTTCAACAGCGGACTGCGTTGCGGTTTTTATTTACGACGTCAAAGAAAAAGTTATCGCCGGAATACATTCAGGCTGGCGGGGAACCGAGTTAAAAATAGTTCGGAAAAGTTTAAAATATTTAAATTCTAAATTTAATTCTCAAAGTGAAAACTTGAACGTTTATCTTGCTCCTTCAATTTCGCAGAGGAATTATGAAGTGGGTAGGGAAGTAGCGATAAAATTTAAAGAAAAATATATTTTGCGGCTAAACGGAAAAATGTTTTTGGACGTCGCGCAAATTAATTACGATGCGCTTATTGATTTTGGAATTCCCGCCGGGCAGATTGAAAAATCTGAATTGTGTTCTTTTGATACGCAATATCTTCATTCGTACAGACGCGACGGCAAAAACTCCGGAAGAGCGTTTGCCATGCTTGCAATGAGAGGGAAATATTGAATAACGAAAACGTCAAAATATCTGCGGGTTACCTGTTGATTACAATTTTGTGGGGTTCGACTTGGGTTGCCATAAGAATCGGGCTGGACGATTTGACTCCCGTCTTTGCCGCCGGTTCGCGTTTTGTCGTAGCCTCGATATTTATTTTTTTAATAATGCGTTATCGCGGGATCAAACTTCAAACCGACGGAGCGTCGCTGAAGCTTTACGCTTTGATGAGTCTTTTTTCTTTCGTCTTTCCGTTCGGGTTAGTTTATTGGGGCGAGCAATTTATTAGTTCGGGGCTTACTTCCGTCCTCTTCGCAGTTTTTCCGATTCAGGTTTCAATCTTTTCGCGCGTCTATTTCCCCGAAGAAAAAATCGGCGTTTACAAAGCTCTTGGAATTATTCTTTCGTTCGGAGGAATTATTGTGATATTCTCGGAAAATTTGAATTTCAACGTAGGGAGCGATTTACTTCCGATGATTTTAGTAGTAATAGCGTCCGGCATGCAGGCGTGGAACGCCGTTGTAATTAAAAAATACGGCAACCATCTCAATTCTCTTTCGATGAATTTTGTTCCGCTCATTTCAGCGGGAATTATTATGGTTTTATTCGGATATTTTTTCGAAGCCCGTGAAACGCTTGTGTTTTCGGCGTCGGCGGTAGGTTCGATTTTCTATCTTGCCTTCTTCGGAACGGTTTTAACATTCACGACCTACTATTGGCTGATGAAAAGGATAAACGTTGTGCTGCTTGCGCTTTCGGCTTTTATTACGCCGATACTTGCTCTTATAATCGGATGGATTATTTTGGACGAGCGCTTGACGACGAGAAATTTTATCGGCTCTGCGCTTGTGTTAATTGGAATTTTATTCGCTAACTTTCGCGGATTGAAATTATATTTGAAAGAAAAATACGGTTAAGGAATGAACGTAATCAGAATAAAGAATGCGGTTTTTTACGCCTACCACGGGGCTTTGCAGGAAGAACAGAATATCGGCGGAAAATTTGAAGCGGACGTCGATATGCACTTCGATTTTTCCGAAGCCGCAAAAAACGACGATCTGGCTTCCACTGTAAATTACAACGATGTTTATCAATTCATAAACGATATAGTTCATCGCAAAAAGTATTATTTAATTGAAACGATAGCCGCCTTGATAGCGGAAAAACTACTCGAAGAATTTCCGATTATTACAAAAGTGACGGTCCGCGTTCGTAAAAACAGCGTTCCGGTCGGCGGTCTGATTGACTATGTTGAAGCTGAAGTTACAAAAATGAAAAATGAATAAGGTTTATCTCGGTCTCGGTTCGAATGTTGGCGACCGGTTGAAAAATCTTGTCAATATGGCGGTTGAAATTAACAAACTTCCCGGCTCTCGCATTGTTAACGTTTCGTCGATATATGAAACTAAACCGTTCGGAGTAAAAGAACAGAATGATTTTTTCAACGCCGCGGTTGAATTATATACGAAATTGGATTTGCAGAATGTACACGAAGCTTCAAAGAGAATCGAAAATATTTTAGGGCGTCAAAAGACTTATCGCTGGGGTCCGAGAAAAATTGATATCGACATACTTCTTTTCAATGATGAAGTTGTTTCGGACGAACATTTAACCGTTCCGCATAAAGATTTACTGAACAGAGACTTTGTTCTCCTGCCGCTTCTGGAAATCTGCGGCGAGTTTGTCTATCCGCCCGACGGAAGGTTAATTGACAAAACATTTTTAATGAATCTTGATAAATACGTTTCCGAAGAAATAATTTCCTCCGAAAAATATTTAAAACTTATTTTGCAAATATAGCCGCAAGCTTTACGCCCGCGTGAATTTCGCCGATGTAACCGCGGGCTTTATGCCCGCGTGAATGCATTGTGCAGAATATTTGCCTTTTCGCAAACTAAAGTTTGCGGTTACGTCAAAAACTAAAATGTTCTTCCGTCTTCGCTGCGCCGAGATAAATTCTTCATTGTTCATTGATAATTGTTAATTGTTAAAAGCGCTTTTGTCACAACTAATAAAAAGAAATCTGAAAAATAATTGTTCAAAATTATTAACTTTACAAATGGTAAAAATCGGAACTTGAATTAACGGGTGTAAATTGCAAGAGATTAATTATATTGCTATCGAAGGCGTGATTGGGGCGGGAAAAACCAGCCTTGCAAAAAGACTCGCTGAAAGATTAAAAGCGAATTTTGTTTTCGAAGAATTTGAAAAAAATCCTTTTCTGGAATCTTTTTATAACGACAGAAAACGTTATGCCTTTCAAACGCAGATGTTTTTTCTTATTAACCGCTACGAACAACAGAAAACATTAAACCAGCGCGACTTGTTTAACGATTTCATAGTTTCCGATTACATATTTGAAAAAGATAAAATATTTGCATACTTGAACCTCGAGGACGAAGAACTGAAATTATACGAATCGATATTCCCTTTGCTGGCAAGGGATTTGCCTCAGCCGGATTTGGTGGTCTTTTTACAATCAAGCGTTGACAGATTACTCTTCAATATAAAAAGACGCGGAAGAAAATTCGAAAAGAACATCACGCGGAGTTACATAGGCGAATTGAGCGAAGCGTATAACAATTTCTTTTTTAAATATAACAACACTCCTTTGCTGATCGTAAATACTACGGAAATTGATTTTGTTAAGCGCGATAAAGACTTTGACGAGTTATTCCATCAGATATTCCGAGAAGACAGAGGGTTCATTGAATATTTTAATCCGGCGCCTTAAAAAATGTTTATTCGATTTATAATATATAGCGTTCTTTTTTATTTCATCATCAAGATTGGAAAGTTCTTTTTCAGATTTATGAAAGGACCTTCCGAACCTCCGAAAAGAGAAGTTCACGATACGGCTAAACCTGAAACCATCAGAGATAAAGATATCATTGAAGCGGACTTTGAAGAGCTGACAGACGAAAAAGAAAAAAGCGAATAACCCGCGCCATGTCCGATAGGAAAACCGGCAAAATCATATTGAAAATATTTCTAAGACCGATTCTCGGAAGAAAAACAAAAACCCCTCGTCAGGCTGAGAATTGGAAAAATATTTTAATAGTTCGTCAGCATAACCAATTCGGCGATATGCTAGCGTCGGTTCCGCTTTTCCGCGCGATTAAGGAAAAGTTCCCAGAATGTAAAATTACTCTTATTGCAGGACCTGATAATTCTTATGCGGTAGAGAAGAATATATTTATCGACCGGCTGGTAGTTTTCGAGAAAAAAAGAATCTTTCATCCTCTCTATTTTTTTAATTTTACAAAAATAACGCGCGAAAATTACGACGCGGTAATCGTTCCATCTACTGTTTCACTTTCAGCTACCAGTCATTTGATTGCGGCTATGGCAAAGTCGGAAGGGAAAATAGCGCCCGCATCTTTGAACGGTAATCATAATCCTTTGTCCTTTCTTTTCGATTACGGAATTGATTTAAATTGGAATGAAAATCCGGACCGGCATGTTTCTGATTTTATACAAGATATCATAAGACCTTTTGGTATTGAAACGAATAATTTAAGAAGCCAAATCACATTCGACGAAGAGGACAAAAAGACCGCTTTGGAATTTATTGATGAATACGGATTGAATAAGGCGGAGAGAATGGTTGGTCTTCACGTCGGAGCGGGGAAGCCTCTGAACAGATGGAGCCTCGATAATTTTAAGGAAGTTATTGCATATTTGAGAAATGAATTCGAAGCAAAAATATTTTTAACGGGAAGCGATGCGGACGCTCATGTTATAGAAAATCTTTTTGAAAAACTCGGCGAAAAATTGCCGGTATTTATGAACCGGACAATTCCACAGCTTGCCGCTCTGATTGACGAATCCGATTTGTTCATTACAAACGATACGGGAGTTTTACACGTTGCGGCGGCGACAAACGTTCCGCAAATATCAATCTTCGGTCCAACGAATCCGAAGAATTGGGGAGCCGTCGGCGAAGAAAAAATTAATTTAAAAAACAATGATGATATAAATTCCGTGACTGTAAATAATGTAATTACAAATATCAAAACTTTATTGCAATGATAAACAACGGGAAAATAGCGGCTATTGACGTCGGCACAAATTCGTTTCATCTGATTGTTGTTGAGCCGCGGGAAAACGGGAGTTTTGAAATCGTCGATCAAGCGAGAGAAGTCGTGCGTCTGGGGGAAGGAAACAAAGGAGACATCAAGAAAATTAAAGCGGCTCCTTTTGAAAGAGGCGTGAATACTCTCAAAAATTTCAAAGGAATTGCAGATTCGCACAACGCCGCAATTAGAGCGATTGCAACCAGCGCCGTTCGCGAAGCGGAAAACAGAGCGGAATTTGTAGCCGAAGTAAAAGAAAGTTCCGGAATCGAAATTGAAATTGTAAACGGAATTGAGGAAGCTCGACTGATATATCTCGGCGTTTCAAAAGCAATTCATCTTAAAAACAAAACCGCCTTTTGCTTTGATATCGGCGGCGGAAGCACCGAGTTTATTTTCGGAAGAAAAGAAATAATACTTTATTCAATGAGCCTAAAACTCGGCGCGGTAAGGCTCACGCAAATGTTTTTCCCCGACGGAACGGTTACTGAACAGAACGTTAAACATTGCGCCGATTGGATTGAAGGAATTTTGCAGCCCGTTGTGAGAGAGAGCGGACACATAATATTTGACGAAGCCGTAGCGTCGTCTGGGACTGGACTGGCGGCTGCTTCGATGATCTATATGAAGCGGAAGCAGACGGAAGCGTTTAAAGTAAATCTCAACAATTTTGTTTTATCCGCTTCGGAATTGTTCGATTTAAGAGAAGAACTTTTGGCGATGAAAACGACTTCCGAAAGAAAAAAAATATTAGGGCAGGAAGCTAAACGCGCGGATATTATTCCCGCCGGAATAATTCTTCTTACGGAAATTGTAAAACATTTTGGAATTAAAAAACTAAAAGTTTCTTCCTACGCGCTACGCGAAGGAATTGTCCTCGACACAATGAATAAATTCGGTTTATTCGGCGACGGGGAAAGGAACCGCAACATACGCGAAGCCGGCGTTAAGGCGTTGTCGGAAAAATGCAATTATGACAGAAAGCATTGTTTTCATACCGCAGTTTTGGCGGAACAGTTGTTTTATCATTTAAAATCGCTTCACGGGTTGTCGGATAAATATCTCAGCTATCTCATTTATGCCGCGCAGCTTCATGATATCGGTTATCATATATCGCATTCGCGCCATCATCTTCATTCGCTTTACATAATTAAAAACAGCGAGCTTCTCGGTTTTAATGAAACTGAAAAATTGCTGATAGCGAATATTGCGCGTTATCACAGAAAAAGCGCTCCTAAATTATCTCATCAAGATTTTACCGCGCTGCCGGAAGGGAAACAGTTAGCGGTGAAAAAGCTGGCGGCAATATTAAGAATTGCAGATTCGTTTGATAGGACGCATACTCAAAAAGTAAAAAACTTGGGCGTAAAGATTGAAGAACAAAACATCCTGATAATTCCCCAAATAGAAAATGCCGACCTTTCAATTGAGTTGTGGAATGTGGAGCGAAGAAAGTCTATGTTTGAAGAAGTATTCGGAAAAAAACTTAAAGTTGTCGTTGAAGTTTAGATAGCGCGAAATCGTTTGATTTTAAAATTACGATAAAATTGAAGACTGAACTCGTCTCTTATTCAAGAACAAATCAATATCGGGGAAAAAATATTCTTCATTTACGAAAATCTTTCTTTTGATTTACTTGTCGGCTATTTATATTTCAACTTTATTTTAAAAATAATTGAGCGTGTAAAATGATTTTGATAAAAGACTTAAAACATCACGAAGGCGAAAGCGTTACGCTGAAAGGCTGGCTTTACAATAAACGTTCCAGCGGCAAAGTTAAATTTTTAATAATGCGCGACGGAACGGGATTAGTGCAGTTGATTGTCTTCAAAGGAAATGTTACTCCGGAAGTTTTTGAAACGGCTGATTCTTTGGGAAGGGAAACTTCGTTTGAAATAACGGGAAATGTAAAAAAAGAAGAGCGCGCAATCGGAGGTTACGAAGTTGACGTTGCCGATTTGAAAGTAATAAGCGAATCCCACGATTATCCGATTACCCCGAAAGAACACGGAACTGAATTTCTAATGGATCACCGCCATCTTTGGCTTCGTTCAAAAAGACAGTGGGCGATAATGAGAATCCGTCACAGAATCGTAAAAGCGATACGCGACTTTTTTGACGAGCGCGATTTCACTTTATTCGATCCGCCCATCATCACGCCAAACGCGGTCGAGGGAACTTCAACTCTTTTTGAAACGGAATACTTTGATTTGGGAAGCGCGTACCTTACGCAGTCGGGACAGTTGTACGCCGAAGCGGGCGCAATGGCTTTAAACAAAGTTTACACGTTTGGTCCTACGTTCCGCGCCGAGAAATCGAAAACAAGAAGACATCTTACCGAGTTTTGGATGGTGGAACCGGAAGTAGCTTTTTACGATTTGAACGACGACATGGATTTAGCGGAAGAGTTTTTGGAATACATAGTTCAATCCGTATTGAAAGACCGCGCCGAAGAGTTGAAAATTCTTGAGCGCGACACATCGAAATTAGAACTGGTAAAAAGACCGTTCCCAAGAATCTCTTACACCGAAGCGGTAGAAATACTTCATAAAAACGGAGTTGATTTTGAGTGGGGCGAAGATTTCGGCGCGCCGGACGAAACAATTATTTCAAATCAATTCGATCGACCGGTGATGGTTCACAGATATCCCGCGGCTGTTAAAGCTTTCTATATGAAACGGGATCCGGAAAACGAAAAACTCGCCTTGGCGGTTGACGTTCTTGCGCCGGAAGGTTACGGCGAGATTATAGGCGGAAGTCAAAGGGAAGACGAACTTGACAAATTACTTGAAAGAATAAAAGAACACAATTTACCTAAGCAATATTTTGAATGGTATTTGGATTTGAGAAGATACGGTTCGGTTCCTCATGCAGGGTTCGGGCTTGGTCTTGAAAGAACGGTTACGTGGATTTGCGGCATTGATCATCTTCGCGAGACAATTCCATTCCCGAGAATGATTTACAGAAATACACCGTAAACAACTAATTTATTTCGCTATTTAATATGGAACTACAATGTTAGGAAAAAAACTTATTGTCTTTACTCTTTTAGCGACGCTTCTGTTCGGAGCGTTGTCTGTCGTTGCCGCAAGTCAGCCGGAGACGGCAAATGCCGTTGCGTCGGTTGTTCAGGAAGCCGGCGAAACCGCCGAAGCGGCGCATGAGCTGCCCGATCCTTTTATGGTTTTGCCTTTCGTCGTTTTGCTTTTGATGATTGCAACCGGACCGCTTTTTTACGAACATTTTTGGGAAAAGCATTATCCGAAAGTTTCAATACTTCTCGGATTAGTTACCGTTGTTTATTATTTAGCCGCGCTTCACGATACGCACAGTCTGCTGCATACGCTGGCAGAGTATCTCTCGTTCATCGCATTGCTCGGTTCGCTCTTTGTGGCTTCCGGCGGCATCTTAATTAAAGTCGATAAAAAATCCACGCCGATGTTGAACGTTATGATTCTTTTGTTCGGCGCGGTTCTCGCTAATATCTTCGGAACAACGGGAGCGTCGATGCTTTTGATTCGCCCGTTTCTGAAAATCAACAAAGACAGAATCAAACCTTACCACGTTATTTTCTTCATCTTTTTGATTAGCAACGTCGGCGGCGCGTTAACGCCGATTGGCGATCCGCCTTTATTTATCGGGTTTTTACGCGGCGTTAGTTTCTTCTGGTTCGTCGAACATATTTGGTACATCTGGCTTCCGTCGGTTCTTTTAATTGCCGCGGTCTTTTATGTATTTGACGTTAGAAATAAAGGACCGGAAACAAACGAAACAGAATACTCCGGCAAAATTGAATTTAAAGGCGGGAAGAGTTTAATATATCTTGGAATTATTTTACTTTCAGTCTTTATTGATCACGGCGTTATGAGCTGGGTGCCGGACTTGAGACCGTTTCCAATCGGGCTTCGTGAAATAATTATGTTTGCCGTAATGTATTTTTCATATAAAACAGCCGACAAAGAAATTCTTAAATACAACGAGTTTGAATTCGAACCGATTAGAGAAGTGGCTTATCTTTTTGTAGGAATATTTGCGACAATGGTTCCCGCGCTTCAGTTAATAGCTCATGAAGCGAATGTTTACGGAAGCGATCTTTCTGCGGGAGTTTTTTATTGGACGACCGGCGGTCTTTCCGGTTTCCTTGACAACACGCCGACGTTCATGAATTTCCTAAGCGCGGCGATGGGCAAATTCAGCCTTGACGTCAATTCGGCGAAAGAAGTAGTCGATTTTCAAAATATGCACGCTTTGTATTTACGCGCCATTTCCGTCGGAGCCGTTTTCTTCGGCGCGATGTCGTATATAGGCAACGGTCCGAACTTTATGGTTAAATCAATCACGGAAAGAGCCGGTTTGAGAATGCCGAGTTTCTTCACTTATATGGTTAAGTATTCCATTCCGATTCTGATTCCGATTTTTACAATAGTTTGGTTAGTATTTTTCTACGGGAGGGGCTAAATGAAAAAATTAAACGAAGTGCTGGAAAACAAAATTCAAGGTCTTTATTACGGCAACCGCGTCCTTTTACCGTTTGCGGCAGAGGTATTGAAACTAATTTACAGAAATGATATCATTACCGATTTCAGTTGGAAAAAGAAAGGCGCAAGATATAAAATTTACGACGACTACATGGAAATCTATTTCTGCGAAACGGAAGACCTGGATAGAGAAATTGAAGACTATGACGTTATAAAAATGGTTGTGGTGGAAAAAGGAGAAGACCTTTTTGATTTTAAAAATCATCGGCGGATTGATCTTCGTCTTCTCGGCAAGCATAAACTCGCTATCGAAAAGGTTGAAGACGAAATGTTGTTTTTCGAATAATTAACCGGAGAAAAAAATGATACCGTTATTTTCATCCGAACAAATAAGAAGCGCCGATAATTACGCTATTAACAAACTCGGAATACCGGGGATTGCGTTAATGGAAAACGCTTCAAGAAGCATTGCTCTGGAAATGCTTTCGAGATTTGAAGATTTATCCACGCTTGATAGTATCGGTATCATTTGCGGAAAAGGAAATAACGGCGGAGACGGTTTTGCTTTGGCGCGTCATCTTATAAATTATGGATTTGAAGTTAAAATTATTTCTTTAGCTGCCGAAAAAGAATTGAAAGGCGACGCGCTCGCGAATTATATTATCCTGAAAAATCTTTTGAAAGACGTAAATCAAAATCAGATTATTGCTTATAAAAATATCCGCGATATTTCAAAGTTGAACGTTTGTTCCGTAGTTATCGATGCGATGCTAGGAACGGGCGCGGTAGGCGATTTGCGCGAACCTTACAAGTCAATCGTTAAAAAGGTTAATGATTTCGAAGCTTTGCGCGTGGCGGTTGATATCCCGACAGGAATTAACGCGGATACGGGAGCGGGCATAAACGCATTCGACGCCGATTTGACCGTGACAATGGCTGAGTTCAAAAAAGGATTGTTTTTCGGCGACGGCTACAAATTTTCAGGCGACGTCGCCAAAGGCGATATCGGTGTAAGTCCCGAATATTTTGACAGACTTGAAGTTTCCGAATACTTAATCGAACCGGAAGACGCATATTGGGGATTGCCGGAAAGAGACATTGATTCCCATAAATATTCCGCGGGAAAAGTTTTGACAATTGCCGGCTCGGAAAGACTTCCCGGAGCCGCGTCTCTTACGGCAAAGGCAACAATGGCAATTGGCGCCGGAGCGTCGATTTTATGTTTCCCTTATTCCGTAAACAATCTTGTTCGCCAAAATTTGGAATCGGTTGTCGTTGAAGCTTATGAAGATAATTTGAAAGGGTTTCTTACTGAAAATGCCGCCGAAGAATTATCGCCGAATATCGAATGGGCGGACGTTGTTGCAATAGGACCTGGATTAGGTAGAGAAGATGAAACGCAAAAAGCGGTTCTTTCGATTTTGAAAAAACATAAAACGAAAAAGTTTGTGATTGACGCGGACGCAATTTTTGCATTACGCAATGGAAAATATAAAAACATAAATTTGAAGAATTCCGTTTTAACTCCGCACATACATGAATTTTCCGATTTAATTGGCGTTCCGGCGGAAGAAATTAAAAAGGATATTTTAAAATTCGGAAAGGAATTTGTTAAAGAAACAAAATCATTTTTAGTTTTGAAAGGAGCTCCGACGATTATCTTTACGCCTAAGGGAGAATCGCTGATAAATACCGTAGGCAATCCCGGCATGTCTAAATTCGGCGTCGGCGACGTTTTAACGGGAGTAATCGCCGGATTGGCGGCGCAGAATAAGGAGATTGAGAACTCAACCGTAGCCGGCGTTTATCTGCACAGTCTTTCAGCCGATTTGCTCTTCGAAGAAAAAACGCTTATCGGTTTCGACGCAGTAGATATAATACAAACAATTCCGAAAGCAATTAAATTTTTAGCGGGTTCAATTGACTAAACTTTATCAAATATTATCGGAAAGGAAGAAACAACTTGTCTATTTTCCGCTGTTGTTTTATTGGCTGCTGCTTTTCGTCGCTACTACGCTGCCGTCAAAGGCTTTGCCGAGTTTAGGCGTAAGCGACAAGATTGAACATTTCTTTGCGTATATGGTTCTTGCGTTTTTAGTTTTATTGACTTTCCATTTTCAAGAAAAAATAGAAAGTTTTCATATTTATCCGGTTTTGTCAACAATAGCAATCGTTTCAATTTACGGATTGCTTGACGAACTGCACCAAAATCTTATACCCGGCAGAGACCCGGAAGTTTATGATTGGGTGGCAAATTTTCTCGGCGCAGTAGTGGGAGTAATAATTTTAAATTATTTATTTTTAAAACCTCTTAAAGAAAAAAACAAACGAGATAGAATAAAAGAAAAATAATTATTCCGCAAAATATTGGGTCGGGAACAAAAACTGATATCGAATGTTGAATTTTTTAGACCCTTAGTTGAAGATTTATATTTTTACTATTAAATTTATTATAGGGACTTGACAAGCGTCAAGGCTTTTCTTAGTTTAACGAAGTTAATTTCATATTTGGAGGATAAAGTGGCATTAAAGAAAAACCCGAAAGTCGATTTGAAATTGAAATATCAGAGGACTCTCGAGATCGCAATGATTATTTCACTGGCATTGTTAATTATTGCTTTTAAGTACTTTCCTAAGATGAACAAAGAAAATCTCAGATTGGAAGGTCCTCAAGAGTTGATAAATGTGGAAGACGTTGAAGCGACAAAGCAAGAGAGCGCTCCGCCTCCGCCTCCGAAACCGCCTATCCCTATTGAAGCTCCTACGGACGACGTTCTTGAAGACATTGAAATTAATGATACGGAACTCGACGTAAATGAACAAATAACCGCTCCGCCTCCTCCGCAGATTGAAGAGGAAGACGACTCCGAGCCGGTGTTCTTTGTCGCGGTTGAAGAAATGCCCCAACCTATCGGGGGAATAGCGGCAATTCAAAAACGAATTAAGTATCCTGAAATTGCAAGACGCGCGGGCGTCCAAGGAAGAGTTTTCATAAAAGCTTTCGTAGATGAAAACGGCAACGTCTTTAAAGTTGAATTGATTAAAGGAATTGGCGCAGGGTGCGACCAAGAGGCTTTGAAAGCAGTGAAAGCGACAAAATTCAAACCAGGAAAACAAAGAGGGAAACCTGTTAAAGTTCAGGTTTCTATCCCGATTCTTTTCAAAATAAAATAATTTTTAAAGCGTCTTTCGGGACGCTTTTTTTTTGTGTCTTATGTAATTTTATCTTTCATTCCCTTTTACTATTTTCACAATATGAGAAAATTACGCCTTACAATATGATTCTGAACGTTCAAAATTTATTTTACAAATATCCTAACCAAAAGATTCGGAGCGATTATTTTTTGTCGGATATTTCCTTCAATCTGCCGAAAGGCTCTTTCCTATCGATACTCGGTCCTAACGGATCTGGAAAATCGACTCTTTTGAAGCTGATAGCGGGGCTTTATAAACCGGACAAAGGGAAGGTAATTTTAAATGATCGAGAAATCAGTTTGTTCATCAAAAAGGAATTGGCGTCCGTTTTGTCTTATGTGCCGCAGACGATTTATTCGGTCTTTCCATATTCGGTCTTTGAAATTGTAATGATGGGTAGAAATCCGCATCTCAATATGTTCGGCGTCGAAAAGAAAAAAGACGTTGAAATTGTTGAAGAGTATCTGGAACTGCTTGAGATCAGCGAGCTGAAATCAAAAGGGATTAATGAAATATCGGGCGGCGAAGCGCAGAGAGCCTTTATAGCGCGCGCGCTTGCGCAGGAACCTGAACTGATTATCCTTGACGAACCGAACGCGCATCTCGATATCAAACATCAAATATTAATATTTGAAATATTATCCGAACTTATTGAAAAAAAGAATATATCAGTGATTTCCGTTTCGCACAATCTCAACCTTATCGCTCAGTTTTCGGATAGAATAATTGCGCTGAAAAAAGGACGGCTTATTTTAGACGGAGACAGGGAAGCAATTTTTTCGAGCGCCAACATAAACGACATTTTTGACGTTAAATCGGTTGTGAAAAAAGACGCCGAAGACGGTTCATTATCCATCATAATTAAAAAATAGCGAAGAATAATGAAATCGTTAAACCTTGGAAAAAACGTAATCATTCTTTCATCTGCGGCGGCGGATTTGCTGTTCGTTTTACTTTCCAAATATATTTACAGCGGAGTTCCCCTTTCAAACTTTGATTTCCTTTACATTGGAAATATTCTGAACATAAGCATTTCGGCGTTTTTATTTTTCGCTTTAATTCTTTTTATTACAATGAAAGAAAAGAGCGGAGCGATCTACTTTTTCGTCATATTATTTTCAATAGTTTATTTGCTTCCGCTTGCGGCAATTCTTTTCATAAAAACTTCAGGCGTAATATTTAAGGGAGTATATCTCGGTTACGAAGCCAATAAAGTATTTGTCGCGGCGTTATATTCAATCAATACTCTTCTGAAATTGTTTTTAATTTTTATTCTCTTTTCGTATGCGCGGAAAAGAAAATTATCATTAGTCAAATCTTTTGTAAATACCATTGCCGTTGTTTTTCTGCTTATTCTGTTTACGGTTTCTTATCTTTTTCTGTTCAGTAAAAACAACGGAAAAAACAAACCGGACGCCGGTTATGACGTTGCGGTAATCCTCGGAGCGGCGGTGTGGCATAAGAATAAACCTTCAACGCTGTTCCAAGGAAGAATAAGGAAAGCGATTGAACTTCATCATAAAAAAAGAGTAAATAAAATTCAGGTAACCGGCGGTCGCGCTCCCGGAGAAGTTACGGAAGCCGAAGCCGCGCGGAATTATCTTTTGAAAAACGGCGTTCCGGAAAAAGATATTTTGTTCGAAGAGACGACGGCGACAACCTCCGAACAAATAAAATTTATCAAAGATAACTTAATTGACTTCGACGGTTACGATGACATTGTTGTGATATCGGACAGATTCCATTTAGCGAGAGTAAAACAGATGTCAAAATTTTTTGGAATTAAGATAGATACTTTGGCGTCCGATTATTCATTAAATTGGGAAAAGTTGGTATATTACAGTTTTAGAGAAAGCGTAGGATTGCTGATTTTCTGGCTTTACGCAATATGATTGAAAAAGAGAAATATTTAACAAGAATGAGGCGCTTAAATGGAGCATTTTGAAAAACTTTTATCCGAAAATCACGAACAATTAATTTTTTGTTCAAACAAAGAATCCGGGTTGAAGGCGATAATTGCCATTCATAATACTTCTTTGGGCCCGGCTTTGGGCGGAACGCGAATGTTAAACTATTCGTCAACCGACGCGGCGATTGAAGACGCGCTCCGTCTAGCAAAAGGAATGACGTATAAAGCTGCGATTGCAGGATTGAATTTCGGCGGCGGAAGCGCTATAATCATAGGCGATGCAAATACCGATAAAAGCGAATTATTATTTAGAACTTTCGGTAAATATATAGAAGGTTTGGCGGGAAGATTTATTACCGCCGAAGACGTCGGAACGACAGTCCGCGATATGGAATTTGTTAGAATGGAAACAAAATATGTTACGGGTATTTCCAAATCTATCGGCGGCTCCGGCGATCCGGCTCCCGTTACGGCTTACGGCGTTTACATAGGAATGAAAGCCTGCGCAAAAGAAAAATGGGGAAACGATTTACTGCGCGGAAGAAAGATTGCGATTCAGGGCGCGGGGCATGTTTCGAGATTTTTAGTCGAATATCTTTACAATGAAGGAGCGGAATTATTTGTCGGCGATATTAAAGAATCCAAAACAAGAAAAATATTGGAATTCGTAAAAGCGGAAATTGTTGATCCGGACGAGATTTATGATTTGAACGTTGACATATTTTCTCCTAACGCGCTTGGAGCCGTTTTAAACGACGACACAATTAACAGATTAAACGCCGATATCGTCGCCGGCGCGGCGAACAACCAATTGGCGGACGAAGAAAAGCACGGGAAAATGCTGATGGATAAAGGGATTCTCTATGCGCCCGATTACGTAATAAATTCCGGAGGACTGATTAATGTCGCCAACGAGCTTGAAGGATACCGCCAAGACCGCGCAATGAAACACGCGGAAAGCATTTTCGAAATTGTTTCGAAGGTAATTAAACTTTCGCAGGAAGCGGAAATCCCGACTAACATTGCTTCTCGGAAATTGGCTGAAAGCAGACTTGAAAAAATCGGAAGAATAAGTAATATTTATTCCGGCAAATCGGAGTTTGCCGGAAGACTCGGAGAATTGACGAAAAAATAAATTATTGTTTCAATAAAAAGTTTGAGAAAGTTAGGAATGTTATGATTGTTAAAAAGTCGCAGAGAAGAATTGCAAGAGAGAGAGCTTTGCAGATATTATACGCTTATGAATTTAACCGAGATAATTTAACTCTGCTCATTGAGGGAATTACCGCCGATCTCCACGGCGCCAATGATAAAGAGTTTTCCGCAAAACTCGCTAATTTGGTTATCGGACACAGAAATGAATTGGACGATTTTATAAAAGGTAAAGTTGACAATTGGGAAATTGAAAGAATTGCGCTAATAGATAGAATTCTCCTCAGGATGGGAATTGCCGAACTTCTTTTTTTTGAAGACATCCCGCCGAAAGTTTCAATCAACGAAGTAATTGAAATGGCTAAAGAATACAGCACTTCGAACAGCGGAAAATTTTTAAACGGTATTCTGGACGCCATTCTCTCCGATTTAAAATCCTCCGGAAAAATTAAAAAAACCGGCAGGGGATTGTTGGAAAAATCCCTAAAGAAATAAAGCCTTCCGGTGAAAGACAATAAAAAGAAAATCTTTGTATGGGCGCTGTTTGATTTTGCAAATACGTCCTACTCAATTGTTGTTGTAACGTTCGTTTTTGCCGTTTACTTCAAGGAAGTAATTTCCGAAGGTCAGCCGGTTGGCGACTTGTATTGGAGTTTTGCGATAAGCATTTCCATGATTATCACTGCGATTATCTCTCCGATTCTCGGCGCCATTGCCGATTACTCCGCAGGCAAAAAAAGGTTTCTTCTCTTCTTCACTTTGCTCAGCATAATTTCGACCGCGCTGCTTTACTTTACCGACGCCGGTTCTGTTCTTTTTGCCGTCGTTGTTTTTATTATTGCCAACATCGGTTTTGAAGCGGGGCTCGTTTTTTACGACGCGTTTCTTCCCGAGATTACGCAGCCGAAAAATTACGGAAGAGTAAGCGGTTACGGGTTTGCGTTCGGTTATCTCGGTTCGCTTGCCGCGCTGGGAATTGCCTTTCCCTTTATTACAAGAAACATGGTGAAGGAAACTTTTCCGTTATCCGCATTGTTCTTTCTGGTTTTTGCGCTTCCGTTTTTCTTTTACATTTCCGATACGCGCAAACCGGCGGTTAAAAAAATATCTTTCGTAAAAGTAGGATTTAGCAGAGTATCATATACAATCAAAAATTTAAAAAATTATAAAAACCTCGCGCTCTTTTTAGCGTCGTTCTTTTTCTTTATTGAAGGGGTGAACACGGTTATCTTCTTTGCGGGAAACTACGCGAGAACAACGCTGCATTTTTCGATGAATGAACTGATTGTTTTTTTCCTTGTGGTTCAAACGTCTGCAATTATCGGCTCGATTTTTTTCGGAATTATGTCGGATTCAATCGGGCAGAAAAAATCGCTTGTAATTTCGCTCTTTATTTGGATTGGGATAATTATATTTGCGTTTCTTACGAGCGATCCTGAGAATGCCTTCATTTCTTTTTTAAACGGTTTATTCAATCAAACGCGGGAAGAACTAATGCTAAGAAGTTTTTACGTCGTCGGTTTGCTTGCCGGAAGCGTTATGGGAGCGACTCAATCAATCAGCAGAAGTTTAATGTCCAAGCTCACTCCCGACGATAAACGGACTGAATTTTTCGGTTTCTATTCTTTCTTCGGAAAAAGCTCCGCAATAATAGGACCGCTGGCGTTCGGTTTCGTAAGTTACACAACCGGAAGTCAGCGCTATGCAATTCTTACGCTAATAATATTTTTCGTAATCGGTTTGTTTTTGCTTAAAAACGTTGACGATCATTCCGGCGATGCGAAACCGCAAGTTAACTGAAAGAAAGAATTAATCTTTGCAGCCCGCAGAGCCTTTACCGTTGCGCTTGCCGGCAGACGGGTTTGATAAAGATTGCGTCTGATTTAAGAACAAGGAATATCGATTTTCGATTAGCAAAGTTTTAAAAACGCTCTACGCAAAAGCAAAATTAAAACTTTGATTTTTGAAATGATTTCTATATTCTCTCCTCCCTCAATCTTCCAAAACAATAGCCGTGCCGCTGGCTGTAACCATAAGCATCCCGCCGCCTTGTCCGAGCGTTTCATAATCCAAGTCAACCGCAATAACGGCGTTGCCTCCTAACGACTCGGCTTGGTCAATCATTTCCTGAACGGCTATCTCTTTTGCAAGTCGCAATTCTTTTTCATACGCGTTCGATCTTCCGCCTACTATATCGCGGATTCCGGCGAAAAAATCTTTGAAAATGTTAGCGCCGAGAATCGCTTCGCCGCTTACAAGCCCCAAATATTTTGTAATCCTTTTTCCTTCGATGTTGTTCGTTGTGGTTACTAACATAATTTGTCCCTTTTATTTTTGAAAATAAAAATTATTCAATATTATCGCAAAAGATAATAAATATTACTTTAATATTTGATTTTATCATAGTAATTAAGAATGTTTGCAGAGGAGTATTTAACTTATCTCGTCAAAGAAAAATTAAAGTTACTTACATTAAAGTTCATCTTAAATTATTTTAGAATTAAATATTGTTCCTTTATGAATATAAAAAATCAATATATTATACAAGCGATTATTCTTGCGGCAAATAATCTTCGTCTAAGTTCGGAAAAGATTGAAATCATTTCACTTTTGAAAGAACATCTGTCAAAATCGGAAGACGTCAGCGAAGAAATTTCAAAGATGAAAAAGATGACCGAGCTTTCGAAGTTCGGTATTAAACTCGGACAGCTTTACTCTTACATTTCTTCTTCAACTGTGGATTTCCTGAAAATCACCGATAACTTCAAAGAACAAAGTCACATGCTAGTAATTGAATTAAGTAACTTACTCGATTCCGTTACGCCTTCGCGATTCAGGGAAATAATTTCGGAGATCAAAGAAGAAGAATCTTCAATTGACGTTCATTTTAAAAAGACGAATACGGAAATTCTTGAAACGACGGAAATAGAAAAAATCAATTTTGACGATGAATTGAGAAAGAATGAACAACTGAAGAAGGAGATTGTCTATTCCGAAAACGAAGATGAGAAAACCGAATTTGAGTTCGAAGAATTTGAAAAGAAAGTTGTGGATTCAATTAAAACAATCGACGTTCTTTTAAGAAAAATTGAATCAATGGATTTCACAAAAGAGGATTTGGAAGCGGGGCGGGAATTGATAAGTGAAAATAAAACGCTATCTTACAGAATCGGATTAGAAATAATTACGGAAATGCACACTGCGGTTGAAAGCGCATTTAATTTCATCATTTTAGGAAAACTTCTTCCAAATGAAAACGTAATTGAAAATATCAGAGCGTGTTTGGTTGTTATTGTTGCGGTTGTAAGAAACAAGGACGTTGATATTTCGAACTATCTCAAACGCGCAAATCATTTTACAAAAGAATTGGAAAAAATTGATTAATGGAGAATTATGGAAGTTTATGCAGTAATTATGGCCGGCGGAATCGGTTCGCGGTTTTGGCCTAGAAGCAAGAAGAAGAAACCGAAGCAGCTGATACGAATTTTCGGCGAGAATACAATGATCCAAGATACTGCGCTCCGGCTGAACGATATTGTAAAACCCGAAAATATTTTTATAATTACTAACGTAGTTCAAAAAGAAAGGGTGGAAGAACAACTTCCGCATATCCCAAAAGAAAATGTCATTGCCGAACCGTTCGGTAAAAATACCGCGCCCGCTATCGCTCTTGCGGCAAAGATTATCGAAAAAAGAAATCCCGAAGCCGTGATGCTTACCTTTCCCGCAGACCATTTAATTACGAATGTAAAAGAATTTCATAAGACTTTGCAAAAAGCAATAAATTTTGCGGCAACGTCCGACGGATTGGTGACAATCGGAATTCAACCTACGCATCCCGAAACGGGTTACGGCTACATCCAATTTGACGAAAACGAGATTGGAAAAGGAATTTACAACGTAATGAATTTTGCGGAGAAACCTAATTTTAAAACCGCAACGAGATTTTTGAAATCGGGAGATTTTTTATGGAACTCCGGTATGTTTATTTGGCGCGTCGATTCAATATTAAATGAGATCAAAAAATATCTTCCCGAATTATACGACGGAATGACCGCGCTTGAACCGGTAATCGGGGAGAAGAAATTCGATTCGCTGCTTGAGACGGTTTACGGAAAAATTCGCTCCGTTTCAATTGACTACGGCGTAATGGAAAAATCAAAAAAAGTTTTCCTTGTCAAAAGTTCTTTCGGCTGGAGCGACGTTGGAAGTTGGGAAGCCGTTTATAATCTTTCGAAAAAGGATAAAAATGGAAACGCTTCCGTCGGAGATGTTTATACAAAAGACGTAAAAAACAGCTACGTCTTTTCTCCAAAGAAATTTTCCGCGGTTATAGGCGTAGAAAATTTAATTGTGATAAATACCGAAAGCGCGCTGCTTGTGTGCAATAGGGAAAACGCGCAGGACGTAAAGGACGTAGTTGATTATTTGAAGCTGAACCAAAGAAAAGAATTGTTGTAAAATAGGAACTATGAGATTCCCGCTGGAAACATGCGGGAATGACAGAGTATTTATAAAAATAATAACAGATGAAAAAACTTTTTACCGAAAAAAATATTCTTGATATTGTTAGGCAAGGACAAAAAACTGTAGTCGCTTCCAAAAACGATATCTTTACGCCGAGCGCGATGGATATAGTCCGAGAACATAAACTAACCATTAAGCGAGTGGACGAGGGGAAACTTTCTCAAGAAGAAGCGTTCGAAAAATTCACGCCTAACGATAAGACAATCATTGCAATCGGTTCCGACCATACAGGCTACCAATTGAAAGGCGTTATCGCAAAATACTTATCAGACAAAGGGTTTGGCGTTTTGGATTGCGGAACGTTTTCCGAAGAATCGTGCGACTATCCCGACTTTGCGAATGAAGTAGCGCAGAAAGTGGTTCAGAAGCAGGTTCGTTTCGGAGTAATGATTGACGCTACCGGAATTCCTTCGGCAATAACGGCGAATAAAATTGCCGGAATCCGCGCCGCGACTTGCTACAACGAGTTTTCCGCAAAGAGCGCGCGCGAGCATAACAACGCGAATATGCTTGTCCTCGGCGCCAAAACTCTCGGCGAAGAAACAATCAAATCGATAGTAGATAAATGGATTGCAACCGACTTTGCCGGCGGGCGGCATCAGCGGAGGCTCGATAAAATTACGGCGATAGAAAAAAGAATAATGTTAAACAAATTCAAATAATGGAATCAACCTAAGAGCTTCTTTAATTTGAAAAACTATCCGCTCAAAATAAGATCCAAAAGAAAGATTAACGAAAAAACATTTCTGTTCGGTTTCGATATTTCCGGCGCCGATTTCACGGCGAAAGCGGGACAATTCGTAAACGTTAAAATCAACAAAACAAATTATCCGCTGCTCCGCAGACCGTTTTCTGTTTCTAATATTTCAGAAGATGAATTATTTATTATGTTCGATATTCGCGGAGAAGGAACGGAAATGCTTTCGCAAAAAGAAACCGGCGATGAAGTCGAGATACTCGGCGCGCTGGGAAACGGTTTCCGGATTGAAGATACGTTCGATACGGCGGTCTTCATTGCGGGCGGAATCGGCTCGGCTCCGTTTCCGTTCCTCTCGTATGCGTTGAAAAGTAAAGAGATATTTTCATTCGTAGGCGCGGGAGCGGAAAGCGATTTAATTACGGAAGGGTTGCCGAATTTGCAAATATCTACGGACGACGGGAGCCGCGGCTTCAAGGGAAACGTTGTCGAACATTTCGCTTCCGAATATTCGGAATTGAAAAATAGAGACTTAA
>JAADIR010000165.1 GCA_013151245.1 Chlorobiota bacterium
GGAGTTTATCGATGATATTATTTGGGTAAAACCGGAAGCAAGCGTCAAAAATAGAAATGCAGGATTCCTTCAACACAGAAAGCCGCTTGCATATAAGCCAAATGCAAGAACGGAATATTTAATGGTATATCGAAAGAAAACAGATAAACTTATTGACTGGAATATAAGACAATATGATTGGAATACGGTAATAGAAAGTAAAGTAAAAGACGGTTACGAAACATCCAATGTCTGGGAGATTGACCCAAAGTTTGACAAAGTGCATTCGGCGGTATTTCCTGTCGATTTATGCAAACGAGTAATTGAATATTATTCTTTCAAAGGCGATTTGGTTTTTGATCCCTTTGCCGGCAGCGGCACCTTTGGAAGAACCGCTAAATATTTAGAAAGATATTTCTTTTTGGCAGAACAAGAACCAAAATATTTTGAATATATGAAATCATTTTTGAGAAAAAGCGATTCAAGTTTATTCAATGAAAAAGAAAGCAAGTTTTTAACTTTTGATGAATTTAAAAAGAATACAATATGACTTTAACCGAGCAAGTAACGAAAAACATTGTAAGAAAACTTATAAAGGGCGATGATTATAGAATTGAGATTGTAACTTTAATAAATGCCGAATTTCTTCAGTTCGCAATTGAGTTCTTTAAACAAGTAGCCGAAGCAAAATTAAACAACCAAGACATTGATATCGATTGGTATAAAAAGGAGATGTTAAATCTTGAACTTTCTGCCGAAGAAATTGCGATAAACTCCGGACTGAATAAAAAAACCATTACAAATATGTACAATTCGGGGACAAGAGAAGTTGTAATCGAAGCATCTTATGAACATTATGACGCCCTGTATAAAGCAATTGACGAGTTAACCAAAATAGAAGACCTTAATCTTTCACTTCAAATCAAATTTAATAAGGTTAGCGTAGAACTTGATATTAATGAAAGTTTAATTGTAATCAACACACTTGCAGTAAAACGCGCTGCATTACGCGGCGGACTCTGGAGTACTGCCGGTAAACAAACGGAAGGTCCATTAATGATTACCTTATGCAAATTTTACGACGTTCCGACTGAAAATTATTCTATCAAACCACGAGCGAAAAAGATAAAAAAAGGCGAAGTTAATAGAGAAACTGATTTTTTTCTTCGCCGTGATAATACCGAATATAAATGCGAAGTTAAGTTAATGGGTAAAGGAAATCCGGAAAGCGCCGACGCTGTTATTGCGCGAGATAGCGCTGTATTTGTTGCAGATAAACTTTCCGATCAAAATAAGACTCAATTAGAACAAAGAAATGTTGAATGGGTTGAATTGAGAAACGACGAAGGATTCAAGCGATTTAAAGTTGTTTTAGAAAATCTTGAAATACCGCATTCTGATTTAGGAGACATTGATATTGAAAGCAAATTAAATGAGATTTTTGATGAAATATTTGTATAAACAGTTGAATATGAGAAAGTTCGGTTGGAAACAAAGTTTAAATGTAATACCGGAAAAACGCTAATACTTAAGCATTTAGCGTTTAATTAAATTAGGAATACTCTGAAAACCTAGCGCAACGCATAGCTCATGCGTTAAAACGAACGGTTGATTTTACTTATCACACAATTCTGATAAATGAACAATCGTTAAATATCCGTTTTTTAATTCAACAATAACTCCGACTGTAAACAGAGTTGAAATATTAGTCCTTTGCGACGTATCATAAATTCAAAAGCATTATTCCATTTTTTTCATTATTTTCGCATTTAATTTCCCTCGCTATTCATACAATCATTCTCCAGGGCTAAAGAGAATATAAACAGAATATAAACCTCTTAAATTCGGGAAATTATATCAAAAATTATTTTCACGTTTCGGAAACATTAAAACATAAAATATGTTTGAGAAGAAGGATTTTATTTAATTTAAAATAAAGGTTAATAGATGAAAAAAATAGGAGTTTTATTCGGACAGGAAGACACTTTTCCGCAAGCGTTTGTCGATAGGGTAAATTCGAAAAACGCAGATGGAATTACCGCAGAGTTTGTGAAAATTGACAAAGTGATGCAAGCCGAACCGACGGATTACGCGGTGATAATCGACAGAATTTCGCAGGATATTCCGTTTTACCGCGCGTATCTTAAAAACGCCGCTTTGACTGGAACGGCGGTAATAAACAATCCTTTTTGGTGGAGCGCGGACGATAAATTTTTGAACAATGCTTTAGCCGTTAAAGTTAAAGTAAACGTTCCGAAAACCGTCATTCTTCCTTCAAATCAGCATCCGCCGGATACAAACGAAAAGTCGATGAGAAATCTTGAATTTCCTCTCGATTGGGAAAGCATTTTCGATTACGTCGGATTCCCGGCTTATTTCAAACCGTTTGCCGGAGGCGGCTGGAAGAACGTTTACCGCGTTGAAAATAGAGAGGACTTTTTCGCGCGTTACAATCAAACCGGACAGCTTGTGATGATGCTTCAGGAAGAAATTGACTTCACCGATTATTTTCGCTGCTATTGTTTGGATAGAAAGGACGTTCGCATAATGCAGTACGATCCGAAACAGCCGCATCATCTGCGCTATGTTCGCAATCCCAAGCCGGTGGAAGATAAAATTCTGCAAAAAGTTGAAGAAGGCGTTTTGAGATTAAACAACGTTCTCGGATATGATTTCAATACGGTAGAATTTGCAATTCGCAACGGCGTTCCATACGCAATTGATTTCGGCAATCCCGCGCCGGACGCCGACGTGAATTCGGTCGGCGAAGAAAACTTCGAATGGGTTGTTGAACATGCGGCGCAAATGGCAATAAGACGCGCGAAAAATCATCAAGAAGGAATGAACAATCTCACTTGGGGCGATTTCGTAAAAGCTTTTGTAAACGACAAAAAATTACGTTCAAATAAAAGAAGAAAAAACGGATAACATTATGGAACAAGGGCAATATTTTTCGCTTGGAATAGAGGAGGAATTTCAAATAGTCGATCCGAAAACGGGCGAGTTGAGATCCCGCGTAAACAAAATGTTGGAAGACGGAAAGATGATTTTGAAAGAGCAGGTCAAAGCGGAGCTGCATCAATCTGTTGTAGAAACCGGTTCGGAAATATGTGCCGATATTCAGCAGGCTACGCAGGAAGTAAAAAAACTGCGGAGGCAATTGCGCGACGTAGCCCGGGCGCACGGATTGGAAATTGCGGCTTCGGGAACGCATCCTTTTTCCCGCTGGGAAGATCAGCGAATAACCGATCATCCGCGCTATCACGGCGTTGTGAAAGATATGCAGCAGGTTGCCCGCGCGAATTTGATTTTCGGGCTTCACGTGCACGTCGGCATTCCCGATAAAGAAATCGCGATTCATATTATGAACGCGGCGCGTTATTTTCTGCCCCACATTTTTGCGCTTTCCACAAATTCTCCTTTCTGGAAAGGGAACAATACGGGGCTTTTTTCTTACCGCAGTAAAATTTTCGATCGCTTTCCGCGCACGGGAATTCCCGATTATTTTAATAGTTATCAGGATTTCCAATCTTACGTTGACACGCTGATTAAAACCGGATGCATCGACAACGCGAAGAGAATCTGGTGGGATATCCGTCCGCATCCGTTTTACGATACGCTGGAGTTTAGAATCTGCGACATTCCGATGCGTTACGAAGAAACGATTGCCCTTGCCGCTTTAATGCAGGCGATTGTCGTTAAACTTTACAAACTGATTAAACAGAATCTCGGTTTTCGTCTTTACCGGCGCCTTCTGCTGAACGAAAATAAATGGAGAGCCGCGCGCTACGGAATTGAGGGGAAAATGATTGACTTCGGAAAAAAGGAAGAAGTTCCAACGGTTCTGCTCCTTGAAGAGCTGCTTGAATTTGTTGACGATGTAATTGACGAATTGGGAAGCCGCGAAGAGATAAATTATATCAGGAAGATTGTGGAGATGGGAACCGGGGCGCGAAGGCAGCTCAGAATTTGGGAACAGTCCCAAAATCCTAAGCATGTTGTGGATTACATTATTGAAGAAACTAATTCGGGATTAGATTAAATTTTATGGTTAACGAATTAAGAGAAAAATTCAACGGAGAATTTGAAGAAGAGAAATATCAAAACTTAATTAACGATCTTTGGCGTTACAACGGTGGAAAACCCGATTTTAGGGTTTGCGAATCTCCTTTTTTCCTTTCGGATGATTTTGCCGCGGAACTTACGAACGCTTGCCAAACAATCATCGGCGAATTAGATAAGAAAGAACTTAAATCGGCGTCGAGTAAAGGGTTGCCTGATGTTTATGAAGTTTACGGACAGGACGAACGCCCGGTTTTTCTGCAGCTCGATTTTGCGGTTACAAAAAATTCCGACGGTAAGTTTATTCCGCAATTAATTGAGCTTCAGGGCTTTCCTTCGCTTTACGCTTTTCAAGCGGAAATTTCGCAAAAGGTAAAAGAGCGTTTTAATTTGGATGAAAACCTCTCAAGCTTTTTTTCGGGATTGAATTACGAAAGTTATACCCGGCTTTTCCGAAAAACGCTGCTCGGAAACAGCGACCCCGAAAATGTAATTCTTCTTGAAATTGAGCCGACGCAACAAAAAACTTTCGTCGATTTTTATTACACAGAAAAACTGACCGGAATAAAACCGGTTTGCATAACCGACGTTGTTCAACGCGGAGATAGATTATTTTATAATTCGCAAGGAAAAGAAATTCCGATTGAACGGATTTACAACCGCGTTATTTTTGACGAGTTGGAAAGAAAAGATATTGAGCACGGAATAAATTTGAAAGAACCGCTCGACGTTACTTGGGTTGGGCACCCAAATTGGTTTTTCCTTATCAGTAAATATTCCTTGCCGTTATTGAAGAATAAATACGTGCCGGAATGTTATTATTTGAATGAAGTTAATACCAAAGAACTCAATCTAGCCGAGTTTGTTTTGAAACCTCTTTTCTCCTTTGCGGGCGCGGGCGTAGAAATCGATTTAACTCCGGAAATTCTTTCAAAAATTTCCGACCGCGAAAATTATATTTTGCAGAAGAAAGTTGAATATGAACCGGTTCTGAAAACGCCGGACGGATTTTCAAAAGTGGAAATACGGATGATGTTTCTTTGGAATGAAAAACCTTTGTTGGTAAATAATCTCGTCAGAACCACAAAAGGGAAGATGGTGGGCGTTGATTACAACAAAGACAAAACTTGGATCGGTTCGAACATTGCCTTTCACTCCGGAAAATTTTAAATGCGTTAGTAGCGCAGAGCGCTTAGCGAAGCGGGCAATCTGCGGCGATGCAATTGTTGAAGGAAAACTATTTTTGTTTATTATTCGGGCGTCCCGTAGGAATTCAGCGAACAATCTACGTTACGGTTCCGCAATAACCCGCGCGGCAAAAGGCGCTTAACCGGTAAAAAATCAATACATCGCGTTTCCGTTTAATGTTTTTTCGGGAATCTGCTGAATTGAATCCCAATGCTCGACAATTTTTCCGTTCTCGTCAAATCTGAAAAAATCCATCGTAACGTACTCATCGTTTCCCGGCCAAACTTGATGCGTGTGAAGCGCGACTAAATCGCCTTCCGCAACGGCTCTGATAAATTCAACTCTTTTCTCGGGATATTCTTTACGCATCCTCTCAAAATATTCAATGAACTTTTCTTTCCCGTTTCCTACAAGGGGATTATGCTGTATATACTCGTCGCCGACGAATAATTCTACGGCTTTGCGCGGATTTCCTTCGAACGCGGTTCTGTAAAACTCAATTGCGTTCATCTTCATTTCTTTTAATTTTTTATTCATAAGCGTTCCAATTTTTATGCCCATTTAAAAATGAAAAAGGAAGCCTTTCAGCTTCCTCTTCGTACCGAAGGCCGGGCTCGAACCGGCACTTGGTTATCCCAAACTGGATTTTGAGTCCAGCGCGTCTACCAATTCCGCCACTTCGGCATTCATAAAAAGAACAAAATACGAACAACTAATTTAAGAAACCTTCCTTCTATTGACAAATTATTTTTATCAATATTCGCACAAATTTAAAAACGGTGGCAAAATATTCAAAGCAATCAGATGATATTATATATTTTGAATAGACTAATGAACCAAACATTTAATAGTATGTATAACGCAGTAAGCTGCAAAAAGAGATTTAAGAACAAGGATTAACGATT
>JAADIR010000180.1 GCA_013151245.1 Chlorobiota bacterium
TGGAAAAAGTAAAGGAAATTATGCTAACTCCGGTAAACGGCGAAATTACAGAACGGGAACCGAGCAACGGTTATCTAATTTACCAGGGCGGTTTGCCCGAAGTTGAAGAATTCATTTCTAAGTTTATGAAATAGCGTATTTCATAGCGCAGACATTCTTGTCTGCGTTTTTTTTTAAAACAAAGAACTTCTATCTGTAATAATATTTTGTTCGAACGCATAATCCCGATAACCCAAATATTTTCAATCAACTGTCCCAAGTTATGTTTTTTTAGTCTTTTACACACCTAACGCTAAGACTCCAATTCTTATACCAATTTTGAATATTAATATTGTCGTTATAGGAATAATACCGGTGCATGTATGCGTCTGAAGCGATACCGGTTTCACTTGTCGTCCAATAAAAAACATAATAATCATCTTTCCAAAGAGACCCTCCGGAACTACTAATGCAACCGGCTATCAATGATGAAAAACCGCTCGTGTTTGTGCCCGGGTAAACGCCAACGCCCAATTCTTTAAGCGCGCCTCCATTACCTCCAACCGCGTTATACAAAATGTGTAATTCGGCTTCAGTCGGCACATGCCACCCTGAAGGGCATATTCCCTGAATATTTCCCGAGAAACTCGGATTAGGAAAAGTTGTATTCGTAGCTCCGTTCTGATATTGAACAGCTTCCGCCCATTGATATAATCCTCCGTATGTATTACAGTTAACGGTATAATTAGCATAACAATACTTTTCAATTACGGAATTATCTGTCTGCTCAACGCCGGACGAAATTTCACTTCCAACATTAAGGTTTTCTTTAAACCAGCATTGACTTCCGATTTGTATTGTATTGTAATATACTCCGTTTGCGTCGCTGTTGGGACCGCCTTCATAATAAACTTTTTCAAATCCGGCGCAGGGATTTCCGCCCGATTGTTCGTCGTTTGCAACAATTTTAATTAAAAAAGTAGTTCCGCTTGGCGGACTTCCGTGCTCGGCGTCGTGATACCAAATTATGTGCTTGTTTATTCCTACCGCTATATTAGTTCCAACGTCCCCGGCTATTTGAACGCATGAGTAATCCCAAGTTGTTCCGCTATTGCTGGAAACGTACATCATAATCGTTACCGTTGCTTCTTCGGCGTCCGACACGTCGAATGTTATGAGAACGTTTCCGTCTGAATAAGAATAATTAACGTTTGTAACAACCGGATTTGTGTTGGCAAAGACCGCTATTGTAATTAAAATAAAAGCTATAAGCGTAAATTTTATTTTTCCTCTTTTCATTGTCGCCCCATTATTTTAATAATATCATTTTTTTAGCCGCGGAAAACGTTCCGGCTTCAATTCTGTATATATACACTCCGGCGCTTAGGTCGCTTGCGTTAAAGCTGATTTTATAACTACCGGCTTGACGTCGCTTATTTATTAACGTCGTTACTTCATTGCCCAATAAATCATAAACTTTTAATTGTACGAAAAGAGAATTGCCGTCTGCAACATTCGGAATGGAATATTCAATAACCGTCGTCGGATTAAACGGGTTCGGATAATTTTGCGCCAAAGAATAATTTTTGGGGACGCCGCAGAATTGTACCTCAATTATATTACTGAAATTAAAATTGCCGTCAGTGTCTATTTGTTTCAACCTATATTTGTAAACTTCCGGCAAAACCGTTTTGTCGATAAAAGAATAATTCTTATAAGAATTACTATTTCCATGTCCTTGCACAAAACCTATGTTTTTCCATTCGTCCTGACGGGGCGTAGTCCCGACAAGTCGGGACAAAGCCCGTTCAACTTCAAAACCGTAGTTATCCACTTCCGTCGCCGTCGTCCAATTTAATATAACGCTGAAACTATTTGTTGAGGCTGTAAAACTCGTCAGCTCAACCGGCAACGCTCCTTCCGTGGAAGTCCCGTCGCCTATTCCCGCGTAAAAGGCGGTCGCAAAAAGTAAAAATGTAATTATGATAAGTGATTTTATTTTCATTTCATCCCTCCGCTACGTATTGAAAATTTTTCGTTTTTTCGCTCGATTAAACCGAATTCTTTTTCTTTATAAGATAAAACCCTTAGCCAACCCATTCAATAAACTATGTTGCGGATGATATAACGAATGTTACAAAGCCGGGTTTTTACTGGTTTTAAAGAAATTACCCTGTAAAAAGAGTAAGCGGATTTAGTTTACTAAGAGGTTCTTTAAAGGGATTGATATTTGTTTTTCAAAAACTCTGACGGCGTTAAGCCGAATTGTTCGCGGGGAGTTTTTTACCGAACGGTCAATCTGTGTGTCGGTAAATTGTTAAATCGTTTTGCACATCATTTGCGGCGCAGATTGCAAAGCAATCTACGCTACAAAACCGTAGCACAGATTGATTTGCGAGGAGTTTTTTCAGAGCGATTGATTTTTCTTTTTTAAAAATTCTGACGGCGTTAAACCGTATTGTTCGCGGAAGCGCTTTGAAAAATACGCCGTGCTTGTAAATCCGGTTTGAAAAGTTATTTCGGTTATGTTGCCCGCGTTTTGTTTCAACAGTTGAGCCGCTCGTTTTAATCTTACGGTTCGGATAAATTCGCTCGGGGTTTGATTTATAAGGGCTTTCAATTTCCTGTAAAGATTCACGCGGCTCATAAAGAGTTCTTTGGAAAAATCATCGACCGAAAAAGCCGATTCGGCAATGTTTGTTTCAATAATCGCAAACGCTTTTTTCAAGAATCGTTCGTCAACGGAAAGACTTTCATCGTCCGGATCGGCGGCGTTAAAAGAAAACGAAATTTCTTTTTTATATTTTTCTTGCAGTTTCTTTCGCTGTTCAATAAGATTATTTATTCTCGTTAACAGTTCTTCCGAGTTAAACGGCTTAATTAAATAATCGTCCGCGCCGGTTTTTAGTCCGGTGATTTTGTCAATATCTTCGGCTTTGGCGGTAAGTAAAATTATCGGTATATGGCTTGTGCGCATATCTTTTTTCAAATTTTCACAAAGTTCGTATCCGTCGAGTATCGGCATCATCACGTCGCTTACTATTAAATCCGGAATCTCGTTTACCGCCGCTTTTATTCCTTCTGCGCCGTTGAATGCTTCCGTTATTTCATAGTCGTCTTCAAGGTAGGATTTTAAATAATTGCGAACGTCGTTATTGTCTTCGACTATTAAGATTTTAGAAATTGTTTTTTCTTTTTTCAGTTTCCGTATTTTTTTAACTTCCGCTTCCGCCGTCTTTTTCCCGCGTTCATATATTTCCGCGTCTATTATCCCTTGAGCTACGTAATCTGCGGACGCTTCACGGAACTCTTCCGGATTTTCTGAAGCGGGCAGGTTTGTCGGAATATCAAAGATAAATTCGGAACCTTTATCTATGCGGCTTTTCACGGAAATCGTTCCTCTGTGAAGTTCCACAAGTTCTTTTGTCAACGCAAGACCGATGCCCGTCCCTTCGTATTTGCGGGCTTGCGAACTATCGACTTGAAAAAACCGATCGAAGATATTTTCAATGCGGTCTTCCGGAATTCCAACGCCGTCGTCTTTCACGCTAATCCGCACGAAATTGTTTTCGGAATCGTTAACGGCTACGGAGATTTTCCCGCCGGCGGGCGTAAATTTAATTGCATTTGAAATTAAGTTTACAATTATCTGTTCCATTTTATTTACGTCGAAGTTCAGCTTGATCGTATTTCTTTTTGAAATAAATTCGAACTTTATATTTTTTGCATTCGCGGAAGATTCAAAAGAATTCAGAACGCCTTTTAGAATCGGGACAATATCGCGTCGAACGGCATTTAAAGTCATCGCGCCGCTTTCTAGTTTGGATAAGCAAAGAAGTTGATTAATTAATCCGAGCAGTTTTCGAGCGTTTCTATTTATCATACCGTATTGGGCTTTCAAATCGCCCTTAAACTTGCCGGAAATCATCTGATCGACGGGATCGATAATAAGCGTTAGCGGCGTTCTGAACTCGTGCGAAATGTTCGCGAAAAATCTGGATTTAAGTTTATCCATTTCTTTAAGTTTTTCCGCCTGCTCCTTTACTTCTTTTGTCCGTTCGGCAATCAGATTTTCCAGCGTTTCCTTTTCTTTGAAATGCTTTCGCGTGCGCCAATTTACGCCGGCGACAAAAAGGAAAACGAACGCCGCCGAATAAAGGAAATACGCCCAAACGGTTCGGTAGAACGGCGGTAGAATTTCAAACGAAAACGCATCCTCCAAACTTACTCGAGAATAAATATTTCTCGCTCTGACGCGGAATTTATACTTTCCTTCGGGAACGTTTGTATAATCCTTTTTTGTTTCGTCGCTCCAATCGGACCACCCTTTATCGAACCCTTCCAAAAAGTATTGAAAACGATTCGTTTCGTTTACGTCGAAAGAAACCGCCGCAAATTCGAAACGGAGCGAGTTATTTTCGTAATCCAAAACCGGTTCTTCTTTTTCATACACGGACAAATTATCGGCGAGATTTCCCGCGCCCGCGTAAACCGACGAATCCCCTTTTACGATCACGTTTCTAACCAAAGCCTTATACGGCGCGGCGTAATTCTTTTTGACGGCGGCGTCGAATTGGACGAGTCCCGCGCTTCCGCCAAACCAAAGCGATCCGCCTTCTTCCGGCAATATCGCGTTTATCTGCGAATCGAAAAAGCGTTCGTATGTGTAACTCTTCCATTCATATTCGCCGTTCGTTTTTCTTTGAGACAGACCGATTTCATAGAACCTATCCGCCAAAACCATCAACAGATTATTCAGACTTTCGCCGGCGACGCGGAAGATATTCCAATTATCGCCGGCGGGCGAAAGCTGATATTCTTTCCGTTTTTCAAATTGATTTGTCGCGTCGTTAAACCGGTAAATTCCGTCAACCGCGCTGAAGACCGCGTTATTTCCGATTGAGAAAACTCTGTTTTTCTTCAAAGAAGGAAGACCGTCGGAAGTATCAAATTTTGTTATCTCAACGCCTTCCCAGATTTTCCCGCTTTGTTTTTTATCCTCGTTCGAAAAGGATATTCTCCAAACGCCGTTGTAGCTTGTGCAGAGCCACAAATTGCCGAACTCGTCGCCGGCGATAAATCGAACTCTCTCGTTAAAGCCGTCGAGTTTTCCTTCGCTTATCCATCCTCGTTTTTTATCGTAATAGATTGAAGCCGCGCCGTTATACAGACCAATAAACGCGCGGTCGCTATCTATTTCCGAACGCGTCAAACAAAAAGATCTTTGATCATAAATTTTATTTTGAACTTTTTTAGTTTTATCTATTTCGTAAATCCCGTCGTCGGTTGCGGCTAACAGTTCTTCTCCCAAAGAAAGCAGTTTCCAACAGATAAAATCGGCGCCTTCGATTTTTTTGAATTGACTCGCTCCCGATTTTTTGTTTAAATAAAAAATTCCCTGCGACGTTCCGGCATAAATAGTTTCTTTGTGTTTAACGATTGTTAAAACCGTGCCTTCCACGCCCGACGTTTCTTTATAATACGAGAACGGCGAAGGATATTCAATTCGAGCTATTCCGTTGTTCGTAGCAAGCCACAAACCGTTTTGATTATCCGCAAACGCCGCTAGTATTTTTTGATCCGTCAGCCCGCTGGATTTATCAATCATCGAAAGCAGCGCGCCTTGTTTGTTAAAAACCAGCAATCCGTTATTGTACGAAGGAACCGCAATGTTGCCGTCGCTCAAAATCAATCCGCCGGATATTTTACTTTTCTCAATCAGACTTTCTTCCCCGGCGCTTAATTTTAGCTGAAATAACGAATCGTTTTTATTCCCCGATTTATTAAACAAGTAAAATCCTCCAGCCGTCCCTAAAAGCAATCGTTTTTTATCGTAAGGAACGACAAATAAAACTCTTTTGTTTTTCAATGCGCCGGTTTTAATTAGAAGCGTTAAAGAGTCGCCTTCAATTTTCATCAAGCCTACCTTATCTTGATAGACGAAAAACTTTTCATCCGCAAGAAACGAGCGACGAAAAACCGTTGAGGTTTCCCAAATTTTAAATTCTCCGTTTCGAAACAGAAAAACATATTTGGGAGTTTTGAAATAGATTCCGTTTTTAGAGGCGTGCGCGTTCCACACGTTCAAACATTTTCTGTATTGCGGCGGTAGCTTTTCAAGCAGCGAAACGAAGCGAAAATTTCCCGCGGAATCGGGCGAAAGATAACCCAACTCGTTATAAGAGCCGTAGTAAATTCGGTTGTTTGAATCGACGGAGAGGGAAAAAACCACTTTGTTTCCGTCTTTGGGAACGAGTATTCTCCACTTTACGCCGTCGTATTCAAGAATTCCCGCGGTGTTTCCGACGTATATAACTCCGCGCTTATCTTGAACGACGGACCAATTTTGGGCGTGCGCGCCGTATTCCTTGGGAGAAAAGTTTCTGATTGCCGGAAGTCCGTTTTCCAATTCCGCCGGTTGGGCGAAAAATGTTAAACGGCAAATAAGCGCAATAGATATTATTAACGCAGTTCGCATTTTATCTGATTCGGATTTTTATCATTGTTTAAAAATCCCCGTAATAAAATTTCTGTTATTCAACCGATCGGCGAGAGGAATTAAAGTAGAAAGCCGGTTGTTTTAATTTTCCCGCCCCGCCTTCCTTTTCGCAAAAGCGGGGCGGGAATAAACTTAAACGCTCAAAGCGATTATTTCATCAAAACCAATTTTTTTGCGTCTGTAAAAGAAGCGCCGTTATGAGTTTCGGCTTGCATGACGTAAAAATAAACCCCGCTTGTCAATCCGGACGCGTCAAAATTTATTTTATGATATCCGGCTTCCATCTCTTTGTTTACCAATTCCGCAGCCTTTTCGCCGAGCGCGTTGTAAACGTTAAGTTTAACGACGCTGTTTGAAGGTAAAGTAAATTTAATTGTCGTCGTCGGGTTGAAAGGATTCGGATAGTTTTGTGACAGCTCAAATTTAGCGGGCGCGTTAACCGCTACTTCCACAACGTCGGAATACTCGAACGAACCGTCGGTATCAATTTGTTTTAATCTATATTGAATTTTTCCGCTTAACGGTTCATCGTCGGCAAACGAATACGATTTGGTCGAATTGCTGTTGCCGTGTCCTTGAACAAAACCTATCTTCTCCCAACTTGTCTCGGCATAGTCGTTGTTTGACGAAGCCGGATCATTATCAATTGCTCTCTCTATTTCAAATCCGTAATTATCAACTTCGGTGGCGGTTTGCCAATTGAGTAAAACCCCGCCGTTTTGCGGTTTAGCCGTAAAAGACGTCAGCTCGACGGGAAGAGGAGTAGAAGTAATAAAAACGCTTCTTCCGTGAGTAAACGCAAACAATTTATCCGTTCCGGTTTGAATTACAAGCTCATCCACCGGAACATAATCGGGCATTCCGGATCCTTTTCTTGTCCAAGTAGTTCCTCTGTCGGTTGTTTCAAAAACCCCAACTTCGGTCCCGACATACAATGTTTGCGGATTATTCTGATCAATTACCAAACTGTGAACCGGCGCGTCTGGGAGATTGCCTGATATATCTGTCCAGTTAGTTCCTTGATCGCTTGAATACCAAACGTGTTTTGTCGGGGAAACGCCGTCGTTATTATATCCGGAATAGCATGCGTAAATTTTATTCTTATCGTTAAGATCGACGGTAACTCTTCTAACCCAAGCGCCGTTATTTCCCGTCGGCGTTATGTCGCTCCACGAATCGCTTGAGCCGGTCATACTTGTACACTTAAAAACTTTTCCGTCGGTGGTTCCGGCAAACCCCAAATACGGCGTCGCGCTATTTGCTACTGTTACCGCGCTAACATTTTCTCCCGCGGAAAGCGTTCCGCTCGACGCAACCCAGTTGCTCGCTCCGTCCGTTGTCAGCCAAACTTTATCCGAACCGGCGACAAGAACGTTGGAGTTTTCGAAATTTAATGAAAACGGGGAAATAAACAGACAAACATTCCCGTCGCCGGCGTCCGTTAAACCGGATGTGCTTGAGCTCCAGTTTGTGCCTCCGTCCGTTGTTTTCGACATCTGCAAATAAGTATATTCTTCATACGCTACGTTGGAATTTGTTTGATCAATCGCGGCGTATCCGCCGTCGCCGCCTTTTACTTCCGTCCAATCGGTTCCCGCTCCGTCGTATTTATGATGACCGTTGTCTTGAGTTCCGCCCATATAGACGGTTCCCGAAGCGGATACCGCCCCGCCGTAGTATTGCGTAATTTCCAAACCGTTATTCAAAGCCGTCCAAGAACTTCCTCCGTCGATTGATTTGTATATTCCGCCGTCGTTTCCGTCGTAAACGATATCTGCCGTGCCAGGATCAAACACAATTGCATGATGATCGGCATGAACGTACGGCGTATTGTAATAAGTACTCCAATAAGTTAATTGATTCCAAGAACTTCCTCCGTCGGTAGATTTCATATCGTCAACTCCGCCGACATAAATATTGCTTGAATTGAACGGATCTACGGCGATTACGTTTCCATACCATCCTTGTTTGTTCAGATAGGTTCTGCCGCCGGTTGACGCAAGCGTTCCGGGACGCGTAAGCTCGGACCAAGTCGCGCCGTTGTCGGTCGATTTATAGATTCCTCTAAGTCCGTAATACGGGGAAGTATAAGTTCCCGATGAAAAGACCGCAAATACGGTCGAAGAAGAATTCGGGTCTTGCGTCATTGCAATTCTGTTAAAATCGGTTGAGGGTAAACCGGAAGTTACTTGCGACCAGTTAGTTCCGCCGTCGGTAGTTCGGAATATTCCTCCGGCATAAGTGGCAAAAAGAATTATTGACGAAGATATCGGAATAACGTCCGTGGCGTTATAATAATTTGTAGAAGAACTATTTATTTTTGTCCACGACGATCCTCCGTCGGTTGACTTGTATAACCCGCCGTAACTGTAATAATTGCCGACTCCTCCTTTGTAGTTGTAGGCTTTGGTTACGGCGTAAATATTCCCGGAAGGATCTATTCTGAGTTGTTTAACGTTTTTAAAATCCCATCCCGAATTTGACAACGTGCTTGTAAGAAGCGTCCAATTTTCTCCGAAGTCGGTCGATTTCCAAATGCCGCCGCCGTAAACCGCGTCCGTATTATTCCAGCCTTCGCCCGTTCCGGCGTAAACAACGTCGCCGTCGTTAACCATGCAGCTAATTGCAATTGGGTCTCCGTCGTCGTTTTTTGCCGTCCAACTGCTTCCGCCGTCGGTCGTCTTCCAAACGCCGCCGCTTACGCCCCCTACTAAAATATTGCTAACGTCCGTTGGTCTGATAATAATTGAGCGAATTCTTCCGCCGATATTTCCAGGTCCCAAGTTAGTCCACGAGGAAATACCCTCAATATCGTTTTGGGCTTTAGTCGCAAAATTTGCTTTTAAATAGTTAATAGCTTTTTTTCTCGCCATCGGATCTAAAATTTCGCTTTTTCCTCTAATCATATCGTAGCGAAACTGCGCAGCGGCGTAAGGGTCGTCGTTTGTGCCCGCCGTCGGTTCGAGCGGTTGTTTATTAGTGAAGCCGGACGGCATTAAAAAACTTATCCCTATAAAAATTATCAAAAAACTCATTACAAAAAATATTCTTGTTTTCATTTTTCCCTCTTTTACGTATGTAAAACTTTTTGTTATATTATTTTTTGAAGATAAGGAAAAATATTGCACATATCAATTCATTGGTTGTGTTTGAAGTCACAAAATAGTTTTGCGAGAATTTTTTATTCGATTGTAAATTAGCCGTTTGTTTAAAAGCAAAGAATCGTTGTCGTAAAAAAGTTTTTTAAGCGAAATTTATTTTTTCCGGTCTTCAATTTCGATTTTATCAGAGCCGACTTTTTAGTATAATTCCAAGTTAAATTTTATTATTCAAACCAATTGTAAATGTCTCAACAAAAAAAAATTGCAATTCTCGGTTCTACCGGCTCTATCGGCGTAAATACGCTCGACGTAGTTGAAAAATTTTCGGATAAGTTTGAAATAACCGCTCTTACGGCAAACAATAATATTGATTTAATTGAAGCGCAGATTAAAAAATTCAAGCCGTCAATTGCCGTTATAGGCGAAGAAGAAAAGGCGCGAAAACTTTCCGAAAAAATCGGCGATATTTGTTCCGTTTTATACGGCGCAAAGGGACTTAACGAAATGGCGAAAGAAACAGATTACGATATTCTGGTCTCCTCGCTTGTAGGATTCGCGGGACTTTCGCCGACGATAGAAGGAATTAAACGGGGAAAACGAATTGCGCTGGCGAATAAAGAAACGCTTGTGGCTGCCGGCGAATACGTGATGAAACTCGCCGAAAAACACAATTCCGAAATCATTCCGGTCGATTCCGAACATAGCGCAATCTTTCAAACGCTGGTTGGAGAAGATAGAAAAAACCTGCGTAAAATAATTCTTACCGCTTCGGGCGGTCCTTTTTTCAGCAAGACCGCGGAAGAGTTGAAAAGCGTCACAATAGAAGAAGCGCTTAATCATCCCAATTGGTCGATGGGAAACAAAGTAACAATCGACTCGGCGACAATGATGAATAAAGGACTAGAAATGATTGAGGCGCGCTGGCTTTTCAATTTGCCTAAGGAAAAGATCGAACCTCTGATCCATCCGCAGTCTATCATTCATTCAATGGTGGAATTCAACGACGGCTCAATTAAAGCGCAGCTCAGTATGCCCGATATGCGTCTGCCCATTCAATACGCGCTGAGTTATCCCGAAAGACTTCCCGCGCAGTTTGTCGATACCGATTTTGCAAAGCTGAGCGCATTAACGTTTCATAAACCGGACTACGAAAAATTCAGATGTCTTCAACTCGCGTTCGACGTTATGGAACAAGGCGGGCTTAAACCTTGTATTATGAACGCCGCTAACGAAATTGCGGTGGATAAATTTTTAAACGGTCAAATTAAATTTTCCGAAATTCCCGACGTCATTGAATCGGCTCTCGAAAAGATAGAAATGAATTTCACGGACGAACTTGAAACCATATTTGAATGCGACCGTCTTACGAGAGAGCTTTTTAATCAGTAAAGAAAACGGAGTTATTTTTTAATGGATTATATATTTTATTTTATTATTACAATCGGCATTTTGGTTCTGGTTCACGAGTTCGGGCATTTTGCCGCCGCTAAATTAAGCGGAATGCGGGTGGACGTTTTTGCCGTCGGGTTCGGCAAAAGATTATTCGGATGGAATAAATTAACCGGCTTCACGATGGGCGATTTACCGAAAGATTTCGACGGCGAAGGACACACCGATTACAGATTGAGCCTGCTTCCGCTCGGCGGTTACGTGAAAATAGCCGGAATGATTGACGAAAGTTTCGATACGGAATTCAAAAACTCCGAACCGAAGCCGTATGAATTTCGCTCTAAATCAACTCCGAAAAAATTGTTCGTTATTTCAGCCGGCGTTTTAATGAATCTCATACTCGCAATTCTGATTTTCTGGGGAATAAATTATAGTCAAGGGAAACTCGTTCGCGAAACAACGACAATAGGCGTTGTGGCTGATTCAACAAACGCTTGGGAACTCGGATTCCGAAGCGGCGATAAAATTCTCTCGGTTAACGGAATAAAAGTTTCCAACTGGGAATCGATTATTTCGGAATTGATGGTTGACAACGTCGGAAAAAACGTAAGCGTAATAATTGATCGCGGCGGCGAACAAAAAACAATTGAAATTCCTAAAAGCGTTATTGCCGAAACTTCGCAGAAGGGAATGCCCTTTAAGCCGGCGTTTACAAAACCGGTTATCGCAGACGTATTGCCTAATTCGCCCGCGGAAGATTCGGGAATTAAACCGGGCGATATTTTTCTTGGGTTGAACGGAGAAGAAATTTTAACCTCGCGCCAAGTAATTAAAATCGTTACGTCTCATAAAGAAACCGATTTGCCGATTACCCTCTTACGCGGCGAAGATACGGTTAAAACAACGGTAAATCCGGGCATCGAAGGGAAGATCGGCATTTCAATTGTTGACGGCGCATATATCGGTCCGTCCAAATATCAATCTTACGGATTTTTCGGGGCGCTGGTTCAATCAATATCAAACATCGGAACATACACATATCTGACTTTCGATATGTTCAAAACGGTAATTGCCGGCGACGTTGAGTTCAATCAGGTTTTCGGCGGTCCGGTGAAAATTGCCAAGTTTGCCGCGCAGTCCGCTGAAACCGGAATGACCTCTTTTCTTTTCTTCCTCGCAATGCTTAGCCTCAGCTTGGCGATAATCAATATTCTTCCATTTCCCGTTTTGGACGGCGGACATTTGATTATTATTCTAATTGAAGGAATTACCGGAAAAGAACTTCCCATTAAAGTGAAAATGGGAATTCAGCAGGTGGGGTTGGTTATTCTTCTGCTGTTGATGGCGTTCATTATTTATAACGATATTATTAGTTTATAGCATCCGTCCTTCATTGTAGGCGCGGGCTTTACGCCCGCGTGAATGCGTCATACGCAATCCGACGCGCGGAGATAAAACCCGCGGTTACATTTCGACGAATTGTTCCTCCCGATTTAATCGGGAATCGCAATGACGATTTTATTTACCGCGTTACTTTAACGTTAAAAATATATCTCTTTCCTTTTTTGAATTCGTATTTTTCCGACTCTTTTCCGCCGTATGCGGAATGGCTGAAGTTTAGTTTATATTTTCCGGGCGGAATGTCTTTAATTACAAAATTCCCTTTTTCATCCGTTGCGGCTCCTAATCTTGTTCCCGCTAACGAAATATTTCCCGCAATAACAGGAAGATTTCTGTTTGTATCAATAACGCTACCTTTGATTTCTGCGGCGTCCGGCTTGCTTCCCGCTTCTTCGCCGATAAGAAAGAACTTAACGTTAGCGTCGAGTTGGAACAGAATAGGCACAACCGCTTGAACTTTTACCGTTTTTCCTCTTTGTTTTCCGGGAACGAATTTTGTCTCTTCAACCGCCTTTTGCGCGGCTTCGTCGCATCCGCCGCCAATTCCCTTTATAATTTCGGTTTTCACAACGTTTCCTTCTTCGTCAATGTACGCTTTTACAAAAACGCGTCCTTGAATTCCCGCGCGTCTTGCAAGGTCGGGATAACTCACCCTTGCTTGAATTGCTTTCACTCCCCCAATCGGTTTCGGCATTTCTTCCGCGGCGACAAAATAGACGCCTTTATCAATTTGAACGTCTCCGGTTTTCATTAGTTTTCTGAAGTGGAGTTTTATCGAATTGGATTCCGGAATGCGAATCAGTTCAAACTGCAGTTTTGATTTTACGGGGTTTCCTTCTTTTTCCGCCGGTTCGAATTTCCATTTTTCAATTTCGGGTATTAGCGTTTTGAGAATGTCGTCCGCGTTCTTTGCTTCAAATTTTTCTCCGTTCTTTTTGATTAGCGTTTCTTTTCTCACTTTATCAACGCCGCCGGTTTCATTGACGAACAACGTGTAAACTCCCACTGTTCCGGTTGTTTTGCCGAGCAGCTTAATTATTTTTTGCGATACGGATTTCGAAATTTCGGCGCGCATAGGCTTTGCAAATGAGTTTGAAGTTCCGGCGTAAATTACGTCGTAGTTTTTAATAATCTCAATAGGCGCCTTTTTCTGCGCGCATGAAATAAGAAATAGAATTGAGACGAGAAAAAATAATTGCGTTTTCATTTTAACCTCTTTTTTATTTTTTGTCTGATTGTTAGTTTCATTCCCGAAAGCTACAACTGCGGAGTGACGACAATCTGCGTTTTTCTTTCCGCCTGAACGGTTGCCGCCGGAAGCGCGTTAAACAACAGTTCAATCATCTTATTTTGCCTATTAACAACGGACGCCTGAGCTTGAAGCTCCTTTTTGTAATTATTTAAATCGGATTTGAACATTAAAATAAAAATTATCAAAATTACTGAAACCGCGTAAGCAAAGAGCGCGGGCGGACTAACAAACGATTTCCCTTTAACCGCTTCGGTTTTTCTTTCCGCTAACGATTGAAGAATTTTATCGTCCAGATTTTCGGGGAACTCTTCATGAGTTCTATTTATCGCTTCATTCAACGCGGCAAGCGTTTTGAAATATTCGCGTCCCTTTTCGTCTTCCGAAAGCGAGGCAAACAGAAAAATCTCTTCTTCCTTGCTCAATTCGGCGTCAAAATATCTGTTTATCAATTCGCGTGTTTTTTCTTTGCTCATAATTTAGCTCAAATTACTTTTGATAATCGTTTAATTAATTTTTGACGGACTTTGTACAGTCTGCTTTTAACGGTTTTAGTTTCAACTTCCGTCACGGCGGAAATTTCGTCGTAACTCAAACCGCCGTATTCTCGCAGAAGATAAACTTCTTTTTGTTCTTCCGGCAATTCGTCAAGAAAATCCAAAATTATTTTTTTCAATTCTTTCAATTCGTAAACGGCGGTTAAATCGTAATCGGATTTAAAATTAAAACTATCGTCTTTTGCTTCTATAAAATTCTTTCTTGTCAGTTTCATTTTTCTGAAATGCGAATAGATTTCATTCCGCGCGGTTTTGAAAATCCAAAATGAGATTGAATCTTTGTTTCTAATAATGTCCAAATTTTCAAAAAGACTGAGGAAAACATTCTGAACAATATCTTCTGTAATCTCCGCGTCCGAAGTCATCCGCAGAGAGTAATTATAGACTTGTTTTTTATATCGGTTATAAAAAAGCATAAATTCAACAATATGGTTCGATTGTCCGCTCACATTTCTCGGAATTTATTTTAAAGATGATTGAAAATAGAAAAAGTTGCCGCATTAGAAAAGAAAAACTCGAACCGTTGAAACGGGAAACCGAGAATCTAATTGTCTCTTTGTTTTCATATAGCCGTATTCCGAACTTCTTCGGATTAAGTAAAAAAAACTATTTCCATTCATAAAATTCGGAATTATATTAATGATTCAAAATAAACAAAGAACGGATAAGCGATGAAGATTTCAAAGAGAGCGCAAAACATAACTCCTTCGGCAACGATGCGTATCTCCGCGCTGGCAAAGGAGATGAACAGACGCGGCGAGCGCGTTATCAGTCTCAGCATGGGCGAACCCGATTTTCCCACGCCGGAAAATATTAAAAACGCCGCCGCCGAAGCGATTAAAAACAACAAGACAAAATACACCGTCAATTCCGGAATACCGGAACTGCGCGAAGCGGTTGCCGCGAAATTTAAAAACGACAACGCGCTCGATTATTCATCCGACGAAATTATCGTTTCCAACGGCGCAAAACATTCTCTTTACAACGCGCTCCTTTCAATAATTGACGAAGGGGACGAGGTTCTTATTCCGGCTCCGTATTGGGTTTCATATCCGCACATGGTCAATCTCGCTCAGGGCAAACCGGTAATAATAGATTCGCGCGAAGAGAACGGATTTAAAATTTCAGCGGAAGATTTAGAGAGTAAAATAACCGATAGAACCGCCGCGATTATTTTCTGCAATCCTTCCAACCCTACGGGAGCCGCATATTCGAAAAGCGAAATTGAACGATTGACGGAAATTTTTATTGAAAAAAATATTATCGTCATCGCCGATGAAATTTACGAAAAACTCGTATTTAACGGATTTGAATTTATCAGCGTCGCTTCTTTGAACGAAAAAATAAAGTCGCAAACTATTGTGGTTAACGGCGTTTCAAAGGCATACTCGATGACGGGATGGAGAATCGGCTACGCGGCGGGACCAAAGGAAGTAATTTCGGCGATGGGCAGAATTCAAAGTCACAGCACGTCTAACGCTTCGTCAATTTCTCAATATGCCGCGCTCGAAGCTCTGCGCGGACCGCAGAACGAAGTTGAAAATATGCGCGCGGAGTTCGAAAAAAGAAGAGACTATTTTCAAAAAGAAATAAACGGCGTCGAAGGAATAAATTGCAACCTTCCCCAAGGCGCATTCTACCTCTTCCCGAACGTATCGTCTTATTTCAGCGAAGAAATTAAAGGCTCTACGGAGTTTGCGGCTTATCTTTTGGAAAAAGGGAAAGTGGCGACAGTTCCGGGCGCGGCTTTCGGAATGGAGGGATTTGTTCGCTTATCTTACGCCGCATCAATGGAAGAGCTTGAAGAAGCCGCAAAAAGAATCAAATCCGCATTGGCTGATTTAAGAAAAAGTTAATTTTTTTTATCTGTAAATAATTTGCCGCATATTTTAAACTTGCGCCGATTAATAGTCGATTTTAATGCCCTTCCCCAATTTTACTTTGTTATATTATTTAATAATTGTAAATTGTAGGAAGTTCAATTTTTGAAATAATATACTATGATTTGGAAAACCACACTTTTTATTTTGATGACATTCTCGATTTTTGCGGGAATAACGTTTCCCGTTGTCAGTAATCCTTCCGGATGGATGGAATTCCCGATGATCCCGGGACTGGAAGAGAAAGCGAAGATCATTTTCTTTCATGTTCCAACCGCTTGGCTTTCGGTAGTTTCGTTCCTGGTCGCAATGATTTACGGCATAAAATATTTAAGAAAACAAAATCTCGACGACGACGCAAGGTCTAACGCGGCGCTTCAATTGGGAATGATTTTTACAATATTGGCGACCGTTACGGGCTCGGTTTGGGCAAAGTTTACGTGGGGCGCTTTTTGGCATTGGGACCCGCGGGAAACGAGCATATTTATTCTGCTTCTGATTTACGGCTCTCTTTTTGCGCTCCGTTCGGCCGTGGAAAACGAAGATAAGCGGGCTAAGCTGTCCGCTGTCTATTCCATCTTCGCTTTTTTAACCGTTCCGTTTTTCATTTTTATTATGCCGAGAATAATGACGGGACTTCATCCGGGTTCGGCCGACGATACAAATGCCGGACCGGTTGTGGATTTTCAAATGAACGGAAACATGCAGCTTGTATTTTTTGTTTCATTGATTGCATTTACAATTTTATATTTTTGGATGTGGCGGATCAGTTACCGCTCTATAATTATTTACGATAAAGTTTCTAAAAAAATAATCTGAGGTAAATTTGGAAAGCATTTTATCTTTTTTTGAAAACAATTCAATTTATATAGTATTTATAATTTTATTTATTATTTGGGTCGGAATCTTTCTGTTTGTCAACAGCACGGACAACCGATTGAAAAAAATAGAACGTATTTTAGAGGAGAAACAAGATGAAGAATAAATATATAATCGGAGGTTTTATAATTCTCGTTTTTATGGGAATTATGGGTTATCTTTTTACTCAAACAAACATTTCGTATGAAGAGAACTTTTCTTTAATTAAAAAAACCGATAAAACCGTCAAAGCTACCGGAGAGTGGGTAAGGGAAAAAAGCTACAAAATGGACACGCAGAAAAATCTTTTTTCTTTCTACATTAAAGACGCCTACGGCGCCGAAATGAAAGTAGTTTATAAAGGCACAATACCGAATAATTTCGAATCTGCTACAAGCGTTGTTGTAACGGGGAAATACAAAAACGGAATATTTATGGCAAAAGATATCCTAACTAAATGTCCGTCAAAATACGAGGATAGTTACAACGCTCAATCCACAAAGAAAAGCTAGGGAAAGGGGAAAACATGCTAGGTAATATTTTATTGACTCTCGCTTTTGCGGCGAGTCTTTTCACAATTGCTATGTATTATTTCTCATATAAAAATTATGAGAACGCAAAAACTTATGCGCGTATCGGTTACAATGTTATGTCGGTCGCGGTTTTCGTCGCCAGCGTTTTACTCCTTTATGCAATAGTAACTCATCAATATCAATATAAATATGTTTTCAACTACAGTTCGTCGGAACTCTCAACCGGATTGCTGATGTCCACGTTCTACGCTGGGCAGGAAGGCAGTTTTATGGTATGGCTTCTTTTTTCCGTTATTGTGGGCTTGGCTTTGCTGGAATATACTTCGAAACGCGGCAATTTAGAACCGCGCGTGATGATGATTTTTACTTTGTCCAACGCGTTTTTGCTTTTGCTTGTCAGTCCGATGTTGAAGAATCCATTTACTTATATTTGGGCGGATCCGACATTTATAGACGTAAAGAATATTAATCAGTCTTTTCTCGGACTTCCGTTTTTACGAAGTTTTCTTTTTGAAGACACAAACACCGGGCACGGATTAGTAAAGATGAGCAAAGAACTTTATTCTCTGCTTCTCGCAAACGGAATTTCGATAGATAAATTTATTGTTGAGGGAAAGGGCTTAAATCCGCTGCTGCAGAATTTCTGGATGCAAATTCATCCGCCGATACTCTTTATCGGTTTTGCCATGAGCGCCGTTCCTTTTTCATTTGCTTTCTCGTCGTTGCTGGATAACGATTATAAAGACTGGGTAAAACAGTCGCTTCCCTGGATACTTGCGACCGCAATGGTGCTCGGGCTGGCTATTATGCTCGGCGGTTATTGGGCTTACGGCGTTCTCGGCTGGGGCGGCTGGTGGGGCTGGGACCCCGTTGAAAATTCCAGCTTGGTTCCGTGGATAATCGCGGTGGCTTTGATTCACACGATGCTCGTTCAAAAGAAAACTCAAGCGGGCGGAGGAATCGGGAGATTTGGAAAGACAAATTTGATTCTTGCAATTATGACCTTCCTTCTCGTTCTTTACAGCACATTCCTTACGAGAAGTGGAATTCTGGGCGACGCTTCGGTTCATTCGTTTTCGGAACCCGGTAATTTGGTTTACTGGCTTCTAATTGCATTTGTTGGTCTTTTTACTTTGCTGGGCGTCGGGGGAATTTTGTATCGCTGGAAGTATCTTGAAAAACATTTTCAGCAAAAAGACGATCTGCTTTCGCGCGATCTTGCGCTGTTTACGGGAAGCGTGGCTTTAATTGCCGCCGCAATAATTATTCTTGTCGGCACCTCGGCTCCTATTTTCGGTAACGCCGTGGATATATCGTTCTATAATGAACTTACATTGCCGATAGGAATCATTATCGGTCTGCTCAACGGTTTTAGTCTTCTCCTTAAATGGAATCAAAATAAAGGAAAAGATTTACTGAAGAGATCTACATTCTCGCTTAGCGCCGCGGTTATTTCAACTTTGCTCGTTGTCTTCGTCGGCGGAGTGTATGATTTGATGTTGATTATTTTTACGTTCGCCGCAATGTTTGCGCTCTTTGTTAATCTTGAAGTCGCTTTCAAAATCATTAAAGGAAAGAAGTCGTTTCTTGGGGCTTACGTCGCTCACGCAGGACTGGCTTTGATTTTAATAGGTATTATAGCTTCCGGCGGATATTCGAAATCCGAGCAGGTTAAACTTTATAAAGGAAAAGCCGTCAATGTGTTTGGCTACAATCTCACTTTTAACGGCTACGCCTCGTTTGACAACGACAAAAAATTTGCCTTTAACGTGGAAGTGGAAAAGAACGGAAACAGAAACGTGATTTCTCCCGTTATGTTCATTTCATCATTTAACGGCGATTTAATGCGGGAGCCGGATATTCTTACTAGACTGACAAAAGACTTTTACATCTCTCCTCTGGGATATGAAGACGGCGGCAATACCGAAAATAAATCCGTCGGAAAAACTATTTCAATCTCAAAAGGCGAGACGGCGGATTTTAATAATTTAAAAATCACGTTTCAAAGATATGACGTTCCCGATATGTCAAATATAGAGGCGGGATCCGCTATCACGGTCGGGGCTGAGTTGAAAGTAAGCGACGGAAAGAACACATATTTAATTGAACCCAAGCTGGTTAGCAAAGATGGAAAAAGAACGTTTATTCCCGCGTCAATTCCGGAACTGAGTTTGACGTTTAAAATAAACAACCTTTCCGCCGGCGGTCCGCTCAGCTTAAATATTATTGACGCTAACGCCGCCGAAACTACAACGCTCGAACAAAATGAATATTTAACGGTTGAAGCGAGCGTCAAACCGTTTATTTCGCTTATTTGGATCGGCGTGATTGTCGTTACCTTCGGGTTTGTAATTGCAGTTTACAGACGTAGGAAAGAATCTTTGGTTTAAGAATGTAAGACCGATAAGAATGCTGTGGAAAAACAATGTTTTTAGCGTGTTTTTTTAATAGATAATTTAATCGGGAGTAGGCTTGAACGCTCCCGATTTATTAAAATGCTTTGTTATTGATTTGGTCTTGTAAACTTATTGCCCATTGAATTTGGTTCCGCCGATGCCTAATATTAAAATTCTCGTTGTTGAAGACGACACATCGTCGCGCTTTATTCTTAGAAAACTTCTTAAACACAAAGGTTACGACGTTTATACCGCGGTAAACGGAAAAGAAGCTCTCTTAAAACTTGCCGAAAATAATTTTGATATTGTAATTGCCGATTGGCTTATGCCGGAAATGGACGGCGTTGAATTGACAAAGAAAATTCGTAATGATTTTGACAAGCAGCCCATCGTTTTTATTCTTACCGCAATTGCATTAAAAGAAGCAAAAGAAAAAGCTCTCACATCGGGCGCCGATGAATTTCTTGCAAAGCCGTTAAACTCCGAAGCGTTATATGCTTTAATTGAAAATTCATTGAAGCGGGAAAAGAACTCCGTTAAAATTATTGAAAAAAAGGAAAGCGTAAAGGAAGAGAAAAAATTCTATTGTATAGCTATCGCAGCAAGCGCCGGCGGACCTCCGACATTGCAAAGATTTTTTCAAGGGCTCGACTACTGCGAGAATGCCGCTTTTTTAATCGTTCAGCATGGACCTCAATGGATGCTGGAAACTTTTGCCGAAAGTCTCGCAAAGATAACAACGATGAGCGTTAAACTCGGAGAAAACGGCGACGAAGTTTCTCCGGGAAATATTTTTATTGCGCCAGGCGAAAAGCATCTGGTTTTGGCAAAAGATACTCTCCAAATAGAACTTTTAGACGGCGACCCGATTAACTTTGTAAAACCGGCAGCCGACCCGCTGTTCAAGAGCGTAGCGCTTTCGTTCGGTTCAAAAAGTATCGGAATAGTTTTGACGGGAATGGGAAAGGACGGTTCTGTAGGTTGCGGTTTTATCCGCGCTGCGGGAGGAAAAATCTTTGTGGAAAATCCTTCTACGGCTATTCTTCCGTCGATGCCGCAGTCTGTGATTTTGCTGGGATTAGCCGATAAAATTTTGAACGTGGAAGAATTATCCGGCGAAATATACAGGGCGCTTGTGAAAAAATAATTTTAATTCCGACACATACCTTTTCTGTATGAAGATTATAAAGCTGTAATTATAATCAATCTCATAACGCGGTAAACCGCAATTGATAATGGACAATGGAGAATGGATAATTGGAATTTTGAGCGTAACAATAGTTATTTCAGTTCAACCGATTTGAATTTTTCATTCAGTCCATCATCCATTCATTCATTCATTCTTAAATTAATCTTCAAAATTTCTTTACATAAAAAACAATGATTTAACTTGTAATACTATAAGACGTTCTCTGTTTTTCCCTTTATTCGAAAATTATAAATCAATTATCTTTATTATATTTCAGAAAG
>JAADIR010000265.1 GCA_013151245.1 Chlorobiota bacterium
TTGAGGCGGGAAACTATTAATAGAATAGGCGGATTGGACGAAGAACTGTTCTTAGGAAACGACGATTTGGAGTTAAGCTGGCGGTTGAGGTTGTTCGGTTATAAGTTATTGATTGCAGTCGATACTTTTGTGGCGCATGTCGGACAGGAAAGTTTCAAATCGCTTGAAGAAGAAAAGCAAGATGAACTGGCGCGGCAAAGCTCAAACTCTTTGTTTGCAAAGCTTCAAAAGTATTATGGTAAAAATGACGTGCCCGAGCCGATACGGTTGTGGGGAATTGATTGGTTCAAACCCGATAATGCGAAATACAATCCCAAAACTCGATTAATGGACATAAAAGAAAAATATAAAAAAGTTTTTAATATTAAGGATACGGAAATAATCGTTTCGATAATAGCGCCAGTATTCAATCAAACGAGTTATACTCAAGAGTTTTTAACTTCCTTAGGCGAGTTCATTCCGTATTCGACGGAAATAATAATAATTGACAACAACAGCGAACAAGAAACAAAAGAATTTCTTGCCGTTTACAAAAACACGTGCGAACGAGTTGAAGTTATTGAAAACAAAGAGAATTACGGGTTTCCGAAAGCTATAAATCAAGGTTTGAAAATCGCTAAGGGTGAATATGTAGTTATCGCCAATAACGAACGATATCGTTCTTACGGAGAATTGGCTTCAAAAAATGATAGCCCGCGCCGAATCAGATAAATCAATTGGCGTCGTCGGTCCGATCTCCAATAAAGTAAGCGGCGTTCAGATAGTTAAAGAAACGAATTATGAATCGATCGATGAAATGCGCGAATTCGCCGAAAAAATATCGCGGGAAAATAAAGGGAAATTTTTCGAGTTCCCGCGCGTGGCGTTTTTATGCGCTCTTATTAAACGCGAGGTAATTGAAAAGATAGGCGGACTCGACGAACGGTTTTCTCCCGGGAATTATGAGGACGACGATTATTGTCTGCGCGCTCAATTGGCGGGTTTCAAAACAGTTGTTGCGCTCGATGTTTTTGTGCACCATTACGGCTCGAAAAGTTTTACAGCCGAGGGAGAAGAAAAATATCAGCGGCTCCTTCAAAAAAATAAAAAGAAATTTATTGAAAAATGGGGCGCTACGCCAGACGAGATTTGGCTGCGGAATAAAACTCCGCGAATGCAAGAGCTATTCATTCCGTTAAACGACGCGTTCAATATTTCCGACGCGGTAGTTTTGGCAAATCGGCAGATTACTAAAGGCAACTACAAAGCGGCTTATGCTAATTTGATGAAAGCGATATGGATGTTTGAAAATAAAAATATAAATTCCACCGAACAAGACGTAAAACAATATGACGTCTTAAACCTTGCGGGAAAGGTGGCGCTTTATTTGGAAAAACTTGACGATGCAAAAAAAATGTTTACAAAAGAATTGAAGATGGGGAAATCAAACTCACGCGCCTATGAATCGCTTGGTGATTTGTTTGTAAAAGCAAACGACGAAGGAAATGCGTTGAAGTGTTACACTGTCGCTCAATCGTTCGGCGGCGACGGAATTCTTGAAAGAAAAATTGAACGGTTAGAAAAAAGAAGTGGTTTAATAATAAAAAAATAAATACTTTATAGTTTAAATTGCATGATAATCGGAGGAAATATGTCAAACTTTAACGACCTATACCGAATGGCTTATGAAAATTATGTCGAAGGAAAATTCAGCGAGGCGCAAAACTATCTAAATAATGCCGAAGAAATTTTCAATCCGGAAGAAAGTTCAATCACAAAAGAAGATATATATATTCTGCGCGGAACAATCGCTTTGTCGGACGACGATTATGAATTTGCGCAAGAAGCGTTTGAAGAAGCTCTGAAAAAAAATCCTCAATCCGCGGAAGCGTGTATGGGATTAGGGCAAATATTCTTTGCCGTCGATATGAAGGAAGAAGCTAAATCGATGTTTGAATGGGCGGTTAAAAACGAACCCGAAAATGAAGTCGCGGTTAAAAATCTCGAAAAAATTAATTCCTTCTTAGGTTATCCGCCGGAACATAACAGATTGAGCGAAGACGGTCCGGCGGAAGAAGAAAGAGATTTCGATGAAATATTTAATAAGGCTTACGAACTTTTTTTGAACGACAAATTTGACGAAGCTCTTGAAGAATTGAATAAGTTTGAAGATAAATACGAAGAAAATATTTTCATCCTTCGCGGAAACGTTTATCTTGCAATTGAAAAGGACAATGAAGCAAAAACCATTTTTGAAAATGTTTTACGAAACAATCCCGAATGCACCGCGGCTTATAACGGACTCGCGCAGTATTTTATGAACAAGGGAATGCCGCACGACGCTAAAACAATGTATGAACACGCTTTGAGGATAAATGAAAACGACGAATTTGCAACGCTCGGACTTGCGAAGGTTAATCAAAAATTGGGGCTTTCGCCGACGCACAACTTAGTCGATTTTTTCTCGAATTCGGAAGTCGGCGAAGAGCTGAACTCTTTATTGGATAAGGCGTTCGGCAGTTTTGACCAAAAAGCGTTTGAAGAATCTCTCGCGACGCTCGACGAATCGCTGCAAATGCTTCAGTCTGTTGACGACGAGAAAAAGAAGGAAGTTATTTCCAGAATATTAAACTTTAAAGGATTTAATTATTTAGCTTTAAATAAAACAGCCGAAGCGAAAGAAAATTTTGAAGCGTCTTTGGAATTGAATCCTAACAGCTCGCAAGCCTGCGCCGGACTCGGCGAAGTCTTCTATCTTGAAGGACTTGAAAAAGAAGCGAAGCGGATGTTTGAATGGGGCGTGAAAAATAATCCGCTGAACGCTTTTGCCGTTGCGGGACTTGCGAAAGTTAACAAGACGCTGAATCTTCCGGCGGACCACAATTTACTCTCTTTTGGTTTATCCGACGACTCAAACGAGAAAGTGGCTTCGGCGGTCTCCGAGGCGTATGAAAAATTTGTCCGGAAAAAATACGACGAAGCGATAAATATTCTTCAAAAAGCCGAAGAGGCAATTGATCCCGAGCCGGTAACAAGAGAAGAAAAACAAACTCTTTCCGGCGTCTTAAATTTCAAGGGATTTAGTTATCTCGGATTGAACGATTATAATTCCGCTCGCGGATGTTTTGAAAACGCGCTCTATTTGAATCCGGATTCTTCGCAGGCATGCGCGGGGCTTGGCGAAGTTTTTTATTTAATTGAACAAGACAGCGAAGCGAAAACTATGTATGAATGGGCGTTGAAGAACGAACCTAATAATAAGTTTGCCGTCGCCGGGTTAGAGAAAGTCTCGAAAGTTCTCGGCATTGAAGAACAGACTGAAGAAAACAACAAGGAAATCGAACTGCTTATCAGTTCCGCTTACGACGATTTTGAAAATAAAGAATTTGAGAACGCGGTTGAGAAACTAAAAAGCGCCGAAGCTCTGATAGAAGAACGGTTCACCGAGGAAGAGCGCGCGGTTACTATCGCCAGCGTATCTAATTTTATGGGCTTCAATCATCTTGCGTTGAATAATAAAGACGAAGCGAAAAAATGCTTCGAGAAAGCGTTGGAAAATAATCCACAGTCTTCTCAAGCTTGCGCCGGTTTGGGCGAAATATTTTTCCTCAACGGCGAAGACGAAGAATCAAAAAAAATGTATGAATGGGCGGTGAAAAATAATCCCGACAACCGCTACGCACAAGGCGGGTTGAAAAAAGTTAATAACGTGCTCGGTCTTGGCGACGCCGACAACTCGTTGTTATAATTTCTTCCGCTGCGGAGTTTTGTAAAGTGCCTTCTATTACGCTGAGCATGATTGTTAAAAACGAGGAGCGTTTTCTCCGCGGATGTCTTGAATCGGCAAACGGTATAGCCGATGAAATTGTTATTGTCGATTCCGGTTCAACCGATAAAACGCTTGATATTGCCCGTGAATTCAAAGCCAAAATATTCCCCTTCGATTGGATAAACGATTTCTCCGCCGCGCGTAATTTTGCCCTTCAAAAATCAACCGGCGATTGGATACTTTATCTCGACGCCGACGAACGGCTCGCCGAAAAATCATTCGACGCAATTAGAAGAATCGTACAATCGCGGGAAAACCTCGGCGTTAAATGTTCCGTCCGAAGCGAAAACAAAACCGGCGGAACGCCCTCGCAGATGCTTTACGTAAGGTTTTTTAAAAATCATCCGCAAGCCCGTTTTACCGGACGCGTGCACGAACAAATAGAACCGGCGCTTGAAGCTTTAGGTTATAAACTAATTGAAGAAGAAATTGAAATTATTCATCTCGGCTACGACAGAGACGAAGAAATATTAAGGCAAAAAGCGGAACGGAATCTCAAACTTCTGTTTGAAGATTACAAGGAAAATCCCACCGGATACAACGCGTTTCAAATTGGGCAATCGCATATTTTCTTAAACGATTTTCCAACCGCGGTAAAATATTTTGAAATTGCGCTGCGGGATGAAAATTTGGAAAAATCTCATCAAGCTCACGCATATCGTTATTTAGCCGCTGACAAACTGGAAAAAAAAGAAATCGCCAAAGCCGAAGAATATGTAAATAAAGGATTGAGCCTTCTGCCGGAAGCGCCTTTGCTCAATATTGTAGCTGCAAATATCAGTATTGAGGAAAAGAAATTTAAAGCAGCCGCCGATTATTGCAGAAAGGCGTACGAATATAATTCGCTCCTTTTGACGGGAAGGAAAAGCGCGCATTTCGATATTTCTCTAGAAGAAAAGAACATTCTTCTTTACGGAATAAACGCCGCAATAATTATCGGCGATAAAACGCTTTTCAAATTCTTTGACGAAAAACTTTCGCGCGTTTCAATTGACGGGGAAAACGGAAAAATAATTTCTTTATACAGGCAAATATTTAACGACGATGAAATCTCCGATTTCGATTTTCCGTCTTCAAAAATTGACGTTATGGTTTTGCTGCGCGCTCTTAACGGTTATTCTCATATCGATTCGAAAATTAAAGCGCTG
>JAADIR010000183.1 GCA_013151245.1 Chlorobiota bacterium
TACGAAAAATTTATTCGCCTGCCCGATGAAGATAATTTTACGTACGCTTTGAAACTATCGGAATTTGTTAAAGCGATTACGGTGCTTGAAAACGTTAAAAAGCATTCGGCTTTGTCGCTCGCAAAAATACCCGATTCGGAAAAGGAGAAATTGTTCTCTCTGCAGAAAACTATCGGCTATTATTCCAGATTGCTTTCTTACGACGATAACGACGAGCTTTCCGACGAAGCGAAAGACGAATACGGAAAAAAACTTTTTAATGCGAGGATGAAATACGACGAACTGAACCGCGCCTTAGCCGAGAAAAATCCCGCTTATAAAGAGACGACAAAAATTGACGTCGATATTTCCGTTAGCGAGATTAGGGATTCTCTGCTTGACGAAGATCAGTCCGCGGTGGAATATTTTATGAGCGGCAAAGAGCTTTATTCTTTTGTCGTCGCTCCCGATACGTTTGCCGTCGTAAAACAAATTCTTCCCGCCGATTTTGAGCCGGAGATTGAAAGATTAATTAAGTCGGTTGAAAACGATAATTACGCTGAATTTATAAAATCTTCGCAAAGCGTTTACGGCGTTGTGTTTGCCGGAGCAGACAGCCTGATATCCACGCCGCGTCTGCTGATTATTAATGACGGAGTTTTAGGATATATCCCTTACGATATTTTATTGTATAAAGAACCTATTGAAAACGCCGGTTACAAAAACCTTCCTTATCTGATAAAAAAATATTCGATAGGTTACGCTTATTCCTTTAATTTATTGAGAAGTTCTGCAGATTTCGACGATGCGGTTTCCAATTTTTTGGGGATAGCGCCTTTCAGCAAAAAAAATTAAGCGGCGTTTCTTTTCCGAAGAATAAGAAAAACGACGGCGAAGAAAAGAAAAAGCAGAGAAAAGAAAAAGACTCCGTGCAAAGTTGAAAATTCGGCGCTGAAATTTAGTTCGTCCAAATTTCCTATCGGAACGGCGCCCGCCCAAAAGACCGGCGCGGCGGTTTTTGAATTGCTCTTTTGAAGATAAGCGAGTTTTGCTTCTCGCAAAGCGACGTCTTTTTTCATTCCGTTTTTCAATCCGAGATAAAACTCCTTCATAATCGAAGCGGTTGAAATATCGTCGATTTCCCAAAGACTCATAACCACGGAAGGGCAGCCGGCGAATTTAAATGCGCGCGCGAGACTCATTATCCCTTCTCCTTTAGCCAATTTCCCGCCGCCGGTGTTGCACGAACTGAGCGTCGCCAATTTTGCATTCAGGTTTAACGGGTAGATATCGGAAACGTAAACGGAATTATTCTCGTCCGTTGAATCGGGCAGCGAAGAGATGATAAATCTGGAATTGAGCGGATGAAGATTGTCAATTTCCGTGTGCGTTGCGAGATGAATTATATCGTATCTTCCGATAGTTTCAAGGAACTTCGTTTTGTCAATATCTTCGCCCGCAACAACTTCGCCGCCGATAATATCTTGAATGCTTTTTACTTCCGTTTCCGAAAAATAAAGCGCGCCGTAAGAATTCCTTTTATGCGCGTGAGGCTGAGCCGCGACGGCGGAACTTAAAATTAGAAACGTTAGAAAATATTTAATTTTATTTTTCATTCAGCCGCTCAAGAATTTTATTTACTTTTTTGCCGTAATCAACGCTTTCGCTAATTTTCCGCAATAGTATTTTTGCTTCTTCGGTTTTGCCCAGGTCAATCAGACACAAAGCGGCATACCAGTTTGCTTCTTCGTAAAATTTGCCGTCCCGATTGCCGCTAATCATATTGAAAAATTTGAGCGCGTCTTTCGTTTTGCCAAGCGCGGACAAAGAAACCCCTTCGTAAAAAACGGCGGTTTCGTCTTCGGCGGTTTGAATGATTTTGTTAAAAGCTGCGGAGGCTTCTTCGTACTTCTCTTGATTGTAATAATTCATAGCGTCGGATAAATCGTTCTTGCTTTCTCCGCTTCTCTTGTGGAACGTTACGTCGGGATAAACTTCAAAATATTGGTTGAAGATATTTTTGTTTCCGGGTCCGGCAAATTGCGTGATGTTCAGAAGCGCCGCGCCTGCAATAATCAACAGCGCCGCGACTGCGGAATAGATAATAATATTTTTCCTCTTAACCGACGAGTTGATTTTAATTTCGTTTTTCAGATAAGAAAAATCTTCTTCCATCGCTTCGGCGGCAACCATTTCCGCGCCTTCAACCGCGTCGCTGCAAAGGGGGCAGTCAACGAGATGCTTTTCCACTTCGCGCAGTTCTTCGCCGCTCAGAACGCCGGATTTGTATTTGATTATCCGCTCTTCCGATAAGCAGTTCGAATATGTAAACATTTCATCGCTCATAAATCTATTTCGTCTTTTTCTATTGATTCCGAAAACAATATTCGTAAATTTCTCTTTCCGTTTTGGAGATAGCTTTTTACTTTTTTCTCCGGTTCGGAAATTATTTCCGCAATCTCTTTGTAAGATTGTTTCTCAAAATAAAACCGCTCGATACATTCGCGCTGCTTGCCTTTCAGCAATTGCACTTTTTCGCGAATTATTTCAGCCTCGTATTCATCTTCTTTATCTTGATTCAAAAACGTCTCATATTCCATAAAATAATTTTCCAAAGAAACGTTTTTTATCCCTTTTGAAGAACGTTTTCTGATTATCATCAAGCAATGGTTTCTTGAAACGGCATAAATCCAATTCTTAAAATTCACTATTTCATTTTTCGCAAGACTGTCCGAAAGTTTTTCGTATAAATCCATCACGGCGTCTTTTGCGGTTTCTCTATCGTTAAGATATTTGACGCAAACTAAATAAATCAAATGCGAATAGCGGTTGAAAAGCTCGGCGAGATAGATTTGATTTTTCTTTTGAAGAAAAAGCTCAATCAGTTCGCCGTCGGTTCTCTGAGGATTTTTATCTTTTATTTTAAGAAACTTCATTCGGTTAGTTGCCGGCTGTAAATCTTTTACTTTTGAAAAATATTAAATAATTGTTATTGAATGTAATAAAAAAAAATAATTTAATTTAATATTCTTGTCACAATCCAAAATTGCGGCTTTGCCGGAATAAAATATTTGGAATTCCATTGAAAATTCATTTAAGTTAGCGTATAATTTACAAATTCAAAATAAACGGATTAAAATGAAAAAAATCATCGGCAGAAAACCGGTTTTGGAAGCTCTTAATTCCGGACAAGAAATTGACCGCATAATAATTTCTTTCGGACAGAAGGGAAATATAATCGATTCAATTCGCGTTGCGGCGAAAAAACGGAAAGTGAAAATCACGCAGCTTTCTCCGTATAAATTTAAATCGTATGATAAAAATCAAAACACGCAGGGCGTTGTCGCTATTATCAGCGACCATAAATATTGGGACGCCGGGGATTTAATTGCAAGCGCGGCGCAGGCGGACAAACCGCTGCTGCTGGTTCTCGATTCAATTCAGGACACGCACAACCTCGGCGCAATTTTAAGAACGGCGGAATCCGCCGGAGTCGCCGGCGTAATCATTACCGAGCGAAACAGCGCGTCGATAAACGAAACGGTTGAAAAAACTTCCGCCGGCGCGGTATCGCATTTGAGAATTGCAAAAGCCGCTAATCTCCGTTCGGCAATGGAAAAAATTAAGGAAGCGGGATTCTGGATTGTGGGAACTTCGCTTCAAGGCGGCAAAAATTACACGGAAGTAGATTATAGCGGCGCAACGGCGATTGTAATGGGAAACGAAGAAAAAGGAATCCGCCGTCTTACCGCGGAGCAATGCGATTTCCTCGTCAAACTTCCGATGAAAGGGAAAATTCAATCGCTAAACGTTTCCGTTACCGCGGGAATAATTCTTTACGAGGTTCTGCGGCAGCGCGGAGCGTGAAGAATCGCCGACATTTTAAATCAGCGTAATTTTATTTTTACGGTTTTCTTGGTCGAATCTTTATTGCATTCGCAGTTTTTATTGTCGCTTACCGTTAATGTAATTTGATAACTTCCCGCTTTGGCGTATGTATGAAAAACCCTAATTCCGGTCGCTCTATTCCCGTCTCCGAAATTCCATTTATAAGTCAGCGGATCGTTCTCGGCGTCGTAAGATTCCGACGCGTCGAATAGGACGTTGTCGTTTGCGCCGCCGATAAAGGCTTCCGGGATCTTTGAGATTTTAGCTTTCGGCGCGGAATTAACGTTCACGGAAAATGCTTTGCTTGCTAAAACATATTCCGAGTCTCCGGCGGATTTCAGCGAAATTTCAATTTGACGGTTTCCGCTTTTTGTGAATTTAGTTTTTACTTTATCTCCCATCAAAATTTTCCCGTTGGGAAAGCGCCATTCAATTATAATTTTATCCGACAAGTCCGCCGGCTCTAAGCCGATTTCAAATTCTTCCATTTTGTTCGCGCAATAGATTTTCGCATCGTCAAAAATTATTTGAGGAACCGGATAAATAGCAACGGTTTTCGAAGTTTGAACCGACGTTCCGTTCGCGTCAAAAATAGCGCATGAGACGTCGTGCTTTCCCGCTTTTTCGAAAATATATTTTTCCGGCGTCGACGAAATTTTTTCTCCGTCAATTTCCCAAAAAACTTTATCGGCAGATCCGTTTACCTTTAATTTTATCGGCAACGGTTTTCCCGCGAAACCGAAATTAGGGGAAATAATTTCACCGGTCGTTTGTTTGTTTATACGCACGTTTATCGTGTCGGAAGCAAATCCGTTCGAAAGTCCGGCGTTGTCCTTAACGGTTAACTTAACCGAATAGTTTCCCGCTTTTGAAAAACGATGTTCCGTTTCAATTCCTTCGGCGGTCTTGCCGTCGCCGAAGTTCCAATTGTAGCGCGTGATTTGTCCGTTCGGGTCGCGCGATTTTGCCGCGGAAAAACGGAGGCTTTGCCCGACGCTTCCGCTTTTTGTCCCCTCCGCCTTTGCGATTGGCGCTTCGTTAACGTAGATAGATTTTGAAACGACGGAAGAATTACACTCCGATTTGCTTGAAGTTTTTATTTTCAAATTCACGATGTAGATTCCCGCTTTAGCGTAAGCGTGCGCTGTTTTCTTTCCGTTTGCTTTATTTCCATCGCCGAAATCCCACTCGTAAAGAACAATTTCAGCCTCTTTTCCGTCGGAGGCGCTTGCGTCAAAACTAATTTCCGAATTGACCGCGGCGGAATCGGCGGAATCAAAATCCGCAGACGGAGCTTCTTCGATCGTAACGATAAGTTTGTCGGCGTCGGTATTGTCGCAATCCGGCGTCGGCTCGCCGGTAATCGTAAGCGTAACGTTGTAAGTTCCCGCTTTTTCATAGATGTGCGAAGTTCTCATTCCGCCTCCGGTATCGCCGTCGCCGAAATCCCAGAAGAAACTGTTGACAATGCCGTCGGAGTCGGTAGATTTTGAAGCGTCGAAAATTACTTCGCCGTTCGCACAGCCGGCAATATCTTCTCCGGCGCGGGCTACGGGCGATTCCACGACTGTAATAATTTTTGTGTCAACGTCGCTGTTGCAGGTTAGTCCCGTGGCGTCCGTTGTCTTTAACGTAACGACATAAATACCCGGCAGAGAATAATCTTTCATTACCGAGACGCCTTCGCCGGTTGTTCCGTCGCCGAAGTCCCATTCATATTTCAGCAAATCTTCGTCCGGGTCGAAGGAGCTCGAAGCGTCGAGCGTAACAATATCGCCCGAACAAACGCTTTCGTCTTCTCCCGCCGCGGCAATCGGCGCAGAGTTTATTTTTACTTTAAATTCAAAAGCGACGGCGGAGTTAGAAAGATTCCGTCCGTCGTCAACCGTAAGAAGAACCGGATACGTCCCCGCTTTTTCGTATTTGTGTTTCGCGTTAATACCGAAGCCGACCGCTCCGTCGCCGAAATCCCATTTAAAATCGAGAACGTCGTTGTCCGGATCAAAAGTTCCTTCGGCGCTTACGGAAACCGAATTATCGCACGTCAGAATATCGGCTATCGGTTTGATAACCGGGCTGGCGTTGATTAAAACCTCAATCTCTTTTTGCGAAACGGAATTCCCGACGTTTGCGTCGTCGGAAACGAGGAGTTTTATTCTATGTATTCCCGGTTCTGTAAACTTATGCGTAAATCTGCTTTTCGCCGAAATTTCCTTTTCGCCGGAGAACCATTCGAACGAAATTATTTTCCCGTCGGAATCAAAAGATTTCGAAGCGTCGAAATTAACTGTTTCGCCCGGGGCGATTTTATAAAAAGAATTTGTAATTATCCGCGGCGCTTCGTTTACCTTAATAGTTAAATTGTCGAAATCTATCGCTTCCGCGTGACCGGAATTATCAGCCGCCTTTAATTGAATATTGTATAACCCGCTTCGTTCAAATGAATAATTTATCTTTTCGCCGTCTCCGATGGTTTGATTTCCGCAAGACCATTCGAACTTTGAAATCGCGCCGTCGGGATCGATTGAGCTTGAAGCCGACAGCGAAAACGTTTCGCCGGGCGCTACCGTTTGGTCCGGACCGGCGTCTGCAATCGGCTTGGCGTTAATTCGAACGTTTATCTCATCGGAAGAAAAATTATTTAAAGTCGGCGAATTGTCCTGCACGGTTAAAGTAACTTTATATTCGCCGGGGTTTCTGTAAAGATGTTCCGGATTTTTTGAATAGCTTTTCATGCCGTCGCCGAAATTCCATTTGTATTTCGTAATTTTTCCGTCCGGATCGAATGAACCGCCCGCGTTAAATTTCACCAATCCGTTTGTTTGATAAACGTCGTTTCCCGCTTTCGCGACGGGCGGCGCGTTTACCGTAATTATTATTTCATCTTCGTCGTATTCTGAGTTTGTTCCCGAATCGTCTTTCACTCTTAATTTTACTTTGTATTTCCCGGGTCGTGAAAAGGAAACTTTTGCCGTTTTTGAAGAGTCTTCAAATTCTCCATCGGAGCTCCAGACGAATTGGATTATTTTCCCGTCTTTATCGAAAGAATTATTTCCGTTAAGAGTAATTGTTTCGCCGACGGCGATCTCTCTGTTTTTACCGGCTTTTGCAGTCGGTTTATCGTTCACCCAAACTGTCGCCTTGTCGGTCGAGGCGTTGTTCCGTTGATTTGAGTCGTCAACAACTTTAAGAGTTACCCGGTATTTACCGGGGCGATTATATTTGTGAGTAATCTTTTGTCCAGACGCTTTACTTCCGTCGCCCAAATTCCATTCGTACGACATAATATTCCCGTCGGGATCAACGCTTTGGCTTCCGTCGAACAGTATCGTTTCATTCGCGGCGCAACGAATATCTTTGCCCGCGTCCGCAACGGGCGCGGCGTTTACCATTACGGTAAACGAATCGGAATCCGTTCCGCAGAAACCGCCCACGTTGTCGGTAACCGTTAATTTTACAGTGTAAGAACCGTGTTTGCGAAAAGTGTGAGAAAGTTTTTTCCCCGCGCGGCGCGTTCCGTCGCCGAAATCCCATTCATATTTTACTATACTTCCGTCGGAATCGGACGAACGGTCTCCGCGAACTGTGAGTTTTTCTCCTTCGGCGATAAAAATGTCTTCGCCGGCGACCGCTTTCGGAGGGTTGTTAGTAAAGACCGTAAATTCTTTGTAAGCGCCGCATTCCACAACTCCCGAATCGTCTTTTATCGCCAAGATAACTTTGTGTTTTCCCGATTCGTGAAAAGTTAATTTTCTTTTCAATCCTTCAGCGATGTTGCCGTCGGGCAAAAGCCATTTCGCGTTGACGATTCTATTTTTCGAATGATACGAAGAAGTTGCGTTTGCCGAAACTGTGTTGCAATCTTCGGTTTGAACAATTTTATATTTTACGACCGGGCGTATGAACTCAATTTTCGTCGTTACCGGAAGCTCGATTGGAACGGCTTTCTCTTTTTCATTTTTGACAATAAAAACCGCGTCGTTTGGTTTCGATCGACCCGAATTAAATTGCACGGCGCATATTTCATTCTTCTCAAAAGGAAAAAGCTCAACGTCGGCGCTCGCCCAAACGCCTCCGCCGGAAGAAGTCAATTTTGCGGCGGTTCGATAAGGCGTAATCAATTTAACGGCGGTTCCGTCGGCGTCGAAATTTAGAATAGTAAACTTTGCGCTTTCCCCTGAATAGAATCTTAACTGCGCCGGCGCGCTTTTGGGAAGTTGATGAATTGTCGGAGCGAAGTTGAATATTCTGAGGTTCTCTCCTTTTTTATTGACCGCTCTGAGATTAAAGACATTCGCGTCGTCGCCCGAAATTCCCTCCACAATTAATTTGAAATAATACGAACCGTTGAAATATTCGCCCTCTTTTTTGTTTGTCCGCGCAAATATTGTCCATTGATTGTCGTTTCCGGTTTCGGAATTTACCGACAATTGTTGCAGCAGTTTTCCTTTTCGTAAATCTTTTTGAGAAGGGTTTTCCGTCGTAATCGTCGAAGCCGTGAAAGCGTTCTTGCCGCCGTAAAGAGAGAATAAAAACTCGGAATTAAACGCTCCGTTAAACGCCATATCGTTTTTGCCGGAACAATCGGCGTCGAAAATTTCGACGGTCAGACTGTCGTCTGCCGCGGCGTCTGTTTGTATGAAAAATATCTGAATGAAATCGTTATCGCCTTCGCCCGGATCGGCTTGCTTGCCGAATGTTACGAAGTTTACGGTTTGCTGCGCGAAGAGGGTCATACTTAGAAAGAAAATAACCGGCGATAATATTCGATATAATGTTTTTTGTTTCATTTCGGTTGTCATTTTGTTAATTCATATTTTTTTGAATTGCCGAGATAATCTCCAACTTCAATTGAAATCAATTTTTCTTTTGAAGAAGGTTCGGATAAATAGATTGTTTTAGAGTACTCGGATTTATATTTATTCAACAAAAGAAAAGTTTCCATTTTTTGTTTTCCCGTTGCGATTATTGCGCGGGCGGTTTTTTTCAAATAAATGTCGTCTTTTACTTTTACGGTAATCATGATTTTATTTCCGTCTCGCGTAATTTTATGTGAAACTATTTCCGGCGGAGTTGAATCTTTTATGATAGAAAAAGATTTCCGGTCGAAATTTCCCGAGCCGTTTTTTGCCGTGAATACGAAATCATTTTTTCCTTCTTTTAACTTCAACGACTTTTGAAATTTGCCGCCGCCGAAAGAAACCGGCTCGCTATTTATAAAAAGCGAATCGGCGTTTGTAATTGAACCGACAATTATAAACGCGTCTTTTTTTACGGCGGCGGGAATTTTTGCGGAAAATTTTATCTTCGGAGTTTTGTCGATTGCGCGCACCGCGTAACTAAAGTTCTTTACGTATCCCGCCGGCGAAGTAATAATTTGGCTCAGCTTTCCGGAGTTTCCGTTCACAATTATCGTTTGCGAATAATTACCGTTTGTATCGGCAAAAGCCGTAACGTTTTTTTCGTTAAAGATAAAAATGATTTTTGAAAGCGGTCTGGTTTTCCCGCGAACGGCAAGTAGGGGAGCGCTAACGTAAAATAAATTCTCCTCGGGCGAAAAATTTTCATTTGTTATTTTATTTTCAATCTCGCCGGATGATTCATAAAAAACAATTCTCGTGATTTCGGAAACGTTTTCGTTTTCATCAACGCTTGAAATCGCGACGATATTTATTCCGTTTTTAAGTTTCAAAACTTTTTTGAAATTCCCCCTATTATCCGGCTTTACGGAATCGCCGTTTATAATCACGGACGTTCCCGGCTCGCTTTCGCCGGAAACGGCAACCGAAGAGTTCTTTGTCGCGAGAAAATTTTCCGGCAAAGCAACAATCAAGAACGGCTTCTCTTCGTCCTTTGTTATCATAAAATATTTGTATCGGCTGAATTCGCCAGGCAGCGCGGATTCGTCAATCGAGCAGACGCGCCAAAAGTAAACGTTCAGTTTCGGCAATTTTACTTTTTGAGAAGTATTTGAAATATTTTTGTTCGAATAGACAATCGTTCTGAACGAAACGTCGGAAGCTATTTCCAGCCAATACTTTTCGGCTTTGTCAATTTTTTTCCAACTGAAAGAAATATCATCGTCGTAAAACTTACTCATATTACCGGGCGCGGTTAATTCGGGAGGCGGAAGAAGATCTTTCGGCTTTGCCGGAGCGTTTCCGTCGGGCACGACGGTTCCTTGATTTTTCTGAACCACCACCGAAGAATCATTAGCGGTCAATTCAATTTCCCCTTCATAATTGGCGATTTTGGTTTTGTCCGGCTCTCTGTTAACCCAAAAGCTTTTTGATCTTATGTCAACGTTCAGTCCGGGCGCGTCGATATCAAATTTCTTTTTCGGGCTTTTCATCAAGTAGGCAAACGCGTCGCCGATAACCAGCTTGATTTTCGTTTCCGTTTTATTTTTCAATTCATCGATTCTCGTATGTTCGATGACCGCCTGCGAATTTTCATTCAAGCGGATTCTGCTTAAATCGATAAACGTTATTTCGGCGAGCGAATTGGAAAGGGTTCTTGCGCGGTCGGCTTCGTATAATTTTGAAAATAATTTCCCTTCGCTCCAAAGTTTCTGGTTGGGTCTTTTCTTTTGAACGGTTCCCTCGGCGTAAGTAATTGTTGCGTCGGCTGATTTGTTTCTGAACAAAAGGGATCTTTCAAGCGAAGCTTTCCCCATTTTAAAAGCTTTAGCCGCCGAACTTTCGGCTTTCCGCCATTCTCCGCTTTTCTTTAATCTCAGCGATGAGTTTGAGTATTTCTCAGCTTCCAAAATTAAATCCGGCGTAAAAATCTTCGCTCCGTTTTCATTCGCTTTGCCTATAATTTCGGACGCCTCGGAAATTCGTTCAAGCGTAGCGGAAACCAAGCCGACGGGAATTTTGAGTTTCATTCCCGATTTCAATTCCGAAACGGATTTAAGATTATTATAACTTAAAATAATTTCCCAATAATCCGGATTGCCGAGATACTGTTCCGCAATGCTGCGCAGCCGCTCATTTTGATAAGTAATTAAAACAACTTCCTCGTTTTGCGCGTTGACAAATCCGGCGGCTAAAAATTCGAAAAGAATGATAACTATCGGAAAAAAGGATCGGATTTGTATTAATGATTTTTGAGGCATTTTAATTGCTGAAATTTTATTAGAAAAATTTTTAGGACATTTAAAGTTAAAGAATGTCGGGATATTATTATCCTCCGTCGCGCGGCAAGATCAATATAAATTCGGCGCCTTTCCGCAGTTCGCTTTCCACTCGTATTTCTCCTCCGAGCATTTCGGTGATTTTTTTTACAATGGACAAACCCAATCCGGTTGAATGTTCCCCGCCCGTAGGTCTGGCGGAAAGTTTGGCGAATTTTGTAAAGAGTTTCGATTTGTCCTCGTCGCTTAAACCGGGACCGTTGTCTTTAACCGAGAAAGCGACGGATTTTTCATCCGCTGTAATTTTAACGACGATATCTTTTCCTTTCGGCGAAAATTTAATTGCGTTTGAAATAAAATTATCTAGAATCTGCATCGTCAAACTCGGGTCGGTTAAAAATTCCAAATCTTCTTCCAAAAGATTTTTATTTATCGTTATTTCTTTTTCCGCCGCGGCTTTCGAGTTTTGTTTAATTATTGATTTCGCCAGTCCGTTAGCCGAAACTTCCATATATTTTACTTCTACTTTTCCTTCTTCAATTCTGTTGATATCGAGAAGACTGGTAATAATTTCGAACATTCTTTCGGACGATTTAACGATTATATCCGCATAGCGTTCAAGGTCGTCTCTTTCCAGCGTCTTATCGCCGATAATAATTTCTCCGAATCCTTTGATTGCGGTAAGCGGATTTTTAAGATCGTGCGCCGCGATTCCCAAAAATTCATTCTTTTCAAGATTCAATTCCAAAACCTGTTGATACGCTTTTTCCAAGCTCTTGTTTGTTTCGGATAATTTCCGAGTCCGTTCAGCGACCTTATGTTCCAACGTTTTGCTGTATTCTTCCAGCTCGGCTTTTTGTCTGGCTATTTTCTGAAAATTTTCTTTTAATGATTTACTCATAAATTCCATAGAAGAACCGAGCTTGCCGATTGAATCGTTAACCTTGTAATTAATTTTGATGTCGAAATCTCCACCGGCTATTTGATCGGCTTTTTTGCCCAATTCCTGAATCGGTTTTTTAATTCTGTCCGACAAAAAAAGCGCCGCCCCCACGGCAAGAATAATCCCGATGAAAAGCCACAAATAAATCGCTTTATCAAATTCCCCGACTAAAGAATATGCGCTGTCATAATCTTCCGTTGCAATTACTACCCATTTTACGTTTTCCGGAAAAGCGGTTGAAACAACAATTTTTTTACCGTTAACAGTGTAATTTGTAACTTGTGTAACGCGCATTTTACCTTTTAGTAATTCAACCGTATTGTTAATAATCGATTGATTTACCGCCGGAGTTAAATCGGCGATAATCGAATTACCGTTTGCGTCCGCAATAAGAATCGAACCGACTTGACTATATTTCGGGTTTGATAATCGTTTCCGAAGTCTGTCCAAACTAATGATTGAAACCAGAAACGCTTTTGGAGCGTTGAGAATGTTAACCGGAAGAGCCAAATAGATGAACCATTCGTTCAAACCTTTGATAAAAACCGGGTTCCCGAATTGCCTTCCTTCTTTCGTCAGTAGTTCCGTTATCCTTATTTGATCGTTTATTAATTTGGCTGCCGCCGGATTGTGAGCGGCTAACAGACTATCAAAAAAAGATTTGCGAGTCTGAATCGCGGGCGAATAGCTCCCGTTTTCATAGAAGATAATCGATATCGAAACCAACTCGTCAATTGTTTTGACTGCCGATACTACGAGCGAGACTTTTTCGTTTGAGCCGAGGTCTTCGTTTTCCAGACTTTTCTTTAGTAGAGACTGTTTTTCCAACTGGTTTAAAAAAAAGTCATTAATCTCTTTTGCAACGTCGTCGGCGATAATCGTAAGTTCGGTATTAATGAACTGTGTGATTTCCTGTTCCGTTTTCCCTTTCAAAGTTAAACTGATGAAAAGAGCCGGGACAACGGCGATAAGAATCGCAAAAATATAAAGTTTATGCAGCCATTTTATATGGAATTTATTTTTTGCCAAGTCCTTGGTTTTTAGTTTGTTTTCAATTAACCTCTATAAAATAGTATTATTTTAGTGAAAGGGAAAATGATTCTCGGATGAAAGCGTGTAGAAAACAAGGGGAATTTTAATCTTGACAAAAATTTCCAGATTGATTAGGTTTCATACATAAAATTAAAGGATTTACTTGATGGACGACGAACAAAAGATAATAAACGACGTTACCGATTCCGAATATAAGTGGGGATTTGTAACCGACATAGAAGAAGAAGATTTTCCTATGGGACTGAACGAAGACGTTATCCGTTTAATCTCAAAAAAGAAAAACGAACCGGAATGGATGACCGAATGGCGTTTGAAAGCTTACCGCCACTGGCTTACGATGGAAGAACCCGATTGGGCGCACGTGCATTACGAAAAAGTCGATTTTCAAGGAATTAAATATTTTTCCGCTCCGAAAAAGAAACCGCAGTTGGAAAGTTTGGACGAAGTCGATCCCGAACTTTTAGCCACTTTTGAGAAGTTGGGAATTCCGCTCGACGAACGGAAAAAGCTCGCCGGCGTTGCGGTTGACGCGGTCTTCGATTCGGTTTCCGTTACGACCACTTTCAAAGAATCGCTAAGAGAACAGGGAATTATTTTTTGCTCGATTTCGGAAGCGATTCAAGAGCATCCCGATTTGGTGAAAAAATATTTGGGAAGCGTCGTTCCTTACACCGATAATTTCTATGCGGCGTTGAACTGCGCGGTTTTCAGCGACGGCTCTTTCGTTTACATTCCCAAAGGCGTTCGCTGTCCGATGGAGCTTTCAACATATTTCAGAATCAACGCTTTCGACACGGGACAATTTGAAAGAACGCTTATCATTGCCGACGACGAAAGCTACGTAAGCTATCTCGAAGGATGCACGGCGCCGATGCGCGACAACAATCAGCTTCACGCCGCGGTTGTGGAATTGATCGCTCTCGAAAAAGCGGAAATTAAATATTCCACGGTGCAGAATTGGTACCCCGGCGATAAGAACGGGAAAGGCGGAATTTACAACTTTGTAACGAAGCGCGCCGCTTGCCGCGGAAATCATTCCAAAGTTTCGTGGACGCAAGTTGAAACCGGTTCGGCGGTAACTTGGAAATATCCGAGCTGCGTTCTGCAAGGCGATTATTCGGTCGGCGAGTTTTACTCAGTGGCGGTTACGAATAACTATCAGCAAGCGGATACCGGAACGAAAATGATTCATCTCGGCAAGCACACTAAAAGCACAATCATTTCGAAAGGAATTTCCGCCGGAAGAAGCGAAAACTCTTACCGCGGGTTGGTGAAAGTAGCCTCAAAAGCCGAAGGCGCGCGAAACTTTTCGCAGTGCGATTCAATGCTGATGGGCGACAAATGCGGAGCGCACACTTTCCCGTATATCGAAGTGGATAACAAATCCGCCGTGGTTGAACACGAAGCGACGACTTCAAAGGTGAGCGACGATCAAATATTCTATCTCAATCAACGCGGCATTTCAACCGAAGACGCGATAAATATGATTGTGAACGGTTTCTGTAAAGAGGTTTTTAACGAACTGCCGATGGAATTTGCCGTCGAAGCGCAGAAGCTTTTGGCGATTAGTCTTGAAGGCAGCGTTGGATAAATAACAATGAACAATTAATAATTAACAATTTGTCTCGGCGACTCGTCTCGGCGTAGTCCCGATTCATCGGGACGAAGCCGGAAGCGCAGCGAAGACGGACCTGTCTCGGCGCAGCGCAGCGAAGACGGAACCTGTCGCGGCGAAGCGCAGCGAAGACGGAAGAACAATTAAGAAATATAAAATTGAATTAAGGAAAAATAATGTTAACGATAAAAAATTTACATGCGAATGTTGAAGGAAATGAGATTCTGAAAGGAATAAATCTTGAAGTGAAAAGAGGCGAAGTTCACGCGATAATGGGACCGAACGGCTCCGGGAAAAGCACTCTCGCAAACGTTCTTTCGGGAAACGAAAATTACGAAGCGACGCAAGGCGAAGTTTTATTCGACGGTAAAAATCTTTTGGAACTTTCTCCCGAAGACAGAGCGCGCGAAGGATTGTTTTTGGCTTTTCAATATCCGATAGAAATACCTGGAATTTCGAACGCCACGTTTTTGAAAACGGCTTTGAATGAAATCAGAAAATACCATGGAGAAGATGAACTGACGGCGTCGGAATTTTTCGGAATGATAAAAGAAAAAGCCGCAATTGTGGGAATGGACGAATCCCTTATAAACAGAGCGGTTAATCAAGGTTTTTCCGGCGGCGAAAAAAAGAGAAACGAAATTTTTCAACTCTTGATGCTCGAACCTAAACTTGCGCTTTTGGATGAAACCGATTCGGGACTTGATATCGACGCGTTAAAAACGGTTTCCAACGGCGTAAATTATTTCAAATCGGAAGACAACGCGGTTATTGTGGTTACGCATTATCAGCGTCTGCTCGATTACATCGTCCCAGATTTTGTGCACGTACTTTACGACGGACAAATTATTAAATCAGGAACGAAAGAACTCGCTTTGGAATTGGAAGAGCGCGGCTACGATTGGCTGAAAGAAGAACATCACGCAAACGAAACGGTTTAAGGCGGTTAAAGAAATGACAAATAAAACAGACGAAATAAAAGAATGGCGCGCGAAAAATTTTGAAACCTTTCGCAAAAATAACTTCGGCGATTCCGAATTGGACAAAATACGATCCGCCGCGTTTGAAAAATTCTCTAAAACTCCTTTCCCCACGCGGAAAACGGAAGATTGGAGATTCACAAATATCAATCCGCTGCTGAAAGAACGTTTTGCGCTTCCTAACGAAAAGCCGGACGTTTCCATTGGAGAAAAAGTTAATAAGTTATTTTTTGACGAAATCGATTCCGACAAAGTAGTTTTTGTAAACGGAATATTTAATGAGGAATTGTCCGATATCTCTCAATCGGGCAAAGGCGTTTTTATCGGCGGTCTCCGCAAAGCCTTATCGGAAAAGGGCGATATCGTGAAGAAGCATTTGAATAATCCGAAAAGAAATTCAAACGCTTTCACGCTGATGAACAATTCCTTTTTCAACGACGGATTCGTTTTAATCGTTCCCGACAACGTGATTGTGGAAAAACCGATTCAAGTGATTTTTTACACCGGCGCTGAAAATGAAAACGTTTCCGCGTTTCCCAATAACCTCTTCGCAATCGGGAAGAACGCGCAAGCCCGCGTCATTGTAAGCTTTACCGGCGAAGGCGAAACTTATTTTATGAACGCAAACAACGATTTTCATATTTCGGAAGACGCCATATTCGACATTTACAAAATTCAAGACGAAAAGAGAAATTCTTATCATATTGACAACTCCGAAATTGTTCAGGAAAGGGGAAGCGTCTTCACGCACATTTCGTTTGATTTCGGTTCGCTCTTAACCCGTAACGATTTACGCGCCGATTTGATCGGCGAAAATATTGAAACGCATTTATACGGACTTTATTTGACCGACGATAACCGTCACGTTGACAACCATACTTACGTCGATCATTCCGCGCCGAACTGCGAAAGCAACGAATTGTACAAAGGAATATTGAACGACAAATCAACCGGCGTTTTCAGCGGGAAAATTCTCGTTAAAAAAGATGCGCAGAAAACTAACGCGTATCAATCAAACAAAAACATTTTACTCTCGGACGACGCGCGCGTAAATACGAAACCGCAATTGGAAATTTACGCAGACGACGTGAAATGCTCGCACGGCGCGACGGTCGGCAGCCTGGACGAGGAAGCGTTCTTTTACATTCGTTCGCGCGGCATTCCCGCAAACGAAGCGCAATCGATGTTAATAAAAGCGTTTGCAGAAGACGTGGTTGAAAAAGTTAAGATAAAGGAAACTCACAAAAAAATAAATAATTTAATTTTTAAAAATTTAAACCGGTAGAAACCGTATGGATTTTGATCAATTTATTCAGGATACTGAAACGATAAAAAAAATCAAAAAAAGGAAATTCAATCTCGATAAAATCAGAGCCGATTTCCCCATCCTTTCGCGCGAAGTGAACGGAAAACCTCTTGTTTATCTCGACAACGCGGCGACTACGCAGAAACCGGACGTTGTGATTGAAAGCGTCAAACATTATTACGCTTACGAGAACGCCAATATCCATCGGGGTTTGCACCATTTGAGCGAGCTTGCAACCGAAGCTTACGAAAACGCGCGGCTGAAAGTGAAGGAATACATTAATGCGTTAAGCGCATCGGAAATTGTTTTTGTGCGCGGCGCCACCGAAGGAATAAATCTCGTTGCAAATACTTTTTGCCGAAGCGGGCAATTTCAAGACGGCGACGAAATAATAATTTCGGAAATGGAACATCACGCCAACATTGTCCCTTGGCAATTAGTGTGCGAGGATAAAAACATAAAACTTAAAGTAATTCCGATGAACGACCGCGGTGAATTGATAATGGAAGAATACGTTAAACTATTCTCGTCGAAGACAAAATTCGTTTCGGTTGTGCACGCTTCCAATTCGTTGGGAACAATCAATCCCGTAAAAGAAATAATTGAAATCGCTCACGAACACGGCGTTCCGGCTTTGATTGACGGAGCGCAGTCTATTCAGCATTCGAGAATCGACGTGCAGAAACTCGGCGCGGACTTCTTTGTCTTTTCCGGTCACAAAATATACGGACCTACGGGGATCGGCGTTCTTTACGGAAAAGCGGAATATTTGAATATGCTTCCGCCCTATCAAGGCGGCGGCGATATGATTCGCGAAGTGACTTTCGAGAAAACGACGTACAACGATATTCCGACAAAGTTCGAAGCCGGAACGCCGAATATTGTCGGCGGAATCGGGCTGGGCGTCGCGTTAAAATATTTACGCTCCTTCAATTTGGAAGACTTGATGTCGCATGAGAAAAAGCTTCTTGATTACGCAACCGAGAGACTGCTGGAGATTGAAGGATTGAAAATTATCGGAACGGCAAAAAATAAAACGTCGGTTCTCGCCTTTACGATTGAAGGGATTCATCCGTACGATATCGGAACGATTATCGACACAGACGGAATTGCGATAAGAACGGGGCATCACTGCACGCAGCCGGTGATGCGCAGATTTAACGTCCCCGCCACGGCGCGGGCGTCGTTTTCGTTTTACAATACTTTCGAAGAAGTGGATAAACTCCATGACGCATTAATTAAAGTAAAAAAAATGTTAGGATAAAAAATGATTGAGGAAAAGATGACTGAAAAAGAAGCGTTGGAACAGACAATCATCGGCACGTTAAAAACCGTTTACGATCCCGAAATTCCCGTAGATATTTACGAACTCGGGTTGATTTATAAAATTGATATCGACGACGAATACAATGCAAAAATAGAGATGACGCTAACCGCTCCCGGATGTCCGGTTGCGGGAAACATTGTCGAAGAAGTGACGCAAAAGGTCAAAGGCATTGAACAAGTAAAAGATGTGGAAGTCGAACTGGTTTGGAATCCGCCGTGGAGCCAAGAGATGATGAGTCTCGACGCAAAATTTAAATTGGGAATGTTGTAATAAAGAATGAATGACTGAATGACTGAATGGATGAATGAAATATCCCAAGCTTCTTCATTCAACCATTCTATAATAAATTTAAGAATGACCGTGCAAATAAAAATATTGCTTAAAGGAACAAACGAATAAATGAAACTAAGCGCGCAGGAAGAATACGGATTGCGGTTCCTCGTTTTGCTCGGGGAAAAATATAACTACGGCAAAGGGCTTACGATTCCGGAGATCAGTCGAGTAGAGGGAATACCGGAGCATTCGGTCGCCAAAATACTCCGCGTTCTCAGAATCAACGGTTTGCTTGAAAGCGCGCGCGGACAAACGGGCGGTTATACTTTGACGGTATCGCCCGACGAAATCCGTCTTTCCGAAATATTAAATATTCTCGGCGGCAGATTATACGACGGTCAATATTGCGATTCTTTCATAGCAAAAAACGGCAAATGCTCGCGCGCCGTTGAATGCAATGTAAAAAGCGTGTGGGAAATCATTCAATCCGCCGTTGATAACGTTGTCAATAAAATTACGTTATCGGATATTATGCAAGGTTCGTTTCATCTTCCTGAAGTTAGCGTTGGAAATCAATATCGATAATCTTCAACCGTCGCCGATTAAATCCATGATTAAATAAACGCTTCTAAAATTGATATTCCTCATTCAAAACAAACGCAAATTGAGAAACTAATAACGATTAACATTTTGCCCCGATTCTATCGTGGAATGATGAATTTAAATTCGGGAAAAATAATTTTCAATCGTATTTTTTTCCTTGCGAAACACTTTAAATGAATTTAAGTTTCATAAAGAGAAATGAGCAAATTGACCGGTTTTTCTCTCGGCTTGTTAAAGGAAAAAAGATTTGTATTTGATAAATAAATTTTCAAATAAAATAGTAATTATCAATTATACGCAACTTCCCGCCAGCGGGCAAAATGGTAATTCACGTGAATTATTCATAGAAAACTTCACTCAAGATTCATACAGACTAATTAACTTATTCACACAAACTAACATTGGAGCAAAGCATGTCTGATTACGTAAAATCATTAATGGAAGCCGTAAAGGCAAAAAACCCGGCGCAGCCGGAATTCCATCAGGCAGTTTATGAAGTAGCAGAATCATTAGCGTTAGTATTGGACAAACATCCCGAATACCGCGCGGCAAAAGTTCTTGAAAGAATTATTGAACCTGAAAGAGTTTTGATGTTTAGAGTTCCTTGGCTCGACGATCAAGGAAACGTTCAAATTAATCGCGGTTTCAGAATTGAAATGAACAGCGCTATCGGTCCTTACAAAGGCGGATTGCGTTTCCATCCTTCGGTTAACCTCGGCATTCTGAAATTCCTGGCTTTCGAACAAGTATTTAAAAACAGCTTAACGACGCTTCCTATGGGCGGCGGCAAAGGCGGTTCGGATTTCGATCCGAAAGGAAAGAGCGACAACGAAGTTATGCGTTTTACGCAAAGCTTTATGAGCGAGTTATTCCGTCACATCGGACCTAACACCGACGTTCCCGCAGGCGATATTGGAGTTGGCGGACGCGAAATCGGTTTCTTATTCGGTCAATACAAGAGATTGAAAAATGAATTTGCCGGCGTTTTAACCGGCAAAGGTTTGAATTGGGGCGGTTCGTTGATTCGTCCGGAAGCTACCGGTTACGGCGCGGTTTATTTTGCGGCTGAAATGCTTGCAACCAAAAACGATTCGTTGGAAGGCAAAACTTGTTTAGTATCCGGCAGCGGAAACGTGGCTCAATACACAACTGAAAAAATTCTCGACTTGGGCGGTAAAGTTGTTACGCTTTCCGATTCCGGCGGTTATATTTATGACGAAGAAGGAATCGACCGCGAAAAATTGGCTTTCGTTATGGAATTGAAAAACGTCAAACGCGGAAGAATCAGCGAATACGTAGAGAAATATCCTAACGCGGTTTATACTCAGGTTGACAGCTCTCTCGATTACAATCCGTTATGGAATCACAAAGCCGAATGCGCGTTCCCAAGCGCAACCCAAAACGAAGTCAACGAAAAAGACGCGCAACACTTGCTTGATAACGGCGTTTATGTCGTTTCCGAAGGCGCGAACATGCCTACTACCATTGAAGGCGTTAATCTTTTCTTGGATAAAGGAATTCTTTACGGTCCCGGAAAAGCCGCAAACGCCGGCGGCGTAGCGGTTTCAGGATTGGAAATGTCGCAGAACAGTATGCGCTACGGCTGGACTCGCGAAGAAGTAGATCAGAAATTACACGGCATCATGAAAAGCATTCACCAAACTTGCGTTACTTACGCAGATAAATATGGAACGCCGGGCAACTATGTTAACGGCGCAAACATCGGCGGTTTCGTTAAAGTTGCCGATTCGATGCTCGACCAAGGCGTTGTATAATTTTCGAATTAATTTCGAATCTTCTTTTATGAGGCGTTCTTCGGAACGCCTTTTTTTATGCGCAGATTGCCCGTCCCTGTAACACAGATTGATTAGCGCAGCGGTCAATCTGTGATTTAGAAAAAGCAGAGAACTAGTTGTGGCGGTTTACACATCATTTACATGCGCAGATTGCGAGCAATCAACGCTACGGGGGTTGTATAGCGTAGATTGATTAGCGCAGCGGTCAATCTGTGATTTAGAAAAAGCAGAGAACTAGTTGTGGCGGTTTACACATCATTT
>JAADIR010000185.1:0-4356 GCA_013151245.1 Chlorobiota bacterium
CTAAAACGCTTCCCGCCGCTTTATTTCCCGTACTAACGGGAACCGCTATCGCCGTGCACGACGACGTTTTCTTCGCGCCCGGGGCAATTGTGGCGTTGATCTGCTCGCTCCTTATTCAGATTGGCACAAACTTTGTCAACGATCTTTATGATTACTTGAAAGGAACGGACAAACCGGATAGAGCGGGACCGCTCCGCGTCTTAACGACGGGACTAATTTCCGTTAAAGAGATGAAGATTGCAATTGCCGTAACATTCGGAATGACTTTCCTGTTCGGACTTTACTTAGTCTATTACGGCGGATGGATAATTCTGCTGATCGGCGTTCTTTCTATAATGGCGGGCTATTCATACACAGCCGGTCCTTATCCCCTTGCCTATAACGGTCTCGGCGATATTTTTGTTTTTCTCTTTTTCGGCTTCGTTGGAACGGTAGGGACTTATTATGTGCAGGCGCGCGCAATGACCCCGCTTGTTCTATGGGCGTCAATCCCCGTCGGCGCGCTGATTACCAACATTCTTGTAGTCAACAATTACCGAGACCGCTTCGAAGACAAAAACGTCGGGAAGAATACGCTTGCCGTAAAATTCGGCGGGACGTTTACCCGCTTGCAATATCTATCGTTTATGATTCTTTCATACGCTGTTCCATTCGTCGTTTATTTTTCTTATAAAAATTCATATTACGTCTTTCTGCCCCTTCTCTCTCTTCCCTTGTCGATAAAATTAATTAAAATGATTTACACGTTCGAAGGAGAGGAACTGAACAAAACGCTGGAACTTACCGCAAAACTTTCATTAGTTTACGGAATCCTTTTCGCAGCCGGCATAATGGTATGATTGTTAAGGATTTCAGATATTTTCCTTTTACTTCAAAACTTCCCTCGCCGCTTATAACAACCAAAGGCGTATTTTCAAAAAAGAAAGGTTTCATCGTTTCGATGACAAACGAAGAGGAGAAAACATTTTTCGGCGAAGCCGCGCCGCTTCCGCCTTTCAGCGAAGAAACTATTGGGGAAATCGAAGCCGGGTTGAAAGTAGCGCGCGAAAAGATTTTAGCAAAGTCTATTCTTTTAGATCGTAAATCAATTGAAGAACTTTTGGACGACGACATTTCCAATTCCGTTCGTTTCGCGGTCGAATCAATTTTAATACAGTTTGCGTCAAAGAAAAAAAACGAAACGGATTTATTTAACGGCTTGACTTTCAGCGAATCCGTAAATGTTAACGCCGTCGCAAGCGGCGATAATTTGGCGGATACGGTTAAAGCCCTTTTACGACAAGGTTTCAACGCGATTAAAATAAAAATTGGAACGAAAGATTTTGAAGAAGAGTTGAGAATAATTCAAAACATCGAAGAAACATCTGAAGGAAAAATTCAGTTGCGGCTCGACGTAAACGGAAAATGGTCTTTGACTGAAGCAAAAGAATATTTACCGCGACTCGGCGGATTCAATATTCAATATATCGAAGAACCGGTTAGCGGAATGAACGCTCTGCTTGAACTGGCGGAATGTTCCCCGATTCCTATCGCAATCGACGAATCCCTTTCAAATTACGACGACGCGTTCGAGTTATTAGAGAACAAACATTTAAAGTATTTCGTGATTAAACCCGCGCGGTTCGGCGGTTTGATCAAATTGTTTGATTTTATTAAAGCCGCAAATAACGCGAATAAATTTATCGTAATATCGTCGTCGCTCGAAACGTCCGTAGGCAAAGGAGTTCTCGCGTTTGCGGCTTCGGCGGTCGCTCATGACTTGGCTCACGGCTTGGGAATTGTTTCCGAAATTGACGGACTCAATATAGAAGACCCGCTTCCAGTTAAGCAAGCGAAAATTTCGCTTGAAAACTTTCCCGCAACTTTCGAAGATTTGAGAAATCGATGAAAAGATTATCGTTATCATGGTTAAACAAATTTGGAGAAATTCATCCGTCGAACGTTGCGATAATTTCTAATCGTAAGCTAACCTATTCGGAATTAAACGAAAAAGTCACAAAGAGAATTTCCGCTATTGTCAGCGCCGGCGTTTCAAAAAATTCCCGCGTCGCGCTTATTCAAAAGAATAGCGTCGATTTCATCGTAAACTTGTTCGCTTTATGGAAACTGGGCGCAACGCCCATTCCCATTAACTTTCGCCTGCCCGTTTCCGAAATCAAAGAGCAAATTGGATTTATTTCTCCGGCGTTGATTATAACCGACGATGCAAAAATTAAAGACAGCCTTAAAAAGTTGAACTTTCCTATTCGAAGTAGATTCAACTCCGGCAAAAACAGTAAAGCCGAATTGCCAACAGATAAGATTTCGTTGAATGATACGGCGCTATTAATGTTTACGTCGGGAAGCGCTTCAAAACCAAAATGCGTTGAACTAACTTTTCGTAATTTAATTTACGGCGCGAATAACGTTAACAATCTTATCGGCGCAAAGCCGGACGATAAATGGCTTGCAAGTCTTCCCTTCTATCACATCGGCGGATTTTCAATAATCGTTCGCGCGCTTATTCGCGGTTCCGCAATCGTTCTGCCGAAAGAACTTTCAACTTCTTCAATTATTCAAAGCGTCTCAAAACATTCGCCCGATTATTTATCTCTCGTGCCAACGATGCTAAAAAATATTCTCGCCGAAAAGGAAAATGTTTTCACGAAAACCAAAGCCATTTTTCTCGGTGGCAGCGCGATTGGCGACCAACTTGTATCGACAATCGTAAAGAAAAAACTTTCCGTAATTATCGTTTACGGTTCGACTGAAACCGCGTCAATGGTTACCGCGTCAACGTCTGACGATTACAAACGCTTTCCGCGCGCCGCGGGAAGACCGATTGGCGAAAACAAAATATTAATTTCGGGCAAACGCGAAAACGCTTTGTCGGTCGGTAAAATCGGCGACGTTGTCGTATCTTCGCAAGCGGTCGCTAAAGGTTATTTTAACAATCCCAAATTAACAAAAGCGTTTTTTACAAACGCTGGTTACGTAACAAACGACGTGGGTTACGTCAACAAAGAAGGTCTGCTTTTCATCAAACGACGTAAAGACGCCGTAATTATTTCCGGCGGAGAAAACATCGACCTCGACGCTTTGCAAAAGGAAATATTAAAACTTAAATCAATTTCCGACGCTTATCTTTTTGGTTTGCCGGACGAAAAATGGGGAACCGCTCTCGCCGCCGCAATAGTAACAAAAGACAAAAAAAAATGCGCCGCCGAAATTGAAAAGAAACTTAAAGGAATTAAGAAACCGAAAATACTTTACTTCGTAAAAGAACTTCCGAAAACGGAATTGGGGAAAGTTAATAAGTCCGTCTTGCTAAAAATTCTTGGAATAAATGAGAAGCGGCGTTTGGGCTAAAGCCCGACGTGGTTTTTGTTCGTTTGGCTCCGACGGCTGAAACCGTCGGCTAATCTTGGCAAACATGAAAAACTATTGGTTTGATTCCAGCAGTTTCCTTAAATCTTCCGGTAAATTTATTTTTTGGAAATTTTTATTATCGACGCAAACGTGAACGGTTCTCGCTTTGATTGCCGTTTTTCCTTCGCCGTTAAAAACCTCGTAACTTAATTCAAACGAGCGGTCTTGCAATTTGGAAACCGTCAAATGGATTTCAACATTTTCGTGAATTTTCAAAGGGATGAAATAATCCGATTCCGTATGAACAATCGGCAAAACGATATCTCCTTTCACAAAATAATCGTTTTGCGGAGTCTGTAAAAACTCTTCGTAAGCCTCGTGAATTACTCTAAAAGCGTTTCCAAAGAACATAATTCCGGCTGAATCGGCTTCGTAAAAATTTATTTTTCGTTTGAATTTGAACATTTTAATTTCCGTTAATAGAGAATTTATTCGACTTGCAATTTACGGCTTATTGCGCTTATTATGCAAAATTCTAGCAAAAGAACAAAGGAAATTTAATTTGTATAAATTAACAAATACAAAACGGCAAGCAATATTCTGTTAGTTTCATGTTTGAAAAATCAATCCGTTTTTTACATCGCAACTTTTTGGGAACAATAGTTGTTACTATAAACTATTATTTGTTTGCTTTTATTGGCAAATTATTTCTTTTTGAATTAATTTTAGACAATAAAAAATAAATCTTAATCATATTTTATATTATTACAGAAATTACATGCAAAAGTTACCCTCTCTTCCCGTAAAAATTACCATTTATTTATTTTTAACTCTTACCGTTATGCTGCAAGCCGCTAACAGAGAATTCAACAAACATACTTTTAACTTTAACTCAATTTCGGTTGCGAGACGAGGTTCGCCGACTATTACCGATTTTAACGGCGACGGCATACTCGATTTAATTATCGGAGACCACGACGGTAAACTTTGGTATTACAAACAAGACGC
>JAADIR010000185.1:4454-4861 GCA_013151245.1 Chlorobiota bacterium
CCGATTTTTTACGACATCGACGGCGACGGCTTGCTCGATTTATTAATTTCCGGTATGATAGACGGAGACGATAAGATCTTCCATTACGAGCAAACGTCGAGCGGCGCAATAACGTTTACAAAATTAAGCGAGCATTTTGTCACGCCGGACGACGGACGAAATTCTTTCTCTTTTGCAGACGTTGACGGCGACGGACTCTTGGATTTGTTTGTCGGAAAATACAACGGAACTATTTCCCGCTACGAGCAAGACGCCGTTAATTCTTATTCGTTTTCTCTTATCACAAATAAATTCAGCGACATTGATATCGGCTATAATTGCAACCCGACAATTACCGATTTCTTTAACGACGGAATTTTAGATCTGGTTATTGGTATGTCCTCAAGCGATAATTTAATATATTATAA
>JAADIR010000302.1 GCA_013151245.1 Chlorobiota bacterium
ATTTGGGTTTTGTTCGGAGCGTTTTTGGTCTCCAAGGCGATGTTCTAATTATTAAAAAGGAGACGAACAATGTTTAAAAAAGACTTTATAATCTTACTTTTTTATCTTATATTAATAATTATTTTATCAAAATTTTAAGTTGTTTGATTAAAAATATTAATGAGATTTAATTAAAGTAAATATTATTAGAAATAATCTATCTTCTTGTAAATAAAGCAGTTATAATTTAATAAAGCGAGAGAATATTTATGAAACTATCAAGATTGTTTATCGTACTGCTTGTCGCATTCTTGCTGGTATTGCTTCAAAAGATACTGATAGCTCAAACTTATTGGGAGCAAACGCCCGGACCATACGGCGGATCGGTAAATCATATTTTGGAAATTGATTCCCTTACTGCTTTAGCCGCTACAAATGACGGAGGTATTTTTAAAACTACCGACGCCGGAATTTCGTGGAGCCAATCCGGTTTGAGTGAATCGACTGTTTACAGACTTTTTGCCGATTCTTCAAATATTATTTACGCCGGAACCGAAGTCTTGGGTATTTTTACTTCAAGCGATAACGGCGCGACATGGACGCTTGCATCCAACGGGCTTTCGGCTGAAGTTATTTATTCTTTTGTATCCGATACTACCGGTTCCGTAATTGCAGGCTCAAAAGGGGCGGGAATCTTCCGCACAACTAACCACGGGCAAACTTGGTCGCCGCAAAATTTAGGATTGAATAATCTTACGGTTTTATCTCTCGCGGTTGATACTTTAGGTACCGTTCTTGCGGGCACGGAAGGCGGCGGAATTTATTATTCAAATAACGACGGTTTATCGTGGACGCAGTTCAATAATGTTTTAACCGTGCAAAGCGTCGCCGCTTTAACGGTCGGTTCCGATGGAACAATTTTCGCCGGAACAAAAGAACACGGGATTTACAGATCCGTAGATAACGGCGCAACCTGGACGCCCTTGAGCGCCGGAATAGGAGATAAATTAGTCGTTGATATTTATGACGATACGGCGGTTGCCGACGGAAGCATGTATGCGTTGGTTTATGACGAAACCTCGGGCGGAATTTATAAATACAGCGCTACAAATTTAACTTGGGCGTTGATAAACATCGGTAATCCGAGCAAATTAACAAAATCTTTCGCAAAGTTAAAAGACGATAATTTCATTGTCGGCGCAAATGACCTTGGAATTTATCTCACAACGAATGCGGGCGCTTCCTGGAGCCAATCAAATACAGGATTGATAAACTCCCACGCCACTTCAATCGCAACGTCGGGAAACAGTATCGTCGTTGGAACGACGGGAGGAATTTTTGTAACGACCGATAACGGAAATAATTGGCTTGACGGCAACGCGGGTTTAACTAATTTCATAATTAATTCTTTAACGCAAGACGGCAGCGGATTTATTTACGCCGCCACAAGAAACGGAATTTTCCGTTCGTCGGATTCCGGCGGAAGCTGGACGACAATAAATACCGGATTAACGGATAAAAATGTAAATACAATTTACTACAGCGCGGGGAACGGAATTTTCGCCGGAACGGCAAGCGGCGTTTTCTATTCTACAAACAGCGGCGGAAGCTGGGTCTCCGGCGATATGTTCAATATAAATATCAACAAATTTGCCTCCGGTTCTAACGGGACCCTTTTTTCCGGAACTTCAGAACTCGGCGTCTTTTCATCCTCCGACGGCGGCGATACGTGGCTGCAGACTACGCTCGACGATATTTCGATAACGGCTTTGCTTGTCGATTCCGATAATAACATTTACGCCGGAACTCAATCTCTGGCAAAGACCGATCCCGGAATTTACATCTCAAACGACGGCGGCGATTCGTGGCAGTTTCTTAATACGGGTTTGGACGGCTCGACAATTCTTGAGTTGTTCGAGAAAGATTCCGGAGAAATATTTTGCGCAACAGAACGGTTTGGCGTTTTTATATTGAATAAATCCACGGCGGAATGGACGAGAATAAATGACAGTCTCGGAATTTTGGACGTTTATGACCTCGCGCAGGATAATAACGGTTATCTTTATGCGGCTACCATGGGCGGCGGTCTTTTTACGAGTCCGGTCCCGATAATAGCAAATCTCGAATCAGCCGATATTGTGTATTACGAAGACGATGCGCCGGTTCAGCTTACTGATTCTTTAATTATTCTTCAGTCTCAGGAAACAATTCTCGACAGCGCCGTTGTTTCAATTCTCGCAAATTATAATCCTTTGGAAGATTCGTTGATATTTGAAAACTTCGGTTTCCTTACGGGAGTTTTTGATCAGGGGAGAGGAGTTTTAACAATTTCCGGCGACGACGTTTCTTCTTTTTATCAGGAAGCGCTGCGCCAAGTCGCTTATAAAAACAATAATACGACGAATCCGAATCCCGCGATAAGAAAATTTTCGGTTAAAGTTTACTACGGCAGCGTGCCAAGCAACTCATTGGAAAGGTCTATTGATGTAATCAGGATAAACGATCCGCCGGTTTTGTTTGGAATTCCGGATATTACATTTAACGAAAACGGAATGTGGGCTATGGATCTGAATCCGTATTTATACGACGTCGATACCGATTCAAGTAAAATTATTTTATCGTCCGAAGTAATTTCCGTCGAACCGAACGATACTAAGGTAGGCGTAGAAGATTTGCACATTTCAATCAATCAGGAAACCAACGTGGCGACATTTTCGGCGACCGAAGATTCCAGCGGTATTTTTACGGTTGTTTTTACGGCTACGGACGATAGTTTGGCGACCGCCTCCGATACTACAATCGTAACGGTCTTGCCTTTCATCAACAGTCCTCCGGTGTGGCATAATATCCCAAGTTTAATGTTTGACGAAGACGATTCGACGACGATTTTTTTGAACAATTACCTTTCGGACGCGAACGATTCGGTTACTTCGCTTCAAATTACGGCGGACGTTATTTCGGCTGTTTCAAACGGAAAAAAATTAGAGGTAAGTAAATCAAAACTTCCCGACGGTTCGGTTCTTATTCAAGTGGGAGTTAACGATTTATCAATTCTTATTGACGAAGCGACTCACAAAGCGGTCTTCAAAGCGTCCGCCGATTCCAGCGGAAATTTCAAAGTTGTTTTTACGGCAACAGATAAATATCAAGCCCAAGGAAAAGATACGATCGACGTATCAGTCCTTCCTATTAACGATCCGCCGTATGTAAGAGTCGGTATTACCGATTTCAGTTTCAACGAAGACAGCGGCGTTCACACTTTGATTTCGGATGTTGCATTTGTATTTGCCGACCCCGATCCGGGCGATACGCTCGCTTATTCAATTTTTTCCGATAATGAGGAGATTACGGCTAAATTGAACGGAAGAGTTTTGACTGTTGAATCGGCTCCTAATTATTTCGGTTCCGCTATGTTAATACTTTCGGCAACCGATAAATTTAACGCCGCGGTTAGCGATTCTTTCACGGTAAGTATTCTTTCGGTTGACGATCCTCCCGTGTTATCTCCGTTCCCCGCAATTATTTTCAATGAAGACGAGAGTTACACTTTTGAACTTTTTCCGTTAGTAAGCGATGTGGATAATTCTCTCGCGGAAATAGCGTGGAGCTATTATTTCCCGGATAAAAAGTTTGAAAAAGCGATTTCCGATTATAATCAAAACGGGAAAAGAAAGAATTATAGAAATTGGAGAGAAATTAAAGAATATAAAATTGTTAAAAATAAACCGCACGGTAAAAATGCCGGAAAAGAAGGTCTATTGGCTGAGGAAAATCAAGTTTCATTGACGACAATTGTTCTAAATGGCGATAGTATTATTATTTTTATTAATGATTTCTCCAAAGAAGTTACAGTTTCGGCGACAAGTAATTTTTACGGTTTGAATATCCCCATTGTTTTTGTGGCTACCGACCCGGGATTTTTAAGCGATTCCGCCGCCACTTATATTTCGGTTCTTCCGGTTAACGATCCGCCCGTAATCCAAAAAATACCGGAAATTACATTTGCCGAAGACGATTCGCTTTACTATTCGGTTGATGAAAATTTTAAAAATTATGTGAGCGACGTTGATAATCCTTTTGACTCTTTGAAATTTATTTACGATTATTATCCCGAAAGCAAAATAATTGTCGATACGCTCAACGGCGGCGCTACGCTTCTGTTCAAAGCTGCGAAAAATTGGTTCGGAAATGATTCGCTTCTTCTACGCGTTACGGACGGAATTGATACGACTTCGCAAAATCTCTATTTTGAAGTTACGTCGGTAAACGACGCTCCGGTGTTACAAGGTATGCCGACGTCAATAGAATTTACGAACGATACGACTTACGCTTTGAATATTTGGGATTATGCTTATGACGTTGAAACTCCCGACTCTCTCCTTCTGTTTGATTTTATACGCTCCAGCGATTCGCTGGTGACAATTTATGATTCGAAGAAGGGAATACTTACCCTTTCGGCGCGCGGCGAAATTGAAGGGAATTTCAGCCTTACGGTGAAAGTAACCGACGACAGCGGAGCCGTAGCGCAAAGCTATATTCCGGTTACAATTGAATTCAGCCCGAACCATTGGACAAATCAAATTCCCGTTACTTACGAACTGCTGCAGAATTATCCTAATCCATTTAACCCGAGTACGACAATCCGTTTCGGCGTTCCGGTTACGAGCGATGTGAGAATTGAAATTTTCAACGTTCTCGGCGAAAAGGTGGGACTGCTTTACGAAGGAATACGGGACGAAGGCTATTTTGAAGTTACGTGGAATCCATTTAACATACCGTCGGGAATATATTTTTACGCTATGTACGCAAAGTCTCTCGACAGAACAAGAGATAAATATATCGTGAAAAAATTGATGCTTCTCAAATAAAATTCGTGAAGCTAAAAAATTAGACGTCCGCGGACTTTACGTCCGCGCGCGTCCCGTTGAATTGCGCAATGCTTATGAAGCAGAAGTCAAATAAAAAGTTAAAAGATTCAAGATTTACAGAATTTTTTTTGAATAAAAAACGATTTACGAACAAGGAATATTGAATTACGATTTACGAAGTTTTTGAAACGAAAGACGTCCGCGGACTTTACGTTCGCGCGCGTCCCGGCAATGTGTCCAATTCATTTAAAACGGAAAAATACCAATCAACAATCTAACAATTCAGCAATGCAACAATTAAATTAAACAATCTCAAACGACAGTCGAAAAACGTAATAGGAAAAATCCATTCCGCAATAGCGGTAATGCCCATTCATAATTCAACATTCACAATTCATTCATTTATTTAATTTGATTCTCAACTTTTCTGGCTTCCCGAAGCGTATCAAAATATCCGATTCTCACGCGGTACCAAGTTTTTTGTGTTTTAGGGAAATATTTTTTCACTACAAATGCGTTGAAACCGAGCTGTTTCAATCCGTTCGCTTGCGAATTGGCTTTCTTCTCCGTTCTCCAAGCAGACTGCTGTACGCAATATTGATTTCCGTCCGTGAAAATATTTCCTTCAACGTGCCGTTCGTTTACGTAATCATACTCTTCGGATGACTTACTGACTTCTTGTCTTTCTTCAACAGGCGGCGTAACAATCTTTGTGTTTATCGGACAGCCGAAATCGTCCACGACCGTTCCTTCCGGCGTGTCGGGGCATTGGTCTTCGTAATCGGGAATTCCGTCGTTGTCGGAATCGCGGGGGCAGCCTAATTCGTCAACAAGAACTCCGCGCGGAGTTTTGGGGCATTGATCTTCATTATCGGGAACGCCGTCGTAGTCGCTGTCAAGCGGACAACCTTTTCTATCGACTCTCGTTCCGGGCGGAGTGTTTTTGCACTGATCGAGATAATCGGGGATACCGTCGCCGTCCGAATCGATGGGGCATCCGTCGTCTGTTACTTTCAATCCGGAAGGAGTTCTCGGGCATTTGTCGTCCGAATCGGGCACTCCGTCGCCGTCGCTGTCCTTCTGCGAGAATAGCGCGAAAGTAATTCCGAGCATACCGTTAAAAAACATATCGTTATCGCCGTTTACTTCAATATCGTCCAACCAATCGTTCTGATTTATATTCGCTCCGAACGAAAAATCAAGACTTACGATATCGCTTAAAAAAACTCGCAGCCCCAAGTCAATATTATAATTTACTCCGGATTTTTCGTAATTTCCCGCGGCATTGTTCGGCAGACTTTCCCCGTCTCTGAATCGCGGGTCGAAAGCGAGAGATGAAACGCCCGCAAATAAATAAGGCGCAACGGCTTCCGAAGCTTGATAGCTGTAAACAATTCCGCCGCCGAAGTTTTGTATTGTAGTAATAAATTCTTCAATAGGCATTTTACTGTCTTTTCCGCTAATATAACCGAAAGTTCCGAAGATGCGCAACCCGATATTATGGGGCGATTTTGTATTAAAAAAGTAGGTTAGCGACGGTTTAATTGCAAAACTGGTCCCGACTCCATTGTAATCGGTATTTGCAAATGTCATCCCGCCTTGCAGAGAAAGAAGCAGATTACCGTTCAATCTACTTATCTTTTGAGCGTGCGAAGATGAAAATAAAAAAATAAAAAGCAAGAAGCTAAATAAAAGTATATTTCTCGGTCTTTTCATAAATTACTTTAAAAGATTATTGTAAGTCTTTTAATTTAATAGCAATATATCAATTATTAGTTAGTTTTCCAATAGTTTTTTGTAATATAAAATATATCTTAAGTTAAAATAAACATAAAAAAAGCCGCTCTCGTTAATAAGAACGGCTTTTATAAATAACATCATTAATCAATTAATCGTTCCGGTAATTCTGATTGAATTTCCCGAATTACTTCCTAAACCGGACAATGCGGAAATAATAACCGTAATTTCAGAAGGCGCGATAAGCAGCGGATCGGCGTCTGAAATAGTAAAGCTGAAATTAGTCCAATACTCGCTTTGCGTATCGGGCAGAACTATGCTTACATCGCCAGAGGCGATTGCGCCTTCGCCGGTTACCGCTACCAGTATTGAAGAACCGGAGCAGAGCGGGTGTCCGTAATTATCTGAAACGTGATAAGTAAATGTCTGGGATCCGGCATTCGGAATAGCGAAGGTTGTCGGATTTACGCTCATATTTGATGGACCGCCCGTAAAAAGAATAATAACATCATCGCTGATCATATTCAAGTTTTCATCCGCCGTTGAAGCGGTTACCGTCGCAAATCCAACGCCAAGCGACGGATGTTCGGGCATCGGGTTTCCGGTAATTAAGCTTGCGGTTCCTTCTCCCTTATCGTCTGTAAGAATAGATCCTTCGACAATGCCGCCGGTAGTCTTGAAATAAACCGCCGTGCCTTCTTTTACCGGATTCGAATATTTATCTCCTACGATTGTAAGAATTTCATCTTCAAAACCAAAAATAATAAAGCCCGGAATATTAGAATATTTCGCGGCAATGCTGAAATGATTTTGATCGGGCAAGCCCCCGTGTATTGCTATGAAAACCGGCTTGGAACGAATAACCGTTCCGTCGGGGTTTGACGTTTTAGCGACGAACTGAACCGTTCCCGCTTTAGTTCCGCTTTTTAGCGCCGTAATCGCTTCTCCAAAAGCGTTTGTTTGGATTGATTCGGGATTGATGTATTCTCCGCCGCCCGGCGCGTCGCCCAATTCAAACGTTACTTCGGCTCGGTGATTTAAGTCAACCGGAACGCCGCTCGAATCGGTAACCAAAAAGGTAATTGTCGCAGTCTCTTCGCCGCCGCTTTCCCTTACGTTTATCGATGCGGAGGTTTGAAATTTCAGACTGATTGAAGCGGCATAACCCGAAGGCTGCAACGAGTTTTCTTTTCTTCTTAAATTTATTAAACCGACGTCAATTAGGTCTCCAGCGGTAACGTTAAATTGCGGAAGCGTAACTTTTTGGTAATCATTATATTCAATAGAGACATTTACGCTTATGTTTTCTTCAATACTAATATCAACTGAAAAAACTCCGTCGGAATTTGTTTTTGCGATTAGATTTTCGCTTCCGTAAACTATTGTTACGCTCGCTCCTTCTATTGGCGATGCGGTGGTAGAATCAAGAACAGTTCCTGTAATTGTTACCGTTCCGGCGACGTTTTGTCCTCCTTCTCCGGGGTCGGTGCCAAGTTTGCAACTATATAAAAGAAGAGCAAAAATTAAAAATGCAAATGAAATATTTACCAGCCGCTTCATATTTAACTCACTAAATTGTTGATACAAAATATTTTATGAACAATACTAATCTAATTGAAACTTAATTTATTTAGTCAAATCTTTTAAGTCAAGTAATTTGTTTCTATTATCGGAAAAACTTTCAATTCATTAAATGAAAATTTTATTTTTCTTCGCTAATTATATGCATGAATTATTCCAGAAGATGTGAAGGAATTGGAGGGAAAAGAAAAAGGTTATAAAATCTCCCCCCGTGACTTTACAACCTTTATCTTTCAATCGGCATAAATTATGACGATTGGAAAAAACTTAAGTTCCATCCGAGGAAGTAAAAACGGAGAATTCTCTTGAACATTCGCAAACGTTTTTAGAAAAAAAGCGATAAAAAATTATCAAATTGAAAAATTATTTATTTGAATAAATTAAAGAATCATTTATTTTCGAAACATAAAAATGGCGCATTCGTCTAGCGGTCCAGGACGCCGCCCTCTCAAGGCGGAGATCACGGGTTCAAATCCCGTATGCGCTACAAATAAAAAAGGGGAACTCAGTTTCCCCTTTTTGATGAAAGGGAAAAATGAAACGTTTTGATAAACACATTTTCGTCTGCGTAAATTTCAGAGAAAAAGAAAATCCCAAAGGTTCGTGCGGACAAAAGGGAAGCGAAGAGATTCGCAGCATTCTTAAAAAGAAATTGAAAGAGAGAAAATTGAATATCAGCGTAAGAGCAAACGCTTCCGGCTGCCTTGCCGCCTGCGAAAACGGACCGGCTATTGTAGTTTATCCCGAGCAGATTTGGTACGGCAGGGTTTCGGTAAACGATTTGGATGAAATTATTGAAAGTCATATCATAAATGGGATTCCCGTTAAACGTTTGCTGATTGCAAAGGAAAATTAAATGACTTCTGAAAAAGAAAAAAAGAGAGCGCTTCGTATTTATGAAATTTTAAGGGAAAAATACGGCGAACAAAAACCGGCGCTCAATTTTTCAAATCCTTTCGAATTGCTGATTGCAACGATACTTTCGGCGCAATGCACGGACGCCCGCGTTAATGTTGTAACTGAAAAATTATTTAAAAAGTACAAAAATCCGAAAGACTTTTTGAAAACGGAAACCGAAGAATTGGAAAAGGATATTTTTTCAACGGGTTTTTACAGACAGAAGGCAAAAAGCATAAAAGCCTGCTGCGAAATTCTTGCAAAGGAATACGACGGAAAAGTTCCTTCAAATTTTGAGGAGCTGACAAAACTTCCCGGCGTCGGAAGAAAAACCGCTTCGGTTGTCGCGGGTAACGCGTTTGGAATTCCGGCGGTTGCGGTTGATACGCACGTAAGAAGACTTTCAAATTTACTTGGACTTGCCGATACTAAAAATCCCGATAAAATTGAAGCGGCGTTAAAAGAACTTCTGCCGGAAAGAACTTGGATTGAAATTTCTCATCTTCTTGCTTCGCACGGAAGAGCCGTCTGCAAAGCGCGGAAACCGGATTGCTTCAATTGCGTTATTTACGATTATTGTCCGGGTAAAAAATTAAAATAAAAAGCGAGTAAAATTATGAGTAGCGATTTTCAAAGAGACAGAGAATTTTGTCATAACATTTTAACCGAATTCACGAAAAGCGCAAGTCTTTTGAAACACGCGTACGCCGTTGAAGCGTGCGTTACGGCTTACGCTGAAAAGTTCGGCGAAGACGTTGAATATTGGGGAAACGTCGCGCTTCTTCACGATTTCGATTACGAAAAATTCCCGACCGCCGAAGAACATCCTTACAAAGGTTCGGAAATTTTAAAAGAGCGCGGATTCGACGAGGAGTTCAGAAAAACAATTCTTTCTCACGCCGATTATACAAACGTTCCGCGCGAAACGAAACTTGCGAAAACTCTTTACGCCTGCGACGAGCTTGCGGGATTTATTACCGCGGTTACTTACGTGCGTCCGAGCAAATCGATTGACGAAGTAAAAGTGAAATCGGTTAAGAAAAAATTGAAAGACAAAGGTTTTGCCCGCGCGGTAAGCCGCGAGGATATTATCAATGGCGCCGAGGAATTGGGCGTTCCGCTCGACGAGCATATCGAGTTCTGCATTGAAGCGATGAAAAAGAAAAAAGATTTATTGGGACTTTAATAAAACCGAACTGTATCGGTTCGAAATAAATCATAATAACATTAGATTCTAATAATATTTTTAATTATTTTAATGGTCTGAATTTATGACTTGATTTAAACTGCAAAAAAATCATAAATTGAAATCAAAAATAAAAAGGAAAGCTGTATAGAATAATTTGTTACTTTTGATGCTTCGTTAGTTAAGTAAAATATTTTACAACAAAGTTAAAATAAAATGAAGAACAAATTATTCATAATAGGTTTCCTTTTTTTATGCGCTTTTCCGCTTTTAGGACAAGACGTAAAAATTCTTTCATCCGGCGCTTCCGAAATTACTTTTGAATATATACCTTCTTTTACAGACTCGGCGGTCGTTAAAATCAACGGCGCGGAATATTTAAATATTCAAATTGCCAACGGCGTTTATTTAAACTACGGAAAAATCGGCACGCCGAATATTTTATACCGTGAAATTCCTGTCGGGGTTCCATCGGAAAACGGCAACACAATTCAAGTTTTATCTTCGCGCTATGAAACGGTTAGCGGAAAAATTCTCCCTATTCCGGGCGAAAAATCCGACGGCGGTTCCGGAATGATTGTTAAATATTTTGAAGCGGACGATTATTCAAAATTTAAATTGGAAGATGAAATTGCTTTCGGCGAGTTCGGTCTTGTAAGAAACCTTCCCGTTCAGAAGATTAATATTTATCCCGTTCGGTTTGACGCCGCGGCAAATCAGATAAAGATTTTGAAAGGAATGATTGTGCGGATCAACTTCGCGAAACCGGTTCTTCGTACGGAAACGTCAAAAGAAAATTATTTAAGCGGCGTTGTAATAAATTTTAACATTGCGAAAAATTGGGCTATTGCGCCGAAGAAAAATTTCAGCAAGGAAAGTTCCGGTTCTGTTTTGTCCGAAGGAACGTGGTTCCGGTTTTCTCTGGAAGAAGAGGGAATTTACAAAATCACAAAAGATAAACTTGCCGACTACGGTCTCGACGCGAATACGGTGGATCCGCGCACAATTAAAATTTACAACAACGGCGGCTATATTCTTTCGCCGACTGTTGAAAAAGAAAGACCGACCGATTTGGTGGAAAACGCTATTTTTGTTTCCGGCGAAGACGACGGAAAGTTTGACGACAACGACTACATACTTTTCTACGGAAGAGGAATAAAGTTTTGGGAGTTCAATCCCGATTCAGGCGGAATTGCGCGCAACAGACACTGGTACGATAACAAAAATTATTATTGGATAACTTCCGGCGGCGGAAACGGAAAAAGAATGGAAGTTCAAAGTTCGCTGCAGAATCCTTCGCCCGTTGTTCAAACTACAACCGACGCTTTTATTGCGCACGAAGAGAATAAATATAATTTGATGCGTTCGGGAAAAATTTTAGTCGGCGAAGATTTTACAAGTTCCGCAAACAGCCGGACTTTCATTAATACTCTACATAACATCGTCCCGGGGAAAAGACTGGATTATGTAATCGAGTTTGTAAATTTTTCGGCTAGCAAAACTTATCTTTGGCCGCCGCTTGAAATAACCGAGAGCGGAACGCGCGTTTATTACAACCCGAATTTTCCGGGAAGCGACGGCTGGTATAGAGAAGGCTGGCATCAAAGAATTAAAGGCTCTTATGACGGAAATTTGCAAGATAACCGAAGCAATTTGAAAATTGATTTCAAAACAACAACTTCGCAAGTTACCGGCTATCTTGATTTCTTTTCGATTGCCTACAGAAAATATTTGAAAGCCGTCGAAGATGAAATTATTTTCTTTTCCGACGGCAAATCGGGCATAGTTGAGTATCAATTGAGCAATTTTTCGAACAGTATGATTCATCTTTACAATGTTTCCGATTTTTCAAACGTGAAGATAGTTGAAGTTCCCGACGGATGGATAAGCGGAGGGGAAATAAAATTTCAGGCGGAAGAAACGAGCGAAACAAAATCTAAATATTTTGCTCTTCTTGATTCAAAATATTTAACGCCGCCCGAAGGCGCTCAAGTTCAAAACTCAAACATTCACGGCGTTGTTGAAGGTTTCGAAAATATAATAATCACGAATGAAAAATTCAGAGAACAGGCAAACAGATTAAAAGAATATCGTTCTTCCCAATCGCCCAACAAGGTATCGTCGGAAGTTTTTTATGTGAAAGATATTTTGAATGAATTTTCATGCGGTTTGCTTGATCCTACGGCTCTCAGAGATTTTATTAAATTTGCTTACGATCATTGGAATGTAAAACCGAGATACGTGCTTCTTTTCGGCGACGGGTCTTACGACTATTTTGATTTGGAAGGTTATCATTCTAATTTTATTCCGACGTTCCAAACAAAAAATTCATACGACGAATTGTTCTCTTATCCGCTGGATGATTTTTATTCGAGAATTTCGGGAAACGACAAAAGCGCCGATATTGCAGTCGGGCGGCTGCCGGTCAACTCTCTTGAAGAAGCCGACGTTTCCGTGCAGAAGATTATCGATTATGAAAACAATCAGCTCAAAGGGCTTTGGAGAAACACAATCACTTCGGTTGCCGACGACGGTCCCGCCGGAGAAGGGTCCGACGACGGAAACCGGCATACAAAACAAGCCGAAGATTTGGACCACGAGTTTATACCGGCTTATTTTAACGTGAATAAAATTTATTTGGAATCCTATCCGACTGTTATTACCGGGCAAGGCAGAAGAAAACCCGCGGTTAACGACGCAATTATGAACGCTATTAATTCGGGAACGCTTTTGCTGAATTACTACGGACACGGCAACCCGCGAGTTTGGGCGCACGAAGTCGTTTTCGACCGCGAAGTGAATATCCCGATGTTAAGAAATTCCGAATATTTTTTCTTGACTGCGGCTACTTGCGATTATGGAAAATATGACGATCCTCAAGAACAGAGCGCAACGGAAGAGATGATCTTTCTCGAAAACAGGGGAATGATCGGCGGGTTCTCTTCGTCCCGTCCGGTCTATTCATTGCCCAACGCGGCGTTAAATGAAACGCTTTATTCGTATTTGCTTGATCGTTCGGAAGACGACGAGCGTAAAGCTATCGGGACGGCTTATTTTCAAACCAAAGCGGTAAGAACCGGACGGAACGACGAAAAGTTTCATCTTTTATGCGATCCGTGCGTTTACTTAAACGAACCGAAATTAGCGGGGAAAATAGATTCGTTGAACGGAGCGGTTCCAAACGCGACAATTAAAGTTTCCGCTTTTAGCAACACTTCGGTTAAAGGAAGCGTTTTTAAAATGAACGGACAAGTCGATCCCGACTTTTCCGGCGAAGCGATTTTTACGATGTTCGATTCGGAACGTTACGTCTATTTTCCCGAATGGAATAACTACAGAATAGACGAGCAGGGCGGAGTGATTTTCCGCGGAAGAGTTTCGGTTACGGACGGACATTTCGACGCTAACTTTACCGTGCCGAAAGATATTTCGTATGAAAACAGAAACGGAAAAATTGTTTCATACTTTTTTAATGAAGATGACGACGGGCTTGCTTTCACGTCGGATTTCATTGTCGGGGGAACGGATACGACGGCGCAGAACGACGGAGTGGGACCTTCCATTGATATTTATTTTGACGAGTTTGATTCCGGCTCGTCGTATCTGGTAAATCAAAATTTTGATCTGTTGGTCAAATTAAAAGACGACACGGGTTTGAACACAACGGGAAACGGCGTTGGTCATAGGCTGGAAGGCGTTTTGAACGACGACGAAGAAAACGCGGTAGATCTGTCAAACTATTTTATAGGCGATCTTGACGCCGGCGGCAAGTCGGGAATTATCGATTATAAATTCAGCAATTTGGAACCGGGCGATTACACAATCACCGTAAAAGCTTGGGACGTATTCAATAATCTTTCGAAAAGTTCCAGGCAGTTTACCGTCGTTTCTTCAGATGAACTTTATATCAAAGACGTTTACAATTATCCGAATCCGTTTTCTTCTTCAACTTATTTTACGCTTCAGCATAATCTATCGGAACCGGTTAATGTGAAAATAAAAATTTATACAATTGCCGGACGTTTAGTGCGCCAAATTGAGGAAGAAAATATATTGGATAAGTTTGTCCGAATATTTTGGAACGGAAGGGACGAAGACGGTTCTTTACTTGCGAATGGAACGTATCTTTATAAATTAATAGTTAAAACGTCCGCCGGCGGATACTCGAAAAATGTACTTGGAAAAATTGCAATAATTAGGTAAAATAATACTTTTAAATGAATATAATACAAGGAAATATAACTTGGAGGACTTCTTTATGAAACGATTGATCGTTTTTCTTTTGCTGACGATGACATTTTTAGGAATGGGTAATAAAATGTATGCGCAGGGCGAATCTGCGGTTCCGTTCCTGTTATTGGCTCCCGATTCGCGCGCGGGCGGAATGGGCGAAACCGGAGCCGGATTGGCTGATAATTCCGCGGCTATTTTCTGGAACCCCGCCGGACTTGCTTTTCAAACCGGTTCGGAAGTTTCAATTACGCACAGTAACTGGCTGCCGCAATTTAATTTGGATATCTTTTATGATTTTTTGACTTACAAAATGTACGTTCCCGAAATTGAAGGAACTGTTTCAACTTCCGTTACGTTTATGAACTTCGGCGAGTTTGTCCGAACCGACGCCGCGGGAAATACCGTCGGAACGTTCAAATCGTTCGACGGCGCTCTTACATTAGGATACGCCACCAAACTCGGCGAAGATTGGGGGCTTGGAATGAACTTCCGTTTGATTCACAGCCGCCTTTCAACTCAAGGCACGGCGGGCGAATCGGGCGAAGGAACCGCGACCAGCGTTAGTTTTGACATAGGCGGAATGTGGCGTCCGAAAGATTTCCTTGATAACCGTTTAAGCATTGGTCTTAATATCAGCAACATCGGTCCGGAAATTTACTATATCGACGAAGCGCAAGCCGACCCGATACCTACCAACTTCCGACTCGGTTTTGCCGGAAGAATATTTGAGAACGAATATAATTCGTTTACCGTTACGGCTGATTTTTCAAGATTGTTGATTCAGCGTTCGACCGATTCAACCAAAGCAAGAGACGATTGGTACAAAGCGCTCTTTTCTTCTTGGGGAAACGATAACGTTCTCCGCGAGTTTGTTTCTACCTTCGGACTTGAATATTGGTACGGCGTTCCCGAAGATTTTATGTTTTCGGTTAGAGCCGGATTTTTCTACGAAGACCCGGCATACGGCAATAGAAAATTCTTAACCGCCGGCGCGGGACTCCGTTACGATATGTACGGATTTGATTTTAGTTATCTTACGACTTCGGTGTTCGACCAAGGAGAAAATCATCCGCTTAATAATACGCTAAGATTTACGCTGCTTATCGGCTGGGGGGCGCAAGCCCAGAAAACGCCGGGATTGCCGCGTGGAATTTAGTCCTGTAGGATTAAAAAATTATTCCTTTTTAGAGCGGGCTTTTTGCTCGCTCTAAAATATTTAAATGGTTTTGCCTTTTGAGCGCCTTATTTAACGCTAAAAATCGGAGGGAACAAAAATGAAAAAACAGAGCAAATTTAGAAGTGGGATATTTCTCGTACTTTTTGCATTCGCAATTGCGTTCGGCGGAAATATAGTTTTTGCGCAGGGAACGACCGCGCTTCCGTTTCTTCTGATTTCGCCCGATGCGCGCGCTAACGGAATGGGCGAAACCGGTTCTGCGATTGCGGATAAATCTACCGCAATTTTTTGGAATCCCGGCGGTTTGGCTTTTCAAACCGGAACGGACGTTTCTTTTACTTACAGCGATTGGCTGCCGGACTTGCCGCAAGATTTCCCGTTCAACCCTGGCTATACTTATTCAACTTTTAAAATGAATATACCGGAAATTGAAGGAACTCTTTCCGCAAGTTTATTTTATTTTGGATACGGTATAAATCAGGAATCCGACGCCGACGACAGCAGAGATTACGCGCTGACTTTGGGCTACGCCCGTAAACTTGGGAGCGATTGGGGATTAGGGTTAAATCTAAGATATGTCAATAGCAGATTGGTTAATACGGACGCTAGCGGCATTTCGAAAAGTTATACGGCGACTTCTTTCAATTTTGATTTGGGCGTTCTTTGGCGTCCGGTAAAATTTCTTGATGGAAAATTCAGCGCCGGAATGAGCGTTTCAAATATGGGCGGAGAAATATATTATGTTGACGAAGCCCAGTCCGACCCGATTCCAACTAACTTACGATTCGGTTTCGCGTATGAAATATTTAAAGAAAATAAGCATTCGCTGCTTGCCGCAGTTGACTTTTCGAGATTGCTTGTTCAGCGTCCCGATTCAACGGGCGAGCGAGACTCTTGGTATAAAGCGATTTTTTCTTCTTGGGGGAATGATAAAGCGTTTAACGAATTTATCTTTTCAACCGGAATTGAGTATCAATACGGTCGCCCCGACGACGTTATGTTTTCATTGCGCAGCGGTTTTTTCTATGAAGACCCAAATAATGGGGATAGAAAATATTTGACGTTCGGAGCCGGTTGGCGTTACAAATATGTCGGGCTTGATTTAAGTTATCTGTGGACTTCTCTTTTTGAAGGGCACGAAAATAGTTTTTTGGATAATACCTGGCGGGTTCAGCTTTCGGTAGGTTGGGGAGCCGAAAAGCAAAATACGCTTGGACTTCCGCGAGGAATTTAATATGCGCGATTTTAGTCTTTAAAGTTTTAGGAAAAACCTAATTAGCGGTAAACGATATTAGCGCTTCGTATTTATTTAATTCAGGGAAATAATGAAAATTAAAATTTTAATTCTTTTTTTTATTGCCGTTTTGACAAACGGAATAATCGGACAAACAATCCAACCCGTTAAAATTCTTGCCGTGATGGTTGAATTTGCGGAGGATAAAGATTCGGAAACTTTCGGGAACGGTAAGTTCGGCACAATGTATTCAAAAGATTACGGGGACGATATTTTGGATCCGCTGCCGCACAATAAAGATTATTTTTCCGATCATCTTCTTTTTGTGAAGAATTATTTTCAAAAAGTTTCTAACGGCATTGTTGATGTTTCTTACGATATCCTGCCGGATATTTACACGGTTTCGCAGACGATGAGAAACTATTCGCCTACGGGAGAAACCGAGAACTTTGACGAACTCGGATATTTTTCCGAAGAAGTCTGGAAACTTGTCGCAGAGGCAAATCCCGATTTGAATTTTGACGAGTACAATATGTTCCTGATTTTCCACGCCGGCGTTAGCAAAGGACTTACGCTACCGGGCAGCATCGGCAACGAGCGCGATCTTCCTTCGGTCTATTTTAATTTAAGAACTTTGAAGAAAATTTTCGGCGAAGATTTTAGAGGTTTTACTTCTCCGAACGGCTCGAAGATAACTAATACGGCAATTATGCCGGAGACGGATTCCCGCGAACTGCAAGGTTTCGGGCAGACAAGTTTAATCCAGCTTACGATTAACGGTTATCTTTGCGCTATGGTAGGAAGTTATCTCGGCGCGCCCGATCTGTTCAACACGGCTACCGGAAAAAGCTCTATCGGAAGATTCGGTTTGATGGACCCGCAAGGGTTTTACGCTTTCAACGGAACTTTTCCGCCCGAACCTTCGCCTTGGACAAAGGTTTTCCTCGGATGGATTGAACCGAAAGTCGTTAATCTTGAAAACAAATCGATTAACTTGGTAGCGCAGAGAGCCGCGGCGGAAGGGGATACGACGCTGTTGAAAATTCCCATAACTTCAACCGAATATTATTTGATTGAAAACCGTTCGCGCGACGCGCATCAAGACGGCGTTACGGTTACGTATAAAGTCGGCGGAAACGTTTACACAAAAAATTTCACCGCAGATTCAGACAGCTTTGTTTATTATAACGTATCTGCAATTAGCGGCGTGGTTATTGACGTTGACGAGCCGGATTGGGCGATTCCCGCAGTGGATACTAACGACGAGGAAGGCGTTTTTTCCGACGCCGGAATTGTTATTTGGCATATTGACGAGAGCGTCGTTCTTTCCTCGGTTGCCGATAACAGCGTTAACGCCGATAAAGACCGACGAGGCGTTTTTATTGAAGAAGCCGACGGCATTTTCGATATCGGAGAAGATTTTCAAAATATTTTTACGGGACAAACGGAAACGCGCGAAGCCACAAAAGAAGATACGTGGTATTCGTCGAATCCCGCGGAGCTTTACAAAAACGTATTTGATAAGGACTCGCGTCCCGCTACCGTAACAAACTCCGGCGCAAACAGTTATATTTCTTTCACAAACTTTTCAGATATCGGTTTGACAATGTCGTTCGACGTTTCGTTCGGCGGGGAATATATCAAACCTATTTCAACCGGACATATAGGCGATAATCTCGTAGGCTGGTTAACAAACGTAAATACCGACGACGGAGAACTCTTTTTCACGAGAGGGAGCAACGTAGTAAGCGAGATTGATTCGCTCGGAAACGTAACTTACCTTTACGGATACGATTCGTTCGAAAAGCCGGCGGCGGTAAAGATAAACGGCGGTTACGCGTTAATTGGGAGCGCGTTGGATTCTATTGCAATTTTTGTGAAGACTAAAAATTGGACTCAAATAATTAAACGCTCCGTAAACCCAATAATTTCCATGGCTCCGGTTGTCGTAAATTCTAAGGGCGACGAAATTGAATTTTTAACCGGAAACAGCGAAGGCGCGATTCAAAGATACAAATTGGATTTATCCGTATTTCCGGCGAGAGTTTCGTTAGTTGACGAATACCAAACGGGTCTGAATTTTATGATAAAAGCGCTTGCGGTTGACGGTAATTATTTCGCCGCGATTGCGGATAATAAATACGAAGACAGCGACGGAGTTAAATTAGAATTCGGAGATATGACGGCTGCGCAAATCAGCGTTGCCAAAGATGATAAAGGAAACAGATATTCTATTGTAACTCTATTCGAAGATTTGTCGGAAAATAAATCTTACAGCGTCGCAGTTGTTAAAGGAGAATCTCTGTTTTCCGAATTTAAGCTGACGGATAATTCGCCTTTGCTTCAAACCGCCGTTTGCGATCTGAAAATGGAAGGGAAGAATTATATTTTGGTCGAAGTAAATGGAGAATTGTACGCATATAATTTAAATGGCTCTTTGGCGGATAATTTCCCCGTAAAGCTTACGGATGACGCGAAACTATCTTTTAATATTCTTGCTGCAGATTTGGATTTGGACGATAGGGAAGACGTTATTGCCGTTGCGGACGACGGAACGGTTTACGCTGTTTCCGGCGAAAGCGGTGAAATGATTGACGGTTTCCCGATTTCGGTTGGCGGAAGAAATAAGAACATTTCGATTTTATACACTCAAAACGACGTTACTTCTCTCGCTGTTGTAACTCAAGAAGGTTACTTCTCCAATTGGAATATCAGCCGGTACGACGGTCGCGCGCAATGGCGCGGAGTATATGGCAATAATTTGAATACTTCTTTTACAACCTCTTTGCCGAGCGACGACGATCAAGGAGATTATTTCAGAGAAGATAAAGCGTACAATTGGCCAAATCCCGTTTACGGCGGAGAGACTTATTTCCGCTATTATGTCGGAGAAGATTCAAAGATAAATATAAAAATATTCGATCTCGGCGGAGAGCTTGTTGACGAACTCATCGATACTGCGCCCGGCGGAATAGAATCTGAAACCGTTTGGAACGTAAGCTCTATTCAAAGCGGCGTTTACATGGCGCGTTTGAAAGCTACTTCAAACTCCGACGGTAAATCCGACGCAAAATTAATTAAGGTCGTTGTAATTAAATAAATATTGAAAATTTTGAATTTAAATTATTGTTGTTTATGAAAAAAATATTCTTTTTCCTGCTGTTCTCGGCTGCGGCGCTTTACGCGCAAATCGGCGATTTTAATCCGGGATATAATTGGTACACAATCAGCGGCGAGCATGTTAAAGTTCACTTTCACGAAGGAGCCGAGCGGACTGCGCGCGTCGTTCTTAAAATTGCCGAGGAAGTTTGGGGTCCTATCACTTCTCTGTATGAATACGAACCGCAGACCGTGCATTTTGTGATTAAAGATATCGACGATTACTCGAACGGCGCAACTTACTTCTTCGACAATAAAATTGAAATTTGGGCTTCGGCGCTCGATTTTGATTTACGCGGCGCGCACAACTGGCTTCGCAACGTTATATCGCACGAGTTTACGCACATGGTGCAAATTCAAGCGGCGATGAAAATGGGTCGCGGAATTCCGGCAATCTATCTGCAAGTTTTGAATTATGAGGACGTTTATCGTCCCGATATTTTATACGGTTATCCGAACGTTATCGTTTCGTATCCGCTCGCCACAATCAATATGCCCGCGTGGTTTGCCGAAGGGACGGCGCAGTATATGCGGAAAGAATTCAACTACGATAATTGGGATTCGCACCGCGATATGATTTTACGCAGTTACGCGCTCGACGACGATATGCTTACGTGGAACCAAATGGGCGTTTTCAGCAAAACAAGTCTGGGCAACGAATCCGTTTACAATTCGGGCTTTGCTCTTACGAGATATATATCGCAAAAATACGGCGAAGATAAATTGAGAGAGATAACAAAAAAATTAGGCAAGCTCACAAACTTCACTATCGACGCGGCTTTTGAAGACGTTCTTGGAAAAGACGGCAATGAAATTTACGACGAATGGTCGAGTTATCTAAAGAAAAATTACGGCGAACGAACAAAAAGCGTTTTGGAAAACCTTGTAACCGGTAAAGAAATAATCGACGAAGGCTTCGGAAATTTCTATCCGCTCTTTTCTCCCGACAGCGGAAAAATGCTTTACGTTTCAAACGACGGGAGCGATTATTTTTCTCTTTCTTCATTATATGAATATGATTTTAAAACTAAAAAATCCAAAGTTTTGATCCCGAGCGTTCGTTCAACCGT
>JAADIR010000171.1 GCA_013151245.1 Chlorobiota bacterium
GGGACAGTTTGCAATTAAAATCGATACGGAAGATAAAATACTTGAATTATATGAGGACAACAACTACTACTCACTTCCTTTCTACGTTCAAAGCGATACGACGCGGCCTGATATGGAAATCAAAATTGACGGAAGCGATATTTTAGACGGCGATTTTATTTCCGCTTCTCCAACGATTAGGATTGAACTTTCCGATCCTTCGGAATTGCCTATTACAGATACCGCCTCGGTTACGCTTTCAATCAACGATACGCCAATCTATTACAGCGATCCGGCGCGCAACGATATTGTTTCGCTCACGAATCCTAAGTACGTCGTGGAATATACGCCGACTTTGGACGACGGCGCTTATACGCTGAAAGTCAACGGAAAAGACGGCGCGGGTAATGAAGTTTCTCCGGAAGATATTGTTAAAAAGTTTACGGTTTCAAGTGAAACCAGGCTTTTCAACGTTTACAACTATCCCAACCCTTTCCAAACGGAAACGTATTTCACTTTCAAACTTCCGCAGATACCCGACGAGCTGAAAATTAAAATTTATACAATCGCCGGAAGATTGAAAGATTGATTCGCGAAATTGAAGTCGAGCCTTCCGGATTGAAATATGATTTTAACAAAGTTTATTGGGACGGGCGCGACGAGGACGGCGACGAACTTGCAAACGGCGTTTATCTCTACAAAATGATTATCAAAAAAGGAGATAAAACAGACAGCGTAATCCAAAAATTGGCAATCGTAAAATAAGGGTTAATTATGAAAACTAATTTATATGGTAAAGTATTATTTGTTTTTTTTCTTGCGTTGTTTTTTAATTCAAAATCAAACGCGCAATTTCAGCCGCCGTTTCAAGACGAAGGTTTTTTTAACGGCGGGCTTGGAATGACTTGGATTGACGGCGAACCATATTACAACGTTCGCATTATGCCCGAGATCGCTTTTTCTAACATTGGCGTCGGAATTGATTTGAACCTTGAATTCGATTCTAACGGAAATTTAAGAACCGAAAACTTTAATACTGTGGAAGATTACATTCGCATCGTTCGTTATTTCCGCTACGGCTACAAAGGCGACCCCGTTCATTTCCGCATCGGTTCGCTCGATTGGGCTACAATTGGGCACGGCAGCATTATGTATCTTTACAATAACAGCCCGAGTTTCGACGCGCGAAAAAACGGCGCGGTTTTGGATTTGGATTTTTCCTCTTTCGGCGTGGAAACAATTTTCAGCAACTTTACTCAAATGAATATAATCGGGGGACGAGCCTTTGTTCGTCCGCTGCAGTTTACTTCGCTCGCCGGGTTCCCCATTATTGGAAAGATGGAAGTCGGAGCGACTTATTTAACCGATATGACGGAAAACGTCGGAGCCTATGAAGGACGTATCGATCCGCTTACCGGAAACTTCAACGCCGCTGTGGATAAGGGGAATACGACTATCTATGGTTTCGATTTCGGCTTGCCCATCTTAAGGACGGGAATTGTAAATATCGACGCGTTTTACGATTACGTTCAAATTGCGGATTACGGACATGGCAATTCCTTTGGTCTGATGGCGGATTTACACGGATTCGGATTGCTGGACGTTCGCGCGAAATTTGAAAGGCGGATTAACAGCGCGCATTATCTCCCCGCATATTTCAATTCTCTTTATGAAATTGAAAGATTCAATTATAACCTAACGACCGGCGAAGTTACAAGCAAAAGAATGATTTTGGATAGTCTGACCGGATCAACCAAAGGCTGGTACGGAGAATTGCTTGTTTCGTTGCTGGGAACATTTAATGTATTGGGAAGTTATCAGCGGCTCGACGATTACGCAAACAGCGGCATACTTCACCTTGCGACGGATATCGCGCCGGACGCCTTGCCGTTTGTGGCGCGCGCCGGTTACGACAAAACCAATATCAACAGCGAAAGCGACATATTCACAATCGACGAACGTTCGCGCGTTTACGCCGAAGTCGGTTATAAAATTATGAGGTATATTCTCGTTTCGATGTATTATCAGTGGACTTTCGAACCTATACGCGACGCGGACAACCGCATTCTTGATTATAAAACTCAGAAGCGCGTTGAACCGAGAATTTCGTTTTATTATCCGTTCGATATTTAAGAATTCAATTGATTCGGTTGCGGCTGCAAATGTTTTTCTAAAAAGCGTTTTAGTTCCGCGACCGTTTCAAAAAGAAAATCCGGATTGAGCCTTTTTACGTCCGCCTTTGCGTAACTATCCCATATAGCCGAAAGGCAAGTTATCCCGCTCATCTCGGCGGTTTTGATATCGGCGATTGCGTCGCCGATTATCACGACTTCTTTTCTTTTCAGTTTAAACTTTTCGATGAACATATCAACGGCAAGTTGGGAGGGTTTCGGCTCGGGAACCTCGGAGCCGGAAATGATTAAATCAAAATAATTGAAAAGATTTTCTTTTCTTAAAGTGATTTCCGCGGTTACTTTTCCTTTTCCGGTGTAAACGGCGAGCGGTATTTTATATTGTGAAATAAATTCAAGAAGTTCGGCGATTCCCGCAAAGCCCGAAGCCATTTTATCGTGATTGTAATCGTAAAAAGCGTAAAATTCTTGCATCGCTTTTTCGTATTCATTGGGCGGAAGCATTTCGCGAAGAAGGTCTTCTTCAGTCGGTCCGAAAAGGGCGATTATTTCTTCGTCCGTATAATGCTTATGTAAATATTTCTCGGCGATGAAGCGAAACGTTTCGAAGATTAATTTATTAGTCCGCGCAAGCGTGCCGTCAATGTCGAATATTATTCCGGAGATTATCATATCATTCGCTAAAATGAAATAAAACTATTCGTCCGTTGTAATTTTCAGCGCAATAGGTTGAGTTCCCAATTTTCCTTAGCGAAACTATGGGAGAATTGCCGAGCGAAAGAATGGTCTTGTAATTTCTTTTTTTATTTATTCTGTAAATATTCCCGCGTTCGGAAGCGACGAAAATTAAATCACCGTCGTTCAATGGCGGAACAAAAGAATAATCCGTTCCGAAATTCATATTCAAAGTTTTAATAGTTTTTCCGTTTGAAGGATTGATAAAGAGAAAACGATTATTATTTGTTTTAACGAATAAGTTCTTTGCGTCTGTTGAAGCCTTCATGGATTGGGCGTTTGCCGATATTTTTCTCCATCTAAATTTCCCGAGTTTTGCGTCAATCGCAAAAATATTTCCTTTTACGTCGGCAAGGAATATTGATTTATCGTTTCCCGTTAAAATAAAATCTTTTGAGAAAACCGCGTTCTTGTCAGGTTTGAATTTCCAGATCAAAACTCCGTCCCGCGCGTCGATGTTGTAAATTACTCCTTTCCCGTCAAAGAAATAAATTTTGTTGTTTACGTATAATGGCTTGGAAAGGACGGGGGAATCGGATATCTGCCGACTCCAAATTTCTTCAAACGTTTCCATATCAAGGCAAAAAACTTTCCCGGATACAGTTCCGAAAAACACGGCGGCTTTTGATTTTGTCTGTTTCGGAATCATCAATCGTCGCTTGCCCTTATAGTCGAAATGAATTAAATGCGTCGAGATCAACTCGTCAAAACCTATCGTTTGCAGAGGGTCTCCGGTTTTAATTTGGATTGAATTCAAATCGCCCTGCGCCGTTGCAACGGCAAGAAAACCGTCCGCAGCCGTCATATCGTAAACGACGTTTCCAAAAGTGTCGTATTCCCACAGCAATTTACCGTTCTTCGCAAAAGAAGAAACCAAGCCGGCTCTGTCCGCCGTTATAATTTGTCCGTTCGCAATAACCGGAGAAACAGTCGTTGTGTAGCTTAATTCCTTTTCAAGTAAAATATTTGCGGCAATATTATCCGGTTTTTTGACGCTCTCCGGTTCTATGTTTTCGGAACGGTTTTGGAAAGGAATTGTCGCAAGCGGATTGTTGTCTTTTAGAATATTAATTGAAGAAGAATCGACGCGGATTGAAAGCAGTTCCGGTTTGTTTATTTTTTTCAACGTTGTATGAAAGACCGGAACGGACGAATAAGCGGAGAGATATTTTTTTCCAAACCCCGCAACAAATATCGCTTGAATATTTTTTGATTTCAGAATGTTAACAAGTTTCCCGAAATTTTCAATCTCGCGGCGTTCGGGCTGATTGAGAAAAAGAATTATTTTTTTTGCTGAATCGACTTCGCTAAGTTCTTCTTTTATCCAAGCAAAATCTTCAATACGAATGAAACCCAATGGGGAAGCGTAATCCGTGCCGGCGTCAAGTCCGAGAAATAGAATATCGTCATGAGCGAAAGAGAATTTCCGTTCGTCCCACAAATCTTCAAATTTGCTTCCGCGGCTGAGGCTCGTTATATCTTCATTTGTTCCGGGTATTATATGATAGGGTTTAATCAGCCTGTCGAAAAGACGTTTTGCGTTCCGCAGTTCTTTGTCTTCCCCCGATTCAGTTAAATTGCCGGCGATAACGGTAAACGGATTTTCCTTTCTGTTGTTGATTGAGTCAATAAAACTTTCCGTTTCGTTTTCAAATATTTGAGAACCCGCCAAAGGATTGACGAGCCAATGGAATGAAAAACTTTGAGCGAAGTCTTGAAAATTTATTATTAAAAAAATAAATACGATATATTTTAATCCGCTAATCATAAGGTTCAAAATTAAAACAATTTAGTTTCATTCAAAAATTTGCATCGTAACATTTGAGTTTCAGATAAATATTTAAAGGAAAAGAGGAAAAGAGGAAAAAAGGAATGATTGATTGATTGATTGGATGATTGGATGATTGGATGATTGGATTTGCGGATTCTCCATTGTTCATTGTTCATTGTTCATTGTCCATTGTCCATTGAAATTGAATTACCGTATTTTTAGATACAACTTTATATAGAAAAAAAGTATATTACTTAGCTAAATTAAAATGTTTTATTATGGAAAATATACGCAACTTTTGCATCATTGCTCACATAGATCACGGTAAGTCAACCATAGCCGACGGTTTGCTCGAAACGACGAAAACCGTTACCCAGCGGGAATCGAAAGCGCAGTTGCTCGACGACATGGACTTGGAACGCGAACGCGGAATTACTATAAAATCCCACGCGATTCAAATGAAATATAAAGCAAATAACGGAAAAGATTACACTTTAAATTTAATAGACACGCCCGGACACGTTGATTTTACCTACGAAGTTTCTCGATCGCTTGCCGCATGCGAAGGGGCGCTGCTTGTGGTTGACGCATCGCAGGGAGTAGAAGCGCAGACGATAAGCAATCTCTATCTTGCCGTTGAAGCCGGCTTGGAAATTATCCCCGTTATAAACAAAATCGATCTGCCGAGCGCAATGGTTGATAACGTAAAAAAACAAGTTATCGACTTAATAGGCTGTTCGGAAGAAGAAATTCTTTTGGCAAGCGCGAAAGAAAGAATCGGAACGGAGGAAATTCTCGAAACAATTGTGGAAAGAATTCCCGCCCCCAAAGGAGACGCAGAAAAACCGCTGCAGGCGTTGATTTTTGATTCTGTCTTCGATTCATACCGCGGCGCAATTGCTTTCGTTCGCGTTTTTAACGGAAGATTGAAAGAAAAAGAAGAAATCAAATTTTTTCAAACCGATAAAACGTTTCTCGCCGAAGAAGTCGGGATACTTGGCTTGCAGCGCGAACGAACAAAAAGTTTATCAGCCGGAAACGTCGGTTACATAATTGCCGGCGTAAAAGACGTTCATGATACGAAAGTCGGCGATACTATTACGCACGTGAAAAACGGCGCCGAAAATTCGCTCCCGGGTTATCAGGATATAAAACCGATGGTTTACAGCGGTCTTTATCCTTCGGACGCGGACGATTACGAAGATTTGCGCGACGCGCTTGATAAATTAAAACTAAACGATTCGGCGCTCAGTTTTGTGCCGGAAACTTCCGCCGCTTTGGGTTTCGGATTCCGCGTCGGTTTCCTCGGCATGCTTCACATGGAAATAGTTCAAGAGCGTTTGGAAAGGGAATACGATCAGAATATCGTAACTACTTTGCCTAATGTTGAGTATAATGTTTTAAATAAAAGCGGCGAACTTCTGACCGTTGATAATCCGGCGGAGATGCCGGACGTTTCGGAAATCGATTACATACAAGAGCCGTATATCAAAGCGCAGATTGTAACGCCGAGCGAATACGTCGGAAGCATTATGAAACTGTCGATGGACAAACGCGGAACATATATCAACACGGATTACATCGATCCTACAAGAGCCGATCTGCAATATGAGTTTCCGTTATCGGAAATTATATTTGATTTTTACGATAAGCTGAAATCAATTTCGCGCGGTTACGCTTCGTTTGATTATGAGTATATAGGATACAGAGAAGCGGATCTTGTTAAGCTTGATATTTTACTGAACGGAGATCCGGTTGACGCCCTTTCGGTTATCGTTCACAGAGAAAAAGCCTATGATTACGGGAGAAAAGTCAGCTCGAAATTAAAAGAATTGATCCCGCGTCAGATGTTTGAAATTGCCGTCCAAGCCGCAATCGGCAATAAAGTGATTTCGCGGACAAACATAAAAGCGTTGCGGAAAAACGTTTTGGCAAAATGTTACGGCGGCGATATATCGCGTAAAAGAAAACTCCTTGAAAAACAAAAAGAAGGAAAGAAACGTATGAAGCAAGTAGGCAACGTGCAGATACCGCAGGAAGCGTTTCTTGCCGTTCTTCAAATGGACGAATAATGCGGAAAAATTATTGACCTGAATTTTCCAAAACTTTTTGGCGGTATAAGCGTCAATTTTAAGAAATAAGAAATAAGAAATAAGAAATAAATAGTTGAGATTACAGATTATGAGTATTAAAAAAGAAAGAAACGAACCGAAATACAAAACTCCTAAACAGAAAACGATTGAATTTTTTAAGAATCTTCTTTTTGCGCTCGTCGCAGCGCTGTTGATTAAGTCATTTTTAATCGAAACTTCTCGCGTCCCAACCGGTTCGATGGAAAAGACGATTCTCGTCGGGGATTTTCTTTTTGTAAATAAATTTATTTACGGTTCTTCTTCGCCGAGGAATATACCGTTTACCAATATCGAACTTCCTTATTTCACTCTTCCGGCGCTCGCCGAACCGGAAAGGGGAGATATTGTAGTTTTTGAATATCCCGGCGACCGCGACGAAATGAAATCGAAAGATATTATGAATTACGTCAAGCGCTGCATCGCAACGCCGGGCGACACAATTGAGATAGTGGATAAAGTTGTTTTCATAAACGGAAAAGAAGCGCCGCGTCCGCCGCACATACAATATTACGCTAATTACTATCTTCCCAAAGGCGTTCCTCAACCGGATATTTTCCCGAAAGGAAGCGGCTGGAACAAAGATAATTACGGTCCTTATGTAATTCCCAAAAAAGGAGATACGATAAAATTGAGCGTTAAAAACGTGGAATGGTGGCGCACAATTATTGATAGGGAATTTGGCAGAAGGGTCGTTGCCGTGCAGAAGGGGCAAGTTTACATCGATAGAAAACCGGTTAACAGTTACGTAATTAAAAGAGATTATTATTTTATGATGGGCGACAACCGCGACGACAGCGCCGACAGCAGGTTTTGGGGCTTGGTTCCGCGCGGAAATATCATCGGCGAAGCGCTAATGATTTACTGGTCGTGGGACCCGAGTATTTCATTCACAAACATTTTTAAACTTCTAAGTTCGGTTCGAGTTAACAGAATCGCTAAGTTGGTGCATTAAATTTGATGGTTCTACCACGAATTTAATGGGGAATTTGTATAAATACAAGGTAGAGAATATTTACTTTAAGGGGGCTTCGCAAAACCTATCTAATGTTTAAAATCGATAGTTAAAATCTTTGTTTGTGGCGTATAATTAAACTATTCATTTTGCTTCGCCCGCCCGAGTAGAATATTTATTGGGTTATTCAAAGGGTTCTTTTCTTATTCCTCAACCGCTGCAAAATTCAACCGCTCCACAGTTGATGCGCTCTTTTTCTTTTTTCCCCCTCGAATTTCATTCGAGGCTATTGATAATTCAACTGCTATCGCAGGCGCTAATTCTTAACGGTAAAAAGTGCGTTTTATTTGATAAACGGCAAACTCCTCAATGCAAATTGTATTTATACTGAAACCAAAGCAGTTTTCGGATTCCGTAAAGTTGTCATTGCGATTCCGACTTTGTCGAAAGAAGTTCCAAAGGAATTCCGCGAACAATCTGTTAATTTTAGTCTCCGTTCAACAGATTACCTGTCTGCCGCCAAGGCAGGCTTCGTCATAAAAAACATTCCTCGGAATGACGTTGAATTTGATCCCGCATGGCGGGACCAAATTGTGTTTAGTATATATTGACGTCAACTGCGATAGCAGTTGAATTCTTAATAACTATGGACGCAGTCCATAGTTTGTTTCTCAAACATATCCGAACTGCGATAGCAGTTCA
>JAADIR010000104.1 GCA_013151245.1 Chlorobiota bacterium
AAAAGAGTTTTCGATATATTTACTTTTCGGGGGCGTAGCGCCTAAATCTTAAAAACAAGAATACTAAAATACTTTTAGTATTAATTCCGGTTAGAAAGTCGGCGTTGTAAGTTGCGTATAATATCGCTCCTATGGAGCTTAAAAAATTTGCGTTTTACTATTACCATACTTTCGCTCCTATGGAGCTAAAACGCTTTATTAGGAAGTTTGCATAACCTCATTGTGTCGTTGCGATCCTGACAAAATCGGGAGCGGCAATCTCCCAAATTTTTGCAGAGCGCTTCGGGAATAAGTTCCTCGCAAAGATGAAACTTTAATTTTTTAGAGGTTATGCAAAGGCTTCTATTGGTATAACAAATTGAACAAAATAAGAGATCGTTTCTTTCCGATAAAAAAGCATCATAGATGCGAAACTATGGTAACGGGAAAGCGTTGTAAAAAGAAAAAGCGCCGTAGGCGCGATATTATTGATTTAGAGAAAACAAAAGTTCTAGTAAGGGACGACCAAAGCCCGCTTATTTCCAATAATAGAACCTTTTGAATAACCTCTCACTAACCGTCATTCCGTGATGTTTTTGCACGGAATCTATCCTCGTATGGGAAATTCCGGCAAAAAGAGCGCCGGAATGACATAAGATTTTATGTTATTCAAAGCCTCCTAATAAATACTTTGAATGGTTAAATGATTGCGCGTATATAAAAGAATATTTTTCATTCAAACATACAGCCAGTCAATCATTTTTTTCTAAAATGTATTGACTATTCAAATTCTTCAGCCAAATATTACACGAATATTACTTATAAGATACTATTAAGCTCACCCGATACAGTCAAAAAATTTTCAAATTCATCATGCAATCTCTTTCGTAAATAAAATATTCTAAACTGATATATTGATAAAATTTAGGTATAATTTTGAGGAAATTAAGAAATTTGGGTTCAAGGCGGTTGAAAAACGAAAGTTTATCACGTTATAAATCAATGAGTTATAAGAAAAATAAAATTATTGCTTGACAAAACCAAACAATTATCATATTATTGCTTTGTAAAAATAGTCATAATTATACCTTAAAATTGAGATAATGCTGATATGGAAGACTTAAAAGAATTTTTTGAAAAACCAATTACGCCGAAGCATAAACAATATGAAGTATTGAGGGGATACATAAAAGAAGGATATTCAATCAAAGAATTGGAAGACAAGTTCGGATATAAACGGAACACAATTTACTCCCTTATTAGGGATCTAAAAGCGGGTAAGTTGGAGTTGTTTACCAATCCGAAACCGGGGCCTAAAACCAGGCGAGTATCCCCCGAAACTCAAAAGGAGATTTTAAAAATGCGTTTCAATAGTAAAACAACGTCCGAGATAAAAAATGAATTGGAAAAAAAAGGCGTTTTTATTTCAGTTAAAACGGTCGAACGCATTTTATATGAAGCCGGTTTATCAAAAGCGAAAATGAATACTTTAAAACATTAATCACTACATCAAATAATAGGAGGAGTTATGCTTTACAACATTACTAATACCGCGAAAAAAACAAATCATGTAGAAGGAGAATTTCCTTTCCCTCACAACGCAAATTGGGATATTTCTGAAGGCGATTACTTAGTAGAAGAAGAGCCTGTTCCGTTTGTGGATCCGCTAACTATGAAAGAAAGAGTTCGCAAAATATTTTTCTCGGCGACGGTCGTTTTTGGCGCTCTCGTAGTTTTAATCGTTTCGAAACTTTTAACTAAAATGTAGGGGCAAGGGAAAACTATGAGGAAAATATTTATAATTTTAGTAGCATTTTTATTTTTTGCATCGCTGAATATAAATGCACAAAGCGTTATCCATCAAGAAAGTTTTGAGAGCGCGCCAAGCGGAGCAACTGTTGATTATGAAGTGCAGACCGAATTTGGGGGAAGCGACCCGAACGATTACTTTCAAAGAATTACAATAACCGGAAACGGAAAGGATGAAATTGACTCTGGTGTTTCCGGAGGAGCTGGAACTTACATGTATGCCGGAGAAGACATTGACGGCGCCGCTCCTACTCCTAAAGTTATTACAATAAAAGACATTTCGATTTCAGGCTATTCTGATATTACAGTTACAGTAGCCGTTGGTTCCGGTGAACAAAATAAATATGACTCCGGCGACTACATTGAAATCTATGTAAAAATCGACGGAGGAGCGGAGACGCTTATCGGAGCATTTTATGGATATGATCATACAAACGGAGATGTTACTAACGGAAGAATGTATGAAGATGAAAATTTGGACGGCAGCACATCCGATGATTCCAATAATATGCTCTCAAAAACCTTAGCTGATTATACTTATAGTGTTACCGGAGTAACATCGACTGTTCAAGTAATTATAAAATTGACGACTAACTCGGGCGATGAAGTTCTTATGGTTGATAATGTAAGAATTAATGGCGTTGCCGCAGGAAGCGTTGCCAATCCTTCGGATTTCACCGCTTCCGCCGGTTCGACTGCAAATGATATTGATTTGTCATGGACTCAAAACGGCGCCGGAGACAACGTTATGGTTGCCTATAATACTACCAATACATTTGGAACTCCTTCGGACGGCGCAACCTATACCGCCGGCGAAACAATTACGGGAGGCGGAACGGTTATTTATAACGGCGCCGGATTAAGTTATAACCATTCGGGGCTTACAAGCAATACGACTTATTATTACAAAGCTTGGTCGGTTGACGGAACTGATACTTATTCTTCGGGCGTAGAGACAAACGCTCTTACTGCAAAAGAAGAACCCTCTAATTATCCGGCGAGTTTTTCCGCCGTTGCAAACGGCTCGCAGGAGATTGATTTAAGCTGGACCGACGCCTCGGCCGGCTCGGGACTTGATAATGAGCCGGACGGATATCTTATCCGAGCTAACACAACCGGAACATTTTCCGATCCGGTTGACGGAACGGAAGAACCTGATAATACAGACTCAAACGGAGGAGTCGTTAACGTTTCGCAAGGAGTCGGTTCTTATAATTGGACGGGGCTTTCGTCAAACACTCAATACTATTTTAAAATTTGGTCTTACACAAATACCGGTTCGCATATTGACTATCTAACTACCGGAACGCCGCCGACGGCTAACGCAACAACGGACGCGGCTACGCCTGAATATCTGTTTATTACGGAAGTAGCGGACCCCGGTGATGTTTATCAGGGGAGATTTGTTGAAATCTATAATGCAAGTAGTGCAGACATAGATTTCAGCTCTGCAACTTGGTATTTATCAAGACAATCAAACGGAAGCCCTACGAGTTGGGCTGATATCCAGTTAACGGGTTCGGTTCCTGCCGGCGGTTTTTATGTCGTTGCTTATAGTCAGTCTGATTTCAATACAAGTTATGGATTCGATCCCGATCAAGTAAACGGTTCAATAAATGGAAACGGCGACGACGGATATTTCCTGTATAAAGATGGCGGACATTCAACCGGAACTTTGGTTGATGCTTATGGCGTTATTAACGAAGACGGTACAGGGAAATTATGGGAATATACAAACAAGCATGCAGAACGCGCAACAGGAGTTACCCAAGCAAATTCAACATGGTCAAGTTCAGAATGGCAAATAACGTCTGCAAACGTAGCGGATATGACGCCATACTCATGGTACACGGCTTCCGACGAACAACAGTTTACTACTGGTTTACACGATTTTAACGGACAGCAAACTGCTGTTGATATTTTAGTTAATTCCAGTTCAAATACTTCTGCAACTTTATCTGTAAATCGTTATGCGGGGATAGTAGCTAATCTTTCAGGAGTTTCCGAAGCGAACACTTCATATTACAGTTGGGTTATAAATACTAGCGATAATACTATGACTTTCAACATCGATCTTCGTTTTGATTTGGATGAAATTCAAGGAAACGGCGTAAGTAATCCTGCGACTTCTACAGTATATCTTTACCATCGTTCAACTACGGGAACAGGAACATTTATAAAACTCGGCGCAATGACGTACGACGCCGGTACAAACGAATTACGCTATACCGGTTTGACTACGCTCAGCGAATTTATTTTTTCCAGCGATGACGAGCCTTTGCCTGTCGAACTCAAATCGTTCACGGCAAATATTACCGAGCTTGGCGTTGAACTTAATTGGGAAACCGCAACGGAAGTTGACAATTACGGTTTTGAAATTGAGCGGGCTTCGTCCCGACTCGTCGGGACTACGCCCCGCCAGGGCGAATGGGCGACAATCGGATTTGTGCAGGGACACGGCAACAGCAACTCTCCCAAAAGCTATAGCTTTGTTGACGATGAAGCAATTAGCGGAACGGTCGTACGGTCGTTTACCGGTTGAAACAAATCGATACCGACGGCGCGTTCGAGTATTCTCCGGAAATTGAAGTTGTAATTGGAGCGCCGAAAAAATTCAATTTGGAACAGAACTTTCCAAATCCTTTTAACCCTTCGACAATTATCAGTTATTCAATTCCGGAAGGTTCGTTTGTGCAGTTGAGCGTATTTAACATTCTCGGTCAAAAGGTCGCACAAATTGTCAATGAAAGAAAGGAAGCTGGAACATATAAAATTAACTTTGACGCAAGCGCGCTTCAAAGCGGAATCTACTTTTATCAAATTACAACCGATAAGTTCAGCGAAGTAAAAAAGATGATGCTTGTTAAGTAAGAAAGAAAAATTGATTAAAAAGATTTTTTAAGGAGAAAATAAAATGAAAAAAATAATACAATATCTCGCATTGTTAATGCCGATATTACTGTTAAATAACATTTCGGCTCAAAGTTATCATACGATAACAATTGACGGGACAAAAGACGCTTGGACGTCGGATGAAACTTTTACCGATATTTCTCATGACGGGTACAGCGGAACCGCAACCAAAGAGGCATATTTAACTTGGGACGCCGATTATATCTATTTCGCCATTCAAGACGATGAAGCCGATTATGGAAATTTAGCCACCTATATGTATTTTGACGTCGATCCGGAAACAACTAACGGCAGCCTTGCAGGTTATACATGGTCTTCGGATATGATTATACCATTTACAGCAGATTATGTTGTTGTATGGAAGAACCAAGTTGATGGCGATTATATTGAAGTGCGTCATTATGAGGGGGGAGGTTGGACGCAAGTTGCATCAGCCACAAGCGCGTCGCTAAATAGCGGAGAATACGTCGTAGATTTTGCAATCGGGACCGATTACCGAGAAGTAAGAGTTAAAAGGACTACAATCGGTTCCCCGTCCATGATTAAATATGCTAGCTTTACCGAGCAACAATGGGACGGCGACGGAGGAACGTCCGGCATACAAAAGTGGAGATACTTCGCTTTTCCGAACGAAAGTTGGACTGACCATTTCGATACAGGAGCTGGAAATACAATTTCGCATTATAGAGGATATACTTTATTGGATGGTTACGCTCCAAATCATGCTAACTCTTATGATTATGTAATGAGAAAAAATTACTCTTATCTTTCCTTTGACGGAAACGATGACTATGTGCAATATACTGATGATGCGACATTAGGTTTAATGGACGGAGCGACGGATTATACTATTGAAGCGTGGGTCTATCCGATTGACGGGACGGTAGCTGAATATGATTACTTTATTAACCGTTTTTATTCATTTGGTTTGGCAATGTATGACGGAAACAACGACGGTAATGTGGAAGATTGGTACTTCCGAATTTCCGACGACGGGGGAAGTACGTGGACATATTATAATACGGAAGGCGATGCGACTTTAACGCTGGACGCTTGGAATCATATAGCGGTTATTAATAATTCTGCGGATAATACGTTGAAGTTATTCGTAAACGGAACCGATGTAACGACAACGGGAGGATATTCTGCTCAGTCTATGCAGGCAAGCGTATCAAGCGATAATCTGTATGTTGGTTCCAAAAAAGCAACGTCTCCTAATAATTCTTTCGGCGGATATATTGACGAAGTGCGTTTAAAAAACGTTGCCGTTAACGCGACTGATTTACACAGTTCGATAAACAATAACGCTTATTATTCTGATGCAAATACGGCGGGTCTTTTTCATTTTGACGAAGGAACGGGAACTACGACCGTAAACGTTCCTTCCGGAACAGACGCAACATTAAACAATGGACCTGTTTGGGGAACCGACGTCTCCGCTCTTCCATTGCCTGTGGAACTCACGTCTTTTTATGCAAATCAAGCCGACGGACAAATCGTTCTTAATTGGGAAACGGCTACGGAGGTTGATAATTACGGCTTTGAAATTGAGCGGGCTTCGTCCCGACTCGTCGGGACTACGCCCCGCCAGGGCGAATGGACGACAATCGGATTTGTGCAGGGACACGGCAACAGCAACTCTCCCAAAAGCTATAGCTTTGTTGACGATGAAGCAATTAGCGGAACGGTCGT
>JAADIR010000192.1 GCA_013151245.1 Chlorobiota bacterium
CAGGAGGATTCTTATCGGCAATTGTTATTATTCTTTCAACTTCGCCCGTTGTTTTACCGGCATAATCAATAAACGAAATCTTATAAGAATACTTTTTACCTTTCTCCACGTTTCCGTCAACGAACAATCTTCCCGCTATTTTTGCAACGTTCAAACTCGCGAGAGAAAGAACCGCCGATGCTCCGGCGTCGGATTGAAGTCTTCTTACAATATCAAAATCGTCTTCCGCGCGAAGAGAATTTTTCACCCAATCGTAATCTTCTTTCAAAACCGGTTTAACGAGCGCCGGATCGATTAAAGGAACGATAGGCGACGGCGTGACAAGAGTATATTTCTTTTCTTTGAACAATTTTCTGGAAACAAAAAATCCTTCGGTATTCTCCGGCGCATTTACAATAATTATGAACGCCTTGTCGTTCGTTGCAGCCGAATAAACCGGCAGCGCTTCCCGCTGCGCAAAGATTGAAACGACCGTTCCGAAAAGCGTTAATAAAACTAGATTTAGTTTTTTCATTTTTCTCACTCCGATATTTCAAATTTAATCGTCATTATTAATCCGTCGTTGCCGTTTGAGTCGCGGCTTCGCCCACAACTCCCAAACCGTTCATCGCTTTAACGGAAAAATAATACGTCGTATTTTTTTTCAATTTTACGTTTAGTATTTTTTCAAGTTGAGCGTCTTCCAATCGCAAATGCGTCGATTGAACCGCGCACCAGCTTATTACGTCCGACGCTCCTTCGGTTGATCCGACGGCGAACAAATATCCGATTACGCCGGATTCGGGATCGGACGACGAATACCAATTTGCGTTTAAAAGCGAATCGTTCAACGTTACTAAGTACGGCAGAGAACCGCGTCCGCGGCGCGGAGTAAACGTAGGCTTTGTCGGCGGCGTTGGATCCTTCAGTCTTATTCCGTCCGATTTTCCTATATCGCTCCAAAGTCCCTTTCCGTTTTGCGCTTTGACAAAAACGTAATAAGTTTTGCCCGGCAACATCGGCTCATCCAAACGGATTGTAACCTCTCTTTGTCCGCCCGCGGAAATCCAAGTCGTAACGTCGGTAAAATTATTATTCCCGTCGTCGTAGGCGACTTTATATTGATATTCTTGAATACCCGATTCATAATCCGCCGCGCCAAAGCTCGCAAATATCGTATTGAGGCTCGAAGTCGTTTCTCCTTTGTCGTAAACGTTTGGCGTTGAAGGAGGCGTTCTGTCGAGCGTTTGAAGCGAAGAAGACCTTGTGGACCAATCGAAATCAGAACTCGACGAAGCGCTTCCGCAATAGCTTACCGATATCAAACCCGTTCTTTTAATTGTGTAACCTCCGGCTCCCCTTACGCGCAGTCTGATATCGTAAACGCCTTCCTTATGAATTCCGCGCAGGAACGGGAAAATCATCGTTTCTTTTTTCCCGACGCTTCTCCAAAGATCGAGACTTCCTCCAAAAGTGAAGCCGCCCGGATCTTGCGTGTCGGAATTTCCTCCGCCATATTCCGCCGTATTATTTCCGCCGTCGTCTCCGCCGAAAAGCCCGCCCCAATTTTGTCCGAGTATCGGCGAAGTGTTCAACTTTCCGCCAAATTCGGAAACGCCGCTTCCCGTTCCGCCGGAGGAAGAAGAACCGCCGCCCAATGAAACCGCGTCGGAATATCCTTCAATCGAGAAGCTGTATTCGGCGACGCCAATCGGATGCTGTCCCGACCAGTGTAATGTAACTTTTGAATAGCTCGGCGTATTCTTATCGCTGTAAGCCGAGCCGGAGAAAGAAGTTATTTTCGGAATTGCCAATATTTGTTTAACGGTTTTTCTTAGAGCTTCAAAATCATATCTTTTCGTCCAGTCGGCTTTTGCCCCTATCCTTACGGTTGGGGGTACGTTGTTCCCGGTGGCGCCGCTTATATTCCCCGAACCTATAAATCGTCCGAACGTTCCGCCGTATTGCATTGAACCGGTTGACGACGAATTTCCGCCGCCGGAAAAGATTCCCACCGTTCCCGAAGGATTAACAAACGGAATTTGATTTCCGCCGACCGACGTTCCGGAAACGGAACCGACGACAAAAGTTCCCGACGAAGCGTCTTGAACTTTTCTCGTACCCGCTTCCAGCGACAACTGATCAAGCAAATCGTAAAGTATCGTATATAATTTTGTTTCTCTCGAATAAACCATATCGCTTGTAACGGTAAACGCGTTCCATTTTGCATGGAATAAATCGTTATTCGATTTTGCCGTTTTAGCAAATTGCAAGCGCGCGGTTTTAAGATCATTTATTAACGAATTGTATCCCGCAAGCGGAATATAATAATAGAGCTCCTTCCCTAAATCTATATAGTTGGTTACGCTTATGTTTTCCAAAGGCGGCGTAAAATCTTTTGCCGCTCCTATCTTAATTAATCCTTTTATTAAATTGATTCTTTGTTTACATAGTTTTTGAAACCTCTCGACGCCTGGAACATTCGCTCTGACCGATTGAACGCTTAAGTCTGAAAATACGCTGTCCCGCATATCCGATAATTTATAATTCTGTCGAATCGCCCAGTAATTATCCTCTTGAAGATAATCGATAAAACTTGTTGTGTAACTTGAAATTTTATCGTAGGTCTCGGCGTATTTATTCGCAATTGCGGAAACCGAATGATTACCGTCGTAAAGGATTTTCTTAATCTCGTTTAATTTCGAGATATATTCTCCGACCATAGAAACCAATTTGTTTTGATATGCTTCGGTTTTCCTTTTCCGGCTTGTCACGGATTTTTTGAGATTTTTTGCATGCGCTTGATCCAGACTGTAAGAGAATTTTGAAACCGTTCTCGTAGTATCGTTAACGGTTATTGAAGCGGGAATAAGAACCGGATTTGTAACCGGACTTTGCAGTTTGCTTAAAGTTTGAAGCGTAGGCAATTCTCCTTCCATTAATTCATTCTGCTTATTCAACAACGACGTAAGACCGCTTTCCAAAGATTGTATTTCGCTTTTTGCGTCCGCAATCGCAACCGAGTCGGCTTCCAATTGAGTTTTTATTTGATACAATTTCGCCGCTTTAGAATTCCATATCAAATCGTAAACTTTCGTTAGGTTAGGCTCTCCCAAAGCAACGTTGTTTTGTTCATACGGAAAGAGTTTGCAATTGAGATCAAAATTATGCCAACTTTTGTATAAGATTCCGAAGACCGCCCCGATATCGCTTCCGCCCGTCCAGCCGGAAAGCGTCATCATCGCGCCGCCCGCCGCGGTTCTTTGCGCCTGGCTCAGTTTGTAAAGCGCGTCCCGCGCGTCCTTTAATTTTTTGCTTAACTCGTCCATATCTTTTTTCATCTGATTGCCGACGTTCCGCGCGTCTTCTATCAGTTTATCGAATTTGGCGTTTCCTCCGGTTCCTCCGTCCACACCGCCTTCGCCGATGGATATCCACGCGCGTCCGTTGAAAACGTCGACCCAGCAAACGGTAACTTTCAAATGTCCGCCGAGATAAATTAAAAACGGCGGGCTTACCAAAGCGCCCTCGATTCCGATTTCCGCGCCTATTAAGCCCCCGAGCACATCGCCCCAGGCTTTACCGCTTGCGTATATTCCCCAGTTCACGTCTTTCCGCCACCAGGTCATCGCCTCCACTCTGAAACCGCCTGAAATCACCGTGATATCAATGCTTTCTTCAAATCCGAAATCAAACAGAAATCCTTGATTACCCACATAAACGTTTGCCGTAACTTTCATATAAAAACATTTCACGTCAAGTTTTCCGGTTACGCCCCAAACGCTCTTGCTGTATGCGTAGAATTGGGCATAGTTGTCCTTTTCATTCGCCGTGATAACGACAAAATCAACGCCGAATTGTAATCTTCCTTCGACGTATTTGTTCGACCAGTTAATATTCAGATATGCTTTCCCGTGCACTTGTCCTTTAACCGCTTTTATTTCCGCGTCCAATTTGAAATAGCTGTCGGTTATTGTTACGAGAGCTTTGCCGTAAAGAAAATCTTTACTTCCGACGAAAATTCCCGCTTTAAGAAATATAGCCCAAGCCTGCGAACCTTGTTCGTTTGGTTTTGCTTTCGTATCGTAGCCGGAAAGTTTTATTTGCGTAAAGCCCGCTAACTTTGTAACCTTTTGAATATCCTCTTTCGTCGGACGATAGAAAAATCCCCCGCCCACTTCATCGAGCGTTACCGGACCAATAGGAATATTAAGCCCGCCGAGCGAAACGAAAAATCCCCACGTGGCGTCGCCGTTGCGTTCGCC
>JAADIR010000010.1 GCA_013151245.1 Chlorobiota bacterium
GAAGACCGTAGCTTCAAATCTGTGTCGTTATTTGTTTTTTTGTTTTGTTGTAATTTTGTTTTTTCGGGGTGTGGCGCAGCCCGGTAGCGCGCTTCGTTCGGGACGAAGAGGCCGTAGGTTCAAATCCTATCACCCCGACCAAATTTATTCATCTGCCGAGATGAAACTCTTTTATACTTACATTTTATTCAGCCGGAGTAAAAACAGATTTTATACCGGTTCTACAAACGACTTGAATCGAAGATTCGAAGAACATAACTCCGGTCATACAAAGTCAACCAAAAGCGGAATCCCTTGGGAGTTTGTTTTCACTAAATCGTTTAACAATAACTCCGACGCGCGCAAATTTGAAATGAAAATCAAAAAAATGAAATCAAGAAAATTTATTGAACAGCTTATCGAGTCTAATGAGAATGATATTGCCGATTTGTTAAAACCATAAGATTAATCTTGCAGTCCGGTTGCGCGTCCCGATTAAATGCAAAGTCCATTAATTCCTACAAACTTTACATCCCGCTCAATTTGCTATTCCTTAAGAAAGGAATTATTTTAATGAAAATATTTTCAGCGGAAAAAATTAATGTCAAACAAAAAGAACAAGAACCTCAACCGAAGAAGTTTTATTAAGAATATCGGCGTCGGATTCGCCGGAACAATCGCTGCGGCGCCGTTATTAAAATCTCACGCAAAAAAATTGCCGGAAGAAATAAAGGATTCGCTCGACGGGAAAGTTGAAGTTACCGTTTACGTCAACGGACGAAAATTCAGAAGAAATATCTTTCCTCAAACAACTTTAGCGCAGTTTATCCGCGATGAACTGAACCTAACGGGAACAAAAGTATCATGCAATCACGGCGAATGCGGAAGCTGCACGGTTCTGATTGGAAGCGACGCCGTTTATTCTTGTCAAATGCTGGCGCTGGACGCAGATCAAAAGTTCATTACAACAATCGAAGGTTTGATGAAAAACGACGAGCTCGGCGAAGTTCAAAAAGCGTTTGTCGATAAGGACGGCTTGCAATGCGGCTTCTGCACTCCGGGACAAATCATTTCGGCGTACGCTCTTCTAAAAAAGAATCCCGCTCCGAGCGAGGAAGAGATTCGCGAAGCTATGTCGGGCAACCTTTGCCGCTGCGGAGCGTATCCGAAAATCATTGAATCGGTTGACGCCGCGGCTAAATTACTCAAAAAATAATTCGAGAGAACAAAAGTATGTCGGACAAAATCGTAAAATCAAAATTTTTCTTCGAAGAAGATTTTATCGAAACGATAGGCGAAGTTTCATCGAAGGAATATAAATCTTTACCGCCGAATAAAAAGTTAAAATACGTCGGGAAACCGTTGAACAGAAAAGACGCTCCCGTTAAAGCATCCGGCAAAGCCAAATTCACTTTTGATATTGAATTGCCCCACATGGTTTACGCAAGAACGCTCCGCTCGCCTCATCCGAACGCGATTATCAAGGATATCGACACTTTACACGCAAGACAAGTACCGGGCGTTTTCGCAATTCTCCACACTTTCAACATGAGCGCATTCAACGGCGGTAAAATTGAATGGTACGGAAACAGTTTTCTTTTTGATCCGCACGTTCGCTACGTGGGCGACGAAATTGCCTGCGTCGCTGCGAAGGACGAAGAGACCGCGGAAAGAGCCTTGAAACTTATCGACGTAAAATACGAAATATTGGATTATGAAATAGACGCGAAAAAATCGATGAATTCAAAGTTGAAAATTCATCCCGATGGAAACGTCAGAAGAGGGAAACCGTTCGAATATGAGAGGGGAAGCGTTAAAGACGGATTTGACGAAGCCGACGAAATAATCGAAGATGAATTTTCAACTCAAGTTGCGGTGCATAATCCTACCGAGCCGCATTGCAGCGTCGCCGATTGGAATAAAGATAAATTAACGATTTACGATTCAACGCAGGCTGTTTTCAGAGTGAGAAATATGATTGCCGACGCGCTGGATACTCCGAAAGACAGCGTAAGAATCATAAAAGAATATATGGGCGGAGGATTCGGCGGCAAATTGGAAGCGGGAAAATATTCAGTAATGGCTGCGTTGCTTGCGAAGAAATTAAAACGTCCGGTAAAAATTTTGAACGACAGAAGAGAGCAAAACATCGCTTTGGGTAATCGTCCCGACTCGGTTCAAAAATTAAAAATCGGAGTAAAAACAGACGGAACGATTACCGCGCTTAATCATTACGCATACGCCGCAATCGGGGCTTATCCTTCCGGCGGCGGATGCAGTTGGCCCTTAAGAACTTTGTACAAATGCGACAACGTGAGAACCGAAGAATATAGCGTTTACACAAACGCCGGACGCGCGCGCGCCTTCAGAGCGCCGGGAAACGTCCAAGGAACTTTCGGTTTGGAATCTTTGCTTGACGAAGCCGCCGAAAAAATCGGGATGGATCCGCTTGAATTTAGAGTGAAAAACTTTGTCGATTTTGATCAAGTTGGCGGAAAGCCTTACACGTCAAAAATGTTAATTGAAGCTTACAAAATCGGAGCGAAAAAAATAGGTTGGGAAAACCGGAATAAAATCCCCGGCGGCGGCAAAGGTTACGTCAAACGCGGCGTCGGAATGGCGTCGCAGATTTGGTGGGGCGGCGGCGGTCCTCCGGCGCACGTTAGACTTGAACTTGATTCAAACGGAAAGATCGTCGCATTTGCCGGTTCGCAAGATTTGGGAACCGGAACTTACACTTTCGTCGCGCAGGTAATCGGGGAAATATTGGAAATTGCGCCGGATAATATCGACGTCGTTCTCGGCGACACCGACAGAGTTCCTTACGGTCCCAGCTCCGGCGGCAGCACAACGGCGCCTTCAATTTCTCCCGCCGCGCGCGACGCCGCGGAAAGAATGAAAGAAAAACTTATTTCAAACGCGGCGGCATTGTGGAACGTCGAATCGGAAAACGTCGGATTTGAAAACGGAACGGTTTTTATGAAAAACGACAAATCGAAAAAACTTTCCGCGAAAGATATTGTCGCTCAATTAGACGACAAAAAAATCAGCGCTCTCGGAAGCCGCGAAGCAAATCCCGACGGATATTCGGTTCAAACTTTCGGCGCGCAGTTTGCGGAAGTTGAAGTCGATACGCTGACCGGAAACGTAAGAGTTCTGAAAGTTGTCGCCGTTCATGACGTCGGAAGAATTCTTAACGGGAAAACTTTGGAGAATCAATTTCACGGCGGAATTATTATGGGAATCGGTTTCGCGCTTACTGAAGAGCAAATAAGAGACGAATACACGGGAAAGATTTTGAACGACAATTTTCACGATTACAAAGTTCCAACTATTAAAGAAACGCCCGAGATAGAAGTGTTTATTCTCGGCGAAGGCGACATGAAAGCGAACAACATGGGCGTTAAAGGGATTGGCGAACCTGCGATGATTCCTACTCCGGCGGCGATAGCAAACGCCGTTTACAACGCTATCGGGAAAAGAATAAAAAGTCTTCCGATTACGCCGGATAAAATAATTACAGCTTTATACGACGAGGCGTAAAATGAAGTCATTCGAATATATTCAACCGAAAAAATTAAGCGACGCGGCGAAGATTAACGCAAAGAACAAAAACAGTTCGCTGCTTTACGCCGGCGGAACCGATTTGCTTGGATTGATGAAGGACGATATTCTTCAACCGGAAAAATTGATCAATTTAAAAAACTTCAAAGAGCTTGATTTCATTGAACATAAGGCGGACGGCGGAGTTAGAATAGGCGCGCTGACAAAACTCGCCCGCATCGCAGACGACGAAAAGATTAAAACAAATTTTACCGCTTTATCTTTGGCGGCTTCGGAAGTCGGGACGCCGCAGCTGCGAAACGTCGGAACCATTGCCGGCAACGTTTGCCAGCGTCCGCGATGCTTTTATTTCCGCGGCGATTTCGACTGCATTCGCAAGGGAGGCGGCGAATGCTTTGCGATTTCCGGCAACAGCAAATATCACTGTATCGTTGGCGGAGACCCGTGTTATATAGTTCATCCATCCGATACGGCGGTTCCGCTAACGCTTTTCGACGCCGAAGTCCAGATCTTCAACGGGACAAAATACAGATATGTTCCGATAAAAGAATTTTTCCTTCTTCCCGAGAAGAATTTCACGAAAGAAAATATTTTGGAACCGGGCGAAATTATCACGGAGTTTATTCTTCCGCCGGGCAAATTCAATTTTTCGAATTTCATAAAAGCGAAGGAAAGAGGTTCGTGGGATT
>JAADIR010000039.1 GCA_013151245.1 Chlorobiota bacterium
CGGGAATTTCTTCTTCCGAAAGCTGCGTTTCGTGCCAGCCTTCGTAATTTGTTGAAATTCTTCCCGAACGGCTGTGGCAGCCGAAACAATGTTCATCGGAAATATTTAATGAAAGGGAAGGGTGGAAGCGAGTTAAATAATTATTACTTAGCGAATCCAATTCGGTCAGCGACTTTTCGTCGTAATTCAAATGACAAGCGTTGCAGCCGCCGCCGCGCGACAGTTGCGTTATTTCGCCGTATTCGGTTTTCTCTTTTCCTATGTGGCAAGAAGCGCACAGGTTTTTAAGATGCGTATCGGAAGCGTCGCCGTTCAATTCGTTTACGTTGAATAATTTATCGAGACTGTCGGAATCGTCGAACGTAAATTTATCTACGGAAATAACGCCGCTCATCGTTGACATTATTGAATTGGGAACCCGCTCGGAAATATCGGGGTGACAATTTTCGTTGCCGCACGTTAATTGAATATCCGAAAAATTACCCGGAATTTTAATCATTCCCGCGTGCGCCAAATTTTTGTCTATTGTAAAAGGATTGCCGAGATGGCACGAAGCGCAGCCGATAGCGGCGGGAGAATGCGCCGGGGAAAATCCTTCAACGTCGGAATGGCAGTATTGGCAAGCCTCGCGCGCTCCTTGAACTTTTATGATTTTTGTTTTCCCGTTGTAATCGGTAAAGTAATTTTCAAATCTGTTTGAAACGGGTTCCGTAAAAGTTGAAAAATATTCGTTGTTCCAAGGCGTTTTAAGTTCCCAATTTTCTCCGCGGAAAAAATAGCCGACGATAATTAAAACTAAATAACCGATTGAAATTGCAAAGATGAATTTCTTCGAAAGGGAAGAAACGGAATCGTTTTCTTTTGGAATTGCGTAAAACATACCGAGAAGAAAAATGAAAAAAACAACGACATACAGCGGCGAAGAAAAATAGTGAAACAATTCCTGCATTGCCAGAAAATACCAAGGTCCTTTCATAATCGGGTCGAGCGGATTATGCAGCGGCGCCGGGAAGAAGAAAGATAGCGCAAGAATTACAAGGGTGAAATAAAAAACGGTTTTCAGCCGAGGCCAAATCAATTTTGCGTGCTCAATAATTATCAGCCAAATAAAAATCGTTGCCGTCGCAATGTGATGAACGTAAACAAGTTGGAAATCGTTTTCGCTTCCGAGAAGGGAAAAGGAAATATATTTTCCGATAAGCGGAACGTCGTTGAAAACCGCCGTCAAAATTCTCTTCGCTTGAAAACTATCCGCGTCCGCTTTAAGAATAAAACCGCCGAGCATTACAAAGAAAACGGCGAGAAGCGATAAACTCAAACGAAGCCAAACGCCTTTCTTTACTTTCTTTTCGGTCGATTTCCTCAAGTGATCCCAAATGTGGAGAACGATGAAAACAAGAAAAATTTGCGCAGACCAATAATGAAGCGCGCGGATAAATTCTCCGGCTGGATTTGTTATTTTCAGTAAGGCGAGCGAATCGAACGGTTCTTTTACGTCGTAAACAATCGCAAGAAAAATTCCCGATACCGCCGCAATAAAAAATGCGGAAAACGAAATATTCCCGAACGTCGAGCCGAAAAGTTTTGAATATTTAACTTTTTTATCAGACATAAAACCGAACGGTTTCTTTTTTTCGGTCGATTGAATATCGGATTTCTTTCAGCGGATTAAGAGCCGGTCCGTTGACGACATTTCCGTTGCCGTCGAAACGGGAACCGTGGCACGGACAGATTAGTTCTCCGTTTTTAAATGATGAAATTTTGCATCCCAAATGCGTGCACGACGAAGAAAAGATTTTCAGTTTCTCATCTTCTTTGTTAAAAATCACCGAGTCGCGAAAAGTGATTCCATCGGCAATTCCCGCTAGAGGAAGAACGATTTCTCTTTTTCCAGCCGCCGCAATCTTTCCTTGCGCCGATTTCATCCATAAAAACAGCGACGGAAGCGCCGCCGAATAAGAAACGATTTTAAGAAAATTTCTGCGCGATATTTTTTTTTCTTTTTTCATCTACAAATGAAAGATAGATAATTTTTATAAAAAACGCCTCCTAAGAGGCGTTCGTAAACAAATGAATAATCGCGTTTAACAGCCTTCCCGTTTTTTCTTTTTCTTCGAATGCTTAAGGTTTATTTTTGCCGGAGCTTTCGGTTTGGGCAAATGTTTTTTAACCGTCGCTTGTTCGGTTCCGGTTTGCGGTTCGCCGCCGAAAAATTTACTAACTTCGGCGATCTTTTTATATTTTTCCGTTTCGGCGGCTGAAGCGTTTTCGGGAATAGAGGGATAAAGAATTTCCTTTTCCCATTTTTCAAGTCCGCCTCGTAATATCGTAACGCTCTTAAAGCCCATCGATTTTAACAGATACCAGGCTTGCGCTTCAACCAAATCATTATCCGAATAAAGAAGTATCTTTTCATTTCTGGCAATATCCGCTTCCGGTAAATTCTTCACAATAACGCATTCGGAAGTAGGGATATTGTATTCTCTGTATTTTTCCGGCGAACGCAAATCTATTAATCTGTAATCCATATTTCCGTTGATAATCCAATCCGCCAATTCCTCAACTGATATTTGATCCGAACTTGGCATTGTTTCCAAGGCTATTTCTCTTGTATTGACCGAGGCGGTCGTTCTGTGATAAGGGTCGGGAGCAAAAATAGCAATAAATCCCAACAGAATTCCAATCAATCCAACGCGTTTTCTTAACGGTAGAGACACAAAATATTTAAGCATTCCGTCCTCCTTTATTCTTCTTAGCCATTAAGTTTTCGCCCCATTCAACTACGGTAAAACCGGCTATTGCAATTAAAATAACAATAAAAACAACAACGCCGTAATGAACTCCTAAAAGTTCGGGTAAATTGATTTTGCCGAGATGGGTTGATTTGAGAAAACCGCTCATATAAGGATAAAGTTCGCCGAAAACAAAGATGCCGAACATTCCGCCGATAGAATAGACGACGGCGTCTTTTCTTCCGGTGGCGATCGCCACTCCGGAAGTGCCGGGACAATATCCTCCTATAACAAAGCCGATTCCGAGTATAAGACCTCCGAGAGCCTGCGGAATTAAAAACGTATCGGTGAAATAAACCAAAGAAAGATCGACCCAGCCGATCCAAGCCAGATAAAATATTCCGGTCATCGCCGTAACAATAGCCGTGAACATTACTTTGAAAACGCGCATATCGGTAAAATAAAACTGCGCGGCTAATAAACGCGCGCTTCCGAAACCGCCGCGTTCGAGCATAAAGCCGAAACCGATTCCGATTACAAAAGCGACGACGAGACTTATTTCGTCGTTAAAATATCCGAATTTAAATAGAGGAGCTATCATAACCATTGCCTCCTTACAAAATATGCGGTTGCGTAGCCGCCGACAAATACCATGAGCATAAACGCCCACCCGCCGACGCTTAGCATCGAACCGCCGGTTAATCCTTGTCCGCTTGTGCAGCCGAGAGCCATTTTAGCCGCAAACCCCATAAGCGAACCGCCGATGAATGCATAGATATATCTTCCTTTAACTGATATGTGCGGACCTTTTTCAACCGAAATTTTATTTCTTCCGGCAAGCGCGCCGGAAATGAATCCGCCGACTACAAGTCCGAGCACTTGAAAAATAAGCCAATCTTTCAAAGGGCTGGTTTCTCCGTCGCCAAGGTACCCTTCGTAAAACGGATTTGACGCAGTATGCTCCGGAGCTATTGTGTTTACCGCCGTTGCGGTGATTGTGGAAAGCGCGCCCGACGCGCCCAAGCCTCTTCCCATCACTACAAAAGAAGCTAACAGAACTAATCCCAATCCAACGCCGACAAGGTAAGGATTCCAATAATGCTGCGGATGCATTTCATGTTCTCTAACGTTATCTTCGTGAGCGTGAACGTGAAGATTAGAAAACAGTTCTTTGATTTTCATAAATTATCTCCGATTTATTGATTAAAACCAATGACTATGTTGTCCCGCGGCGACAATCACAAAACGCAGGATTAATCCTCCGATGATTACCATTATCGGCGCAATCGGAGTGTGTTTTATTTTATGGTTCACCGCCAGCAGTTGAATGTAAAGCGGTATTACAATTCCCAAAGCAATTACGAATATCCAGAAAACAGACGCAAACGGACCGTTCAAAAGAAGATGAGCCGCCGCCATGTGGGATTTGGAAGAAGTTACCAAACCGATTATCATCATTGCAATAACAAATAATTCGATAATAAGAAAAGCGTTGTCCGATTTTGCAAGAAGTTCTCTTTCGTAAACGTTCTTTGCAATCAGATGAACAAAAGCGGCTGCGCCGGAAAGTCCGGAAATTAAAAATAAGAGCCAGAGAACGGACGTGCTCCATAACGGACGCGCGCCTAACGAACTTAAAAGAATTCCGGTGTACATTCCCACCATTCCTCCGAGAAGCATATTTACGACTCCGATATTTTTTACCGCCCATTTATGCTCAATAAGTTTTTGACTAACTTCGGCAAGTTTCGGAATTTTATTCGCAATGAATTTCGGCGGTCTGATCAATATGTTTGCAATAAGAGCCGGATATACCAAAATCAAAATCCACGCGCCCCAGGACATCGGGGAGGTAATTTGAAATGTCGTGTATAAGCGCCAAACGAAAAGCTTATGTTCAAGGTCTAAAAACAAAGCGGACATTCCTAAGCTGAGTAAAACAAAACTGATCATCGGTAAATAAAAGCATGAACAGTTATCTTCTTTTACTCTTTCTTTGAAAAGAAAATATCCCGAAATTATCATCATACCGGCTACAAGTCCGCCTAGGAAAAGATAAACGGGGATTTCCCAATTCCATGCGTGAAGAATCGGGTCGATTAAATGATTATGTCTGGTTGTTGTTATTTCTAACATTTCAGCTCCTAAGTTAAATAGTAAATGTTAGGCGTGGTTCCCGCTTCGGGCAGCAGCGAATGATGTTTGCGGGATTGTAATAGTTTGCTCACTTCGCTGTTCGGATCGTCGAAATCGCCAAAGTGCATACAATGAGTAGGGCATACCGAAACGCAAGCCGGATCAAGCCCTTCTTCCACTCTGTGAACGCAGAAAGTGCATTTATCAACGTAACCTTCCGGATGAACAAATCTTGCGCCGTAAGGGCACGATTCGATACACGCTTTACATCCGATACATTCGTCGTGATTTACAAGCACAATGCCGCCGATATCGTGATAATGGCTGGCTCCGGTTGGGCATGTTGTTACGCAGGGCGCGTCGGAACAATGGTTGCATCGTTCGGACAATATTTCAACTTGCGCGTTAGGAAATTTTCCGTTTGAAATCTGAACGATCCAATCTCTTGCAAATCCGTTTGGAACGTCGTTTTCCGTTTCACAGGCGATCACGCAATCCGTGCAGCCGACGCATTTTCTGGTATCTATTACCATTCCAAATCTTGCCATATTTACGCCTCCGTCTCAAAAGTTACAAAATTGATATTCATTCCCGTTCCTCCCATAAGCGGATCGACTTTATATTTAGTGATTAACCGCGAGTCGCTTGCGCCTTTATGATAAGCCCCTTTGAGCATTCGCGAATTATGACCGAATCCGTGCACGATGTAAACGCAGTCGGTTCGGATCCTCTCGGTCGCTTTCACTTTAATTCTATTGCTTACAATTCCGTCTTGATTTTTTAATTTTATATAATCGCCGGATTTTAACTCGAACCTTTTTGCAACGTCGGCGTTTATCCAAACTTCATTTTCGTCCATAACGTTTGTCAGCAATCTGTTGGTTTGAGTTCTGCTGAAAGAGTGCATCGGGGCGCGCCCGAACAGCAGTCTGAAATAACCCGGTTGAGGTTCTTCGTGTTTAGTGAACTTTGGAATCGGATCGTAGCCTAATTCGTCAAGATGGGTGGAATATAATTCTATTTTTCCCGTGGGAGTGTCAAATTCCGGTTCCCATCCTTCTTCAAAATAAAGAGGCGGTTTTTCGCCGAGCGCGACTCCTTTTTCTTTCATTTCTTTTAAACTTAAACCCGCCATTTTAAGTCTTGTATCAAGATATTCTTCCACGTCTTTCCACGGGAAATATTTTTGTAGTCCTAATTTTTCGCCGAGTTTTTTTGCAATCCACCATCCGGGTTTTTGATCGTGAGGCGGCGCAATTACCGGCTGGCGCAAAGAAACAAACGGCTGTTTGAAATAGGGCGCAAACAATTCGTCGTATCGTTCGAGGTAAATCGATTCCGGAAGAACAACGTCCGCGTAGCCGGCAATTTCACTGGGAACCACGTCGATTACAACAAGCAAATCCAGTTTTTGCATTGCGTCGATTGTTTCCTGCATATTCGGAAGCGAATAAAGTAAGTTTGTTCCGTAAACGAACCATCCTTTAATAGGATAAGGTTTTCCGGTTAGCGTAGCTTCGCGAAGTCCCGTCGTGTAACCTTCGGCTCCGCCGAAAGGATATTTGCGGTTGGGATTGTCCGCGTTTTCGCGTTTCGGTTTCGGGTATTCGGGATAAGGATAGGAAGGAACGTCAAAAACGTCTTGGTTAATCAAACCGCCTTTTCTTCCCCAGTTGCCGAGCAGCGCGCTCATAATTGCCAACGCTCTGCCTCTTTGGGTGTCGTCTCCGTACCAAACCGAATGTCTTCCCGGATGAACTAAAGTTGAAGGTTTATATCGAGCCATTTCTCTGGCGGTTTCCCTAATCAATTCGGGTTTAATTCCGGTAACGGGATACGCCCATTCGGGAGTATATTGACTTACTTCGGCTTTCAGCTGTTCGAAACCGAAAGCGTATTTTTCAATATAATCTTTATCGTAGAGATTTTCGGAAATTAAAACGTTCATCCAAGTCAAAAGCAGCGCAAGGTCGGTTCCGGGTTTAATTGGAAGATAAAATTTTGCTTTTGTCGCCGCCGTTGATAATCGGGGATCGACGACAATTATTGAAGCGTGGTTTTCAACCGCTTTAGAGAATTCCTGCACTTGGGTGTTGTGCATATTTTCGCCGAGATGGGAACCGAGAAGGACGATACATTTTGCATTTTCAATATCCGTTCTTTCGGGACCGCCGATAACGTCTCCGTAAGTAATTTCAAACGCCGTATCGCGCGGACCGAGACATTGATCGAATGACGGAGCCGCAATGTTTCGCGTTCCGTAGGCTTTTAAGAGATGCTTGATAAAACCGCCGCCGATTCCGTGACTGAAAAATCCCATCGATTCGGCGCCGTATTGGGATTTAATATTTTTCATCTTTTTAGCGATAAATTCAAACGCTTCGTCCCAAGTAACTTGAACCCATTTTTCTTCGCCCCGTTTTCCTTTTCTTAACAAAGGATATTTCAGACGATCGGGGTCATAGTGCGCTCCCACGCCGCCCGTTCCGCGCGGGCAAAGACGTCCGGCGCTCAACGGATCGATAGGATTGCCTTCGACTTTCCACAGCTTGCCGTCTCTCACATAACCGATTGCGCTGCATTTCCAAAAGCACATGCTGCAATAAGTAGGAATCTTCTGAATTCCTTTTACGGATTTGCCCGTTTTTTCGCTTACCTTTTGCGCTCCTTTTACAACCGAGTTCATAGACGTTAGAGCCGAAGCGGCGGCAATTGAAGCTCCGGAAATTTTCAGAAATCTTCTGCGGGATAATGAATTCATATCTCTTTTCCTGTAATATTCTTTAGTAAATCTTTTATTGTTCCGCATTTCGAGTAGTTTTTATATACTATACAATCTCTACATTCTATATTTTCACAAACGGTATTCGGGTGATTGTAAGTCCAGCAGGGTTCTTCGTCGCCGTTGAACGCTCCGCAAATTTTCCTGTCTTCTTCGGAGCAGTGGACGACTTCCCAGCACGGAATGAGAGAATAGATTGCTTTTATTCCGTTGATGCTAATCTTCTTTTGATTAATTGCTTCTCTAATGCAGCGTATTCTTTCCAGGTCGGCTTCGGAATAGAGTCTTTGATGGCTTTCTTTTTTGAAGGGAAGAATTAAGCCCTCTTTCTCATACATTCTTAAGGTCGGGATGGAAATGCCCAGCAATTTTGCAGCCGTGCTAATGGAGAATACCGGTTCTTCTCTATCTACTTTAAAATCCATACGTAATTGTGATTACCCGAATAGTTGATAGTCACAATTATCAATTATCTTGCCAATTCAAAATACTTCGAAAATTTTAATTTTTCCGAATGTCGATAATTGGTCTCTTACCAATTATAAGAATGAATAAAGAGTTGATTCTTACTTATGGGAAGGGAGCTTGCCGAATATGGATTTTTTAGCATAGAACCTTGTAATAATTTGTGGCAAGAAACTTGACAATGATTATTGTCAATATTTCTAAATTATGAATAAAAACGAACCGATCTACACAATAAGTAATGCCGCAAAAGTACTCGGCGTTTCCGTTTATACTCTTCGGATGTATGAAAGGGAAGGACTGATTATTCCGTTCCGCAAAGAGAGTAATCAGCGCCTATATTCCGAGAATGATATTGAACGTCTCCAATGCATTCAAAAAACAATCAATGAAGAAAAAATCAATATAGAAGGGATACGAAGAATTCTTGCTCTCCTTCCTTGCTGGAATGTAATTAATTGTTCCGCCGAAGACAGAGAGAATTGTAATTATTATTATTCGTTTGACAAACCTTGCTGGATGTATAACCATAAAAACAACGTCTGCCAAGTTAAAGAATGCAGAGAGTGCGAAGTTTATAACAGCTTTGACAATTGCGGTTCAATTAAAAAGAAATTAAGAGATTTATTACCATAATAATTTTTAATTAAAATGGAGAAGCAATGAAATTTATTAAATTATTTCTGATTATGATTTTTTTCAGCGCCGTTTCGGCGGCTTCAAATCACGGGATTTATTTAAAAACAAACAAGGGAATATCGGACGATATTTCTAAAGTTGCGACGGATATTAAAGCAAAACTTCAAGGGACGGATTATAAAATATTATTTTCCGGTCCGGTTACTTCGCCGGATCATATCAGACAAGACGAAGAAGATTTTTGCGGATTTAAGGCTGAACTTTTCGTGCTGTCGAATGAAAAATATAACTCTATGCTTACTTCGTTCGGGTCTAAATATCTTGTCGCCGGATTTCTTCGTATCGGGATTTATGAAGACCCCTCCGGCGTTAATGTCGTAATTACCGATCCTGAAACTATTAACAGAATTGTTTTCAACGATTTATACGAGAATGATAAAGAGGACGTTTACAACCAAGTTATTGAAAAAACAAAACCGTTCAAAGACGAACTTATCAGTCTGCTTCATGCCGCAGCCGGCGGAGAAAAAGTATCGACCCCGATGGAACCTATTCGCGACGACGAAGATTTGGCGGAATCGTCGAAAGATATGTTTATGATGGTTGGAGAGATGACGTTCTTCAACGACGAAGACCAATTCCCTGAAATCTATGAAAAGAAAAATAAAGAAGGATTTGACGGGATAAAAAAATTAAGAGATCAATTTTTATCGAATATAAAATATTTCGAACCGGTTGAAGACGATATGGAATACCGCTGGTATCCGGAAAAGTCGGATTTGCTTTGGAAAGTAATTTCGCAAATCGAATCGCCTAAAAAGGACGCTATTCTTCTCGGGCTTACGCGACCGCGCACCGAAGCCGAATCTTTCAACATTGCGGGAAGTTCCCGGGAAGACGATAGTAATAAATGTCCGGGAATCGATCATGTTACGGCATATCCGATTGAAGTCCTTTTAATTCAAGAAGGGGACGAGATCAAAGTTTACACTCAAAGAGAAATGTTCAGAATGGATATGTATTTCTGGGACGCCGGAATGAGCGCGTTTATGGATCACATGAGTATGCCGGGGATATTAGACGAATCAATTAAAAAAGCTTTACTCGGTAAAGAATACGAAGAGGACTAAAGATAAACTTTTATTCACTTAACTAACTACTTATTTTAATTGGAGGTAAAATGAAAAAAATCAGAAACTTGTTATTAACCGCAGCGCTTTTCTTTGCATTGGGAACGACGACATTTGCAAACGGACTTAGTCTCAACAGCATCGGTACGCGCGCGTTGGGTATGGGCGGCGCTTTTGTAGGTTTGGCTAACGACGCTACGGCTCTTTACTGGAACCCCGCCGGATTGGCAAAATTACAGAATAGCATTCTTGTTTTCGGAACGGACGTTATGCCGAGCGCGACTTACAAAATGGATATGGCAAATATTGACGCCGCGACGAACACAAAACATTACATTTCGCCAAACGTATTTTTCAATTATAGCTTCGGCGATTTAGCCGTTGGACTCGGCGTTTACGTTCCCGCCGGTTTGGGAACCGATTGGAATTCGGCGGATTTCGGATATCCGGCAGGTTTTGATTTTATGTCCCAAATTGCCGTATTTAATATTTCGCCCGGAATAGCTTATCAGATTACGGACGCTTTTTCAGTCGGTTTGGCGATTAACATTTATTACGGTATGTTCGATTTAAGCCAACCGATTATAGCCGGAACAAACGTTGTCCAGTTCGAAGAATCATCTACCGGAACCGGTTTCGGCGCTACAATCGGTTTGAAATATGACTTCAGCGAAATGTTTTCGGCGGGCGTAACTTTCCGCACCAAAACAACCGTCAGCATGAGCGGAACGGCGAAAAATCCGGCGTTCGCCGGATACGGATTTGCCACGGAAAGCGATTTTGACCGCGACGTAACCTGGCCGATGTGGATTGCCGGCGGTATCGCGGTTCATCCTACCGAAAAATTTACGATTACTTTCGACGCGCAATACAGCCAATGGTCGGAACTGGATAAATTAGTCGCTACCTATAAAGACGCAAACTGGGAAGCCACAATGGCGCAAACCGGCGGCAACACTTTTGAAATGAAATGGGAAGACGCCACTCAAATCCGTTTGGGTCTGGAATATTTGGTTTCTAAAAGTTTCGCGCTTCGCGGCGGTTATTATTACGATCCCGCTCCGGCGCCGGACGAAACCGTTAACGTTCTTTTCCCGTCTTCAACAAACAATGTCGTAACTTTCGGATTGGGGTGGATGAACGGTAATTTAAAAATTGAAGGAGCTATGGAATATCTTTTCGGAGCGACGAGAGAAATTGCTATGGTCCCGGAAAACGCAATGCCCGGAACGCATCAAATGGACGTTATGGCGTTTAGTTTAGGATTTTCTTACGGATTGTAAGAATTAGTTGATCTGAATGATGTAAACATACTTCTTTAAGTATGATAAAAGCGGAACCCGCCGGTAATTTCAACGGCGGGTTTTTTTATTTTAAGTATAACTAATAAAATACAGTCTATTGGCGGTTTTATTAGTTATATCTAATAAAAAATGGAGCGTCTTTACAAAAATTACTGAATATCTTTTGTAGTCCTTCAAAAAAAAAGCGGCTCCGAAATGAAGCCGCCTTCTTTGAAAACTAACGTTAATTCTATTTTATTCTTCCACCATAAAAGGATAAACCCAGTTTTTCGGCGGATCGAATGTTTCTTTCAAAGTTCTTACCGACGTCCAGCGGAGAAGATTCATCGAGCTGCCCGCTTTATCGTTTGTGCCGGAAGCTCTTCCGCCTCCGAACGGCTGCTGACCGACGACCGCGGCGGTCGGTTTGTCATTAATATAGAAGTTGCCCGCCGCGTTTCTTAGTTTTGCTTCCATTTTTACAAGTACGTTTCTATCCTGCGCCCAAATTGCGCCGGTTAAAGCGTAGGGCGAAGTAGTATCGCACAAATCAAGAGTTTCGTCAAATTTATCGTCGTCGTACGGGTAAATAGTTAATACCGGACCGAATATTTCTTCCCGCATCGATTTGAATTTCGGGTCGGTTGTTACGATTGTCGTCGGCTCGATAAAATAGCCTTTCGAATCGTCATAATTTCCTCCGGTTATTATTTCCGCGTCTGAAGATTCTTTTGCGTAGTCGATATATTCTCTGATCGATTCAAACGCCGCTTTGTCGATTACCGCCGACATAAAATTGCGGAAATCTTCAACGTCTCCCATTCCTATTTTTTCAACTTCAGCGACGTATTTTTCTTTGAATTCGTCAAAGCGGGATTTCGGGATGTACATTCTCGAAGCCGCGGAACACTTTTGTCCCTGATATTCAAACGCGCCTCGGATTGCCGCCACAACAAGAGCGTCAACGTCGGCCGTGTTGTGCGCAAAGATAAAATCTTTTCCGCCGGTTTCGCCTACGATTCTCGGATAATATTTCATCTTGGTAATGTTGGCGCCAACGGTTTTCCACATTCTTTGAAAAGTCGCCGTTGAACCGGTAAAATGTATGCCGGCTAAATCGGGACTTTCAAGAACGGGATTTCCAACGTTTCCTCCGCTGCCGGGAATGAAGTTAATTACGCCGTCCGGAACTCCGGCTTCCTTCAATAAAAGCATTAAATAGTAAGCGGAATAAACCGCGCTCGACGCCGGTTTCCAAAGCGTAACGTTTCCGACGAGCGCCGGAGCGGTGGGCAAATTGCCGGCAATGGACGTAAAATTAAATGGAGTTACCGCGAAAACAAATCCTTCCAAGGGTCTGTATTCAACCCGGTTCCACATTCCGGCGGGAGAATACGGCTGTTCTCCCATAAGTTGAGCCATATAGTAGCTGTTGAAGCGCCAGAAGTCAATCAATTCGCAAGCGGAATCAATTTCGGCTTGATGCGCTACTTTTGACTGACCGAGCATTGTTGCGGCATTGATTGTTGCGCGCCACGGACCGGCAAGTAAATCCGCCGCTTTTAAGAAAATTGCGGCTCTATGTTCCCACGGCATTTCAGCCCATTCTTTCCGAGCTTCCAGCGCTGCGTCAATCGCCATTTGTACGTGTTCTTTACTTGCTTTATGGTAAGTTCCTAAAATTTTCGAATGATTGTGAGGAACGCGCATTTCTCCCATATCGCCCGTTTTTACTTCTTTTCCCCCTATTATCAGAGGAACTTCAATTTTTTTCGATTGCAAAAGTTCAAGATTTACTTTGAGTTGTTCTCTTTCCAAACTATCCGGCAAATAAGTTTTAATCGGTTCGTTTACCGGCTGCGGCACTTTAAAATATGCGTTCGACATATTTCCCTCTCTAATTAATTGGTTAAATATCTAAAATTTTATCATTCGAAATTAAAGAAAAAAAAGCGGATTCTACTAATCAAAAATAATATTTTAAGACAATTTTAAGATAAGTTTATGAATTATTTATTATATTAGCGGCATTCGGTATTATTAAACAGATATCATATCCTTTATTATTTGGCAATTATTTTTCTATGATTATAACATTAAATCAATTATATAAAATCTCTTTATTCCTTATTCTTTCCGTTATCTCGGTTATTATATTGTATTTTGGATGGGATTATTACACGCTTCCTTTGAACAAAAGGTTTTTTAGCGAATTACATACTTTACTTAAACCGAGCGGAGCGTTGGGGCACGGTTTCGGAATTATCGGCTCGTTGATGATGCTCGTCGGCGTTGTCAGTTACATGATAAGAAAAAGGGTTAAGCGGTTTTCTCGCCTCGGCGCGTTAAAAAATTGGCTGATTTTTCACATTTTTCTTTGTACTTTGGGACCGATTTTAGTTCTTTATCACACGGCGTTCAAATTTGGCGGATTGGTTTCCATTAGTTTTTGGAGCATGGCGGCCGTGGTTGTCAGCGGCTTTATCGGAAGGTTCATTTATCTTCAAATTCCAAGAACAATTGAAGGAAACGAACTGAGTTTTAACGACGTAAATAAACTGAATATTAATTTAACGCAGAGATTGAGAGAGAATTACAATCTCAGCGAATCAATTTTATTGATGATTGATGAATTTTCTTTTGTTGATTTGGAAGAAATAAAACTATCGTCCGCCATATCTTCGTTTATAAAAAAAACTATTGAACAAAGAAAGGCGCTGAAGAAGATTAAATCCGTACTTAAAAAATCTGAAATTTCAAAAGAAAACAGAAAAGAAGTTATTCGATTAATAAAATCAAAGCTAGTATTAACAAGAAAAATATCTTTGCTTAAATCGATGCAGAAGCTATTCGGATATTGGCACGTTGCGCATTTACCGTTTGCCATATTGATGCTGCTGATTATGCTTGTGCATGTGGGAGTAACAATTGTTTTTGGTTACAGATGGGTTTTCTAAGGAGATAAAATGAAAATTAAACTGACGTATATTTACATTGCCGCGTTTGTTTTTATCGTTGCCGCGCTGGTTATTTTTAGTCCGGATAATTCTACGGAAAAGAAAGACTTTTCCTCAATGGAAATACCGAACGACGAAATGCGCGAGGGGACGCCCCCAACCGAACAGCCGCCTTCAAAAAGCAACGTCTCCGAAAGCGTGCTTCACGAAATGGAAAAACTGAAAATTCAAATTGACGAAAATCCGTCCGATACGCTTTCGATGAGAAAATACGCCGAGCTTTTATCGGCGGGGCACAGAGCCGACGAAGCCGTCGATTACTACGAGAAGATTTTAACGATCAACAAACGCCGCGAAGATATTTTATCGGCTCTAACGTTTCTTTATTTCGATTTAAGAAAATTTAACGAAGCCGAAAAAACCGTCGAAAGAATATTAAAAGTAAATCCTAAAAGTACGGAAGCTCTTTTCAACCTCGGCGCAATTTCAGCTAATAAAGGAAATACGGCAAAAGCGCGAAAGGTTTGGAAAGATTTGATAGAAAAATATCCCGAGTCCGACGAAGCCGACCTAGCTCGTTCCTACATAAAAAAGTTAAGGTAATAATTTTGGAAGTCCTTCTTGAAAATATTGTAATCTACGGTTCCGTTGGGATAATTTTTTTTACGATTCTTTTTCTTTATCTCCGCAAACAAAAGAAGGACTCCGACGTCGTCGAAGCAAAGATAAAAAAGGCGAAAGAGATGGGTCTTCACGAGCCTGTTTCTCTTCATCCGGTCGTCGATATTAATAGCTGCATTAAAAGCGGCGCGTGCATTACCGCCTGCCCCGAAAAAGATATTCTCGGAATTAAAGACGGAAAAGCCACCACAATAAACGCTTCAAGATGCGTCGGTCACGGCGCGTGTTTTCATGCTTGTCCGGTCGGCGCAATCTCTTTGAAAATAGGAACGGAAACCCGCGGCGTAGAACTGCCGCACGTTAGCCCGGTTTTCGAATCGAACGTGCCGGGAATTTACATTGCCGGAGAGATGGGCGGAATGGGACTAATCAAAAACGCCGTAGAACAAGGGAAGCAAGCGGTTCTGAATATCGCGAAAAATATTAAAAGTAATAATAAAGGCAATTTGGATTTAGTGATTGTTGGCGCGGGACCGGCGGGCATTTCGGCTTCTTTGATGGCTAAAAAAAATAAGTTGAAATTTGTTACGCTCGAACAGGATACGCTAGGCGGAACTGTTTACTCTTTCCCGCGCGCAAAAATCGTAATGACCGCTCCGATGGAATTACCGCTTTACGGAAAAATCAAACTTGTTGAAACTTCAAAGGACGAACTAATATCAATTTGGAAGGGCGTGCTTGACGCAAACGATATCGTAATTCAAGAAAATACCAAGGTCGAATCCGTTGGAAAAAACGGCGAACTTTTTGAAGTAATTACAAAAGACAAACAATATCTTGCCAAAGCGGTTCTGCTTGCTATTGGGAGACGCGGCTCGCCGAGAAAATTGGGCGTGGAAGGAGAACAACTCCCGAAAGTTTATTACCGTCTTCTCGATCCGGAGCATATCAACGGTAAAGACGTCCTTGTCGTCGGCGGCGGCGACTCGGCTGTGGAATCCGCTATGATTCTAGCCGATAACGGGAACAACGTAACTCTTTCTTACAGACGGGAAAAATTCAACCGGATAAAGCCGGGAAATCTTGACAGAATTACGGAAGCCGAAAAATCCGGCGAAGTAAAAATTATTTTAAATTCAAACGTTTTGAAAATTGAAAAAGATAAAGTTTTAATGAAAATTGAGAACGATGATTCTTTTACGCTGGCAAACGATTTAGTTTATGTTTTTGCCGGCGGCGAATTGCCGAGAGAGTTTTTAACAAAAGCCGGCATTAAAATAACGAAGAAGTTCGGCGAAATAGTTATGAGCCATAAATAACGTTATAAAATATTCATGAGTAATTTGATTAATGCAAGAAGATGAATAAAAGTAACCGGGTCGTTGCGAATCCCGTTTTTAGGGATGAAGCAATCTTTAACGGATTACATAGAGCGGTAAACCGCAATTGATAATAGATAATGGAAAATGGATAATTTATCTCGGCGGCTTGTCTCGGCGCAACAAAGTGAAGCCGGAAGCGCAGCGGAGACGGATGGATAATGAAAATCGGAATTTTGAGCGTAACAATAGACGTTTCGGTTCAACCGATTTGAATTTTTCATCCATTCATTCTTAAATTAATCTTCAAAATTTCTTTACCGCCGTGTAATAAAAAAGCAATACGCGCGGCAGGCAATAAATCCCGATGTTTTTAATCGGGAAGGATTTATCTTGTAATGCTATAGTCGTCCCGATGAATCGGGACTCCTTAGTGATGACTGCGGTAAAAATTTATTAATATATGAAAATTACGGTTAAAATAGCGTTCCTTTTTCTATTCGGAGGAATCAGTTTATTTGCTCAAATATCCCCGGGCGAGCTGACAAAAGCGCACGCGGAATTGGAGGGGCTTTCAAACTGCACTAAATGTCACACTCTCGGCGACAAAGTTGCAAACGACAAGTGTCTCGCTTGTCACGCTGAGATAAAAGTTAGAATTGAACAAGACAGAGGTTATCACGTGAGTTCGGAAGCGATTGGGAAAAATTGTTCCGCTTGCCACAGCGAACACTTCGGGCGCGATTTTGAAATAGTCCATTTCCATCATGAAGAGCTGAACCACGATCTGACCGGATTCAAATTGCTTGGGGAACACGCGAAATTGAAATGCGACGTTTGCCACGCTTCAAAATTCATTGTAGATAATAATAAAACAATAAAAAATAGAAAAAACACATTTTTAGGATTAAGTCAAAAATGCGCGTCATGCCATGAAAATTACCACAAAGAAACTCTTTCAACCGACGATTGCCGGCAATGTCACGGGTTTAATGACTGGAAAAAAGCCGAGAAATTTGATCATCAAAAAACCGATTTTCCTTTGGAGGGAAAGCATAAAAACGTAAAATGCGAAGGCTGTCATAAAATTACCGGAACGGGAGAGAATAAATTTCAAGAATTTACCGGTTTTAAATTCGGTCGCTGCGGCGATTGCCATGCGGACGTTCATAAAGGAAAATTCGGAAAGAATTGTAAAAGTTGTCATGTGGTTAACGGCTTTGCAGTAATCAAAAACAGAAAGAATTTCGATCACGGAAAAACCGGATTCATTCTTAAAGGAAAGCACTCGAACGTAAAATGTGAAAGCTGTCACAAGTCCGGTTTCAAGCAAAAAATCGATCATCAATTTTGCGCCGATTGCCACGAAGATTACCACAAAGGTGAATTCAGCCGGGACGGATTATTCAGAGACTGCGCGGAATGCCATGATGAAAAAGGGTTCAAGAGTTCGTCTTTTTCGATTGAAGAGCATAATAAATCGCAGTTTGCATTAAGCGGCGCGCATCTTGCGGTTCCCTGCACCGAATGTCATTTAACGGAAGAAAGGTGGACGTTTAGAAAAAAAATCGAATGTATTGCATGTCATGAAAATAAACACGGAAATGAAATAGCGTTATTCAAGGACGGAAAGGGGAATTGCCTGGTTTGTCACATTACCGACGGTTGGAAAACGGTAAATTTCGATCATGATCAAACCAAGTTTAAATTGGAAGGGAAGCATAAAAACGTTCACTGTTCGGAATGTCATTTTTCAAAAGAAGAAAGGACAAAGATTTTTTCAAAGATAGATTCCGCTTGTCTTTCTTGTCACGAAGATTATCATTCGGGACAGTTTCAAGCCGCATACGACAACGACTGCAAAAGCTGTCACGGTTTTGAAGGCTGGTCGGCAAAATATTTTGATCATTCAAAAACAAAGTTTAAATTGGAAGGCGCTCACAAGAACGTCGATTGTGAGAAGTGTCACAAAAAAGAAACGATTAACGGTAAAATTACCGTAAAATATAAAATGGAGTCAATCGCATGTTCCGTTTGTCATTCATAATAATATTACTTTTTGCGGCGAACGTTTTTTTCGCCCAATCGTCGCCGCACGGCGCTAATCTAAAGCTTGAGTGCGCGGCTTGTCATACAGCCGAGAATTGGAATAAGCTGAAAGAACCGCTCCAATTCGATCACGATAAAACCGAATTTAAATTGACGGGACAACATAAAGACGTCAATTGTCAAAACTGTCATAAATCTCTTGAGTTTGACAAGGCGGACGTAAATTGCGAAAGCTGTCATACCGATATGCATCAGGGAAGCGTAGGCTTCGATTGCGCGCGCTGTCATGATACCGATTCGTGGCTTGTGAAAGACATTACCGGAATGCACGAGACGAGCAGATTTCCGTTACTTGGGAATCACAAAGCTGCGGATTGCTACCAATGCCACAACACAGAATCGCTTTTGAATTTTGAACCGCTCGGCGTTGACTGTTTTGGATGTCACTCGGACAAGTATTACGCGGCAAAATCACCCGATCATGCGGCGGGTAATTTCAGTACGGACTGCACGGAGTGTCACGACATGGCGTCTCCGTTTTGGTCAACCACAAATTTTAATCACGAAGTTTTCCCGTTAACCGGCGGACACGCTATTTCCGATTGTTTCGCTTGTCACGCAACCGATACTTTTGCCGGATTATCGCAGGATTGTTATGTTTGCCACAAATCGAATTACGACGCGACTACAAATCCCAATCACACGGCGAACGGATTTTCAACCGATTGCCAAGCATGTCATACTTTGAGCCCCGGATGGAGCCCCGCTCTCTTTACCGATCACAATTCGATTTATGAATTGGTCGGAGCGCACGCCGCGATAGCGAGCGATTGTCAATCGTGTCATACGGATACATACGCGGGCGCGCCTACGGAATGCGCGGGCTGTCATCATACGAATTATGAAAATACGACGAACCCCGATCATCTTTCGGCGGGTTTTGACACGGATTGTCAGGCGTGTCATTCTCAGACGGCTTGGGTTCCGGCGGCAGATTTCGATCACGATAATCTTTTCTTCCCGATCTATTCCGGCTCGCACAACGGGGCGTGGACTAATTGCGCGGATTGCCACACAACTCAGAGTGATTACGCTCAGTTTTCCTGCATAGATTGTCACGAACACGACAAGACCGGTACCGACGAAGAACACGGCGGCGTGAACGGTTATGTTTACGCAACGGACGCCTGCTTCTCTTGTCATCCGACTGGAAGCGGCGAAGGCGGCTTCAATCACGCGACGACGCAATTTCCGTTAACCGGCGCGCATCTTTCAACTGACTGCACTCAGTGCCATATTAACGGCTACGCGGGAACGCCGCTTGAATGCGCATCGTGCCATCAAGAAAATTTTAATTCGGCAACGAACCCTAATCATACGAATCTCGGATTATCAACGAGTTGCGGCGAATGCCATTCCACCGATCCGGGTTGGTCTCCCGCGCAGTTTATCGTTCATGATCAGTATTTTGAACTTACCGGCGCGCACGCTGCAATTTCAAGCGATTGCGCCTCTTGCCACAACAACGATTATAACGTTAAACGCGAATTGTGCGCGGACTGTCATTTAGCGGATTTCAACAATACGACCAACCCTAATCATCAGCAAGTACAATTCACAAATGATTGCGAGACTTGTCATTCAACTTCGGCTTGGACTCCTTCGACGTTTGATCACGACAATCAATACTTCCCGATCTATTCCGGAAAGCATAACGGAGAATGGGATAACTGCGCGGATTGCCATACGATATCAAGCGATTACGGACAATTCTCATGTATTGATTGCCACGAGCACGACCGCGCGAACACTGACGAAGAACACAGCGGCGTTGCGGGATATATTTATGAATCCAACGAATGTTTAGCGTGTCATCCAACCGGCGACGGCGACGGCGCGTTCAATCACGCTCTTTCGCAATTTCCGTTGACCGGCGCGCATATAACGACCGACTGCTCGCTTTGTCATTCCAATGGATATGCGAACACTTCAACGGAATGTATGGATTGCCATATTGACAAGTACAACGGAGCGCAAAGTCCAAATCATCAAAGCGCCGGAATATCCGCGGATTGCCAGACGTGCCATAATACCGGCGCCTGGCAGCCGTCAACGTTTGATCATACTACCACAGGGTTTGAATTGGCGGGAAGCCATTTCGATCTGCAATGCGCCGATTGCCACGAGGGAAATACGACGAGCGCGGTAAATGAGTGCGTCGCATGTCATCGGGATAAATATAGCAACGCTCCCGAACACGTTTCGCAGAATTATCCGACGACATGCGAACTGTGCCACAATACAAATATTTGGGAAGAAACGACTTTTGATCACAACAGCACAAACTTTCCTCTAACGGGTTCTCATTCAACGGTTGACTGCGCGTCGTGCCACACAAGCGGCTATACGGGAACTCCGCAGGAATGTATATCATGTCATCAAGATA